>NZ_JAYLVT010000027.1:0-90986 GCF_035818815.1 Cupriavidus sp. SS-3
TGCTGGTCCAGCAGTTCCTTGAACTTGAACAGGATGCGCGCGCGGCGCAGCGGCGGAGTGTCGGCCCACGCCGGGAAGGCGGCCTTGGCGGCGGCGACGGCATCGGCCACGTCCTGGGCGGTGCCCAGCGCGACGCGTGCGGACACTTCGCCGGTGGCGGGGTTGAATACATCCGCCTGGCGCTGACCGCCGGCGCGGCGCACGGTGCCGCCGATGAAATGATGGACTTCGGCCAGTTGCCGGTTTTCTGCGATGCTCACTTGGGATTTCCTTCGAGGGCCGCGGCGCGCGCATGGCGTGCCCCGGCGTGCAATCGGGGAGGCCGGGCCCGCGGGCCCGGCGGCAATGGGAGGCGGCGCGGGCCGCTGGCTCGATGTCGCTTACTTGATGTCCTGCAGCGCCTGCTTCACGGTATCGAACATCTCGCCGATCTGCGCTTCCGAGATGATCAGCGGCGGCGAGAACGCCAGGATGTCG
Source organism: Cupriavidus sp. SS-3 (assembly GCF_035818815.1). Classification (NCBI taxonomy): domain Bacteria; kingdom Pseudomonadati; phylum Pseudomonadota; class Betaproteobacteria; order Burkholderiales; family Burkholderiaceae; genus Cupriavidus; species Cupriavidus sp. SS-3. Next base: position 478 of record NZ_JAYLVT010000027.1, read on the forward strand.
CCGGTGTAGCGCACCAGCACGCCCAGCTCCAGGCACTTGAGGAAGGCCTCGTAGGCACGCGCGCCCGGCTGGCCCGGACGCGACTCCAGCTCGATGCCGGCTACCAGCCCGTAGTTGCGGATGTCCTTCACGTGCGGCGCGCCGCGCACGCCGTGCGCCGCGGCCTCGAATACCGGCGCCAGCTCGGCGGCGCGGCCGAACAGGTTTTCGCGCTGGTACAGGTCCAGCGTGGCGATCGCCGCCGCCGCGGCCACCGGGTGGCCGGAATAGGTATAGCCGTGCAGCAGTTCGATCGTGCCCGGCGCGGCCGAGTTGACCACCGCGTCATGCACCTCGCGGCGCACGGCGACGGCGCCCATCGGCACCGCGGCGTTGTTGATCGCCTTGGCCATGGTGATCAGGTCCGGCGTCACGTTGAAGCGCTCGGCCGCGGTGGCCGCGCCGAGGCGGCCGAAGGCGGTGATGACCTCGTCGAAGATCAGCAGGATGCCGTGGCGGCTGGTGATCTCGCGCAGCTTTTCCAGGTAGCCGACCGGCGGCACCAGCACGCCGGCGGAGCCCGCCAGCGGTTCGACGATCACCGCGGCGACGTTGGCCGGGTCATGCAGCGCGAGGATGCGCTCGAGGTCGTCGGCCAGATGCGCGCCCCATTGCGGCTGGCCCTTGGAAAAGGCGGCCTCGGCCAGGTTGAAGGTGGCCGGCAGGTGGTCGGTGCCCGGCATCAGGTTGGCCGAGAAGGCCTTGCGGTTCGGCCCGATGCCGCCCACTGCCATGCCGCCGAAGCCGACGCCGTGGTAGCCGCGCTCGCGGCCGATAAAGCGCGTGCGCTGGCCTTCGCCGCGCGCGCGGTGATACGCCAGGGCGATCTTCAGCGCGGTGTCGACCGCCTCCGAGCCCGAGTTGGTGAAGAAGATGCGGTCCAGGCCCTGCGGCATAATCGCCGCCAACTTGGTGGCGGCCTCGAACGACAGCGGATGGCCCATCTGGAATGGCGGCGCATAGTCCAGCGTGGCCGCCTGGCGTGCCACCGCCTCGGCGATTTCCTTGCGGCAGTGGCCGGCCGCGACGCACCACAGGCCGGCGCAACCGTCCAGGATCTGGCGGCCGTCGTGGGTGGTGTAGTACATGCCGCTGGCCGACGCCAGCAGGCGCGGCGCCGCCTTGTACTGGCGGTTGGCGGTGAAGGGCATCCACAGCGCATCGAGATCGGGAATCACGGTCTTGGCGGCGTCCATACGTCCTCCTAGGGGGAAATCGGGTCGGTTGGGGGCGGCGCGCCGGCTGGCGGCGCGGCAATGAGGGCCACTCTACCGGCGGCGACTGGCCGACAAAATATACAGTCCGGACAACCACGCCTTACCGTACAGTTTGATCACGCCCGACCGTACAGGCAAGTAGCACGCCGGCACCGCACCCGGACGATCTCGCCGCGCGCCGCCCATGCCGCGGCGCGGGCATCGCACGCTGCAGCGCGGCAATTTTCACGTGACGGAATGCCTGGGTCCGCGCGTCGGCCGGCAGCCGCTAAACTGTACAGGTCCACGCCTGCCCGAGTGCCTGATGCTGACCCTGAACCTGACCCGCAGCCGCCGCGACGGCGACACCCTGACCGAGCAGATCGTCGCCGGCATCGCCGCGCTGGTGGAGCAGCGCGCGCTGCGTCCCGGCACGGCGCTGCCGTCGGTGCGGCGCTTTGCCCAGCACCACCACGTCAGCACCTTTACCGTGGCCGAGGCCTACGGACGGCTGACCGCGCTCGGCTACCTCGCCGCGCGCCCTGGCTCCGGCTACACCGTGGCGCACCGCCATGCGCCGGCCGGCCATGCGCGCGCGCCGCATTGGGAAGCGCCGGGGCTGAATGCCGCATGGCTGCTATCGGACGTGTTTGCCGACCATTCGGTTCCGATCAAGGCCGGCGCGGGCTGGCTGCCAGGCGACTGGCTCAACGAGGAAGGCCTGCACCAGGCCATGCGCGCGTCGGCCCGCGTGCCGGCGGCGCAGCTGTCGGGCTACGGTCATCCGTATGGCTTTGCGCCGCTGCGCGAGCACATTGCCGCGGGGCTGGGCCAGTACGGCATCCCGCTGCAGGCGCAGCAGGTGGTGCTGACCCAGGGCGCGACGCAGGCGCTGGACCTGGTGGTGCGCACGCTGCTGCGTGCCGGCGATACCGTGCTGGTGGAATCGCCCTGCTACTGCAACCTGCTGCAGATCCTGCGGCTGGCCGGGCTGCGCGTGGTCGGCGTGCCGCGCACGGCGGCGGGGCTGGACACCGACGCGCTGGAGGACGCGCTGCGCGCCCACGCCCCGCGCGCGCTGTTCATCAACACCGTGCTGCAGAACCCGACCGGCGCCAGCCTCACCAGCATGAACGCCTTCCGCGTGCTGCAACTGGCCGAGCAGCACCGGCTGCTGGTGGTCGAGGACGACATCTACCGCGAACTGGCGCCGGCGGGCTCGCCGATGCTGGCGGCCATGGACGGTCTGTCGCAGGTGGTCTATGTCAACGGTTTTTCCAAGACCATCACACCGTCGCTGCGGGTCGGCTACCTGGCCGCCAGCCCGGACCTGGCCAAGGCCTTTGCGCGCACCAAGATGGCCGTCGGCCTGACCTCATCGGAGGTGACGGAGCGGCTGGTGTATTCGGTGCTGACCAGCGGCCACTATGGCCGCCATGTGGCGGCATTGTCCGAACGGCTGCGGGCGCAGCAGGACCGCGTCACGGAAAAGATGGAGGCCCACGGGCTGGAGGTGCTGCTGCGCCCGGAAGGCGGGATGTTCGCGTGGGCGCGCCTGAACGAGGCGGTGCAGGCGCGGTGGCTGGCCAGTCGCCGCGGCGGTCCGCTGCTCGGCAACCGCCTTGCCACGCTGGCACTGGAGCATGGCATCTGGCTGGCGCCCGGATCGTATTTCGAGCCGGACGAAACCGACTCGCCGTGGATCCGCTTCAACGTGGCCACCGGCGACGCGCCGCAGTTGTGGCAGTTCTTTGACAGCCTGGCGCAGGCGCGGCAGGCGGCTTGAGGCCGAGGCAGGCGGCCTGGCCGGCGCTCAGCTCCAGAGACGCTCGACCAGCCAGCCGGCGGTGGCGCAAACGCCTACCCAGGCGGCAAGACAGGTGGCAATAAAGCGATAGCTCATCTCGGTACGGTCAACAAAGATATGACGGGGACGTGAATTTTTCGCTGGATCATACATCCATTCATGAATGTATGTAAGCGAAAGAAAAGATTCCTTACGTCTCTCGCGGGAATCTGTTGCATATAAGGCACACGCAGCGATACCGCCCCCCGTTTCCTGACGCAACCCAAACCCACCCCTGAGGCCGTCGGGGATGCCACGGCATGCGCACTGGTCTCTGCTACCCTTGGGCCTGCCTGGCCCTGCGCCAGACAATTCGCCGAGTTTTCAAGCGCAAAGCACGTTCCCCATGCATACCCAAGACCTGTCCGCCTGGACCCACAGCCACGCCTTCGACGCGGGCAACCGCGCCGCCGAACGCGGCACGCGCCTGGTGATGGTGATCACCGCCATCACCATGGTGGCGGAAATCGCCGCCGGGCTCTGGTTCAACTCGATGGCGCTGCTGGCCGATGGCTGGCACATGAGCTCGCACGCGCTGGCCATCGGGCTGTCAGCTTTCGCCTACGCCGCCGCGCGCCGCTACGCCGGCGACTGGCGCTTTGCCTTCGGCACCTGGAAGATAGAAGTGCTGGCGGGCTTCGCCAGCGCGGTGTTTTTGCTGGGCATTGCCGCGCTGATGGCGGCGGGCTCGGTCGAGCGCCTGTTCGTGCCGCAGGCGATCCACTATCGCGAAGCGATGGCCGTGACCGCGCTCGGGCTGCTGGTCAACCTCGGCTGCGCGCTGATCCTCGGCGGCCATGCGCATGGCCACGACCACGGCCATGACCACGGTCACCATCACAGCCACGACCATCACCATCATGACCTCAACCTGCGCGCTGCCTATGTGCACGTGCTGGCCGATGCCGCGACCTCAGTGCTGGCGATCGTCGCGCTCGCAGGCGGCTGGTGGCTGGGCTGGAACTGGCTCGATCCGGTGATGGGGCTGGTGGGCGCGGTACTGGTCGGCCGCTGGGCCATCGGCCTGATGCGCCAGAGCGGCACGGTGCTGCTGGACCGCGAGATGGACCACCCGGTGGTGGACGAGGTGCGCGAGGTGCTGGCCGGCCTCGATCACGGCGACGACAGTACCCGCGTGTCCGACCTGCATGTGTGGCGCGTGGGCCGTCAGCACTTTGCCTGCATCGTCTGCCTGGTCACGCATGATGCCGCGCTGACTCCGCAGCGCGTGCGCGAGGCGCTGTCGGTGCACGAGGAACTGGTGCACGTAACGGTGGAGATCAGCCGCTGCGACGGCGATCACTGATAGGACCACTGAGGCGAGCGCAGCGGCTCGCCATCGGCTTGCGGAGGATCAGCTCAGCTCGCACCACATGCACAACGGCGGCGTGTCCGCCGCGCGGTGGAATTCGCTCGACGACATGACCTCGGGCGGCAGCTTCGCGGCCGGCACCAGCGTAAAGCCGTAGCGCGCGAAATAGCTGGGGCAGCTGGACGCCAGCAGCACGGCGCGCCGTGCGCCGTTGGCGCGGGCGCGCATCAGCGCGGCACGCACCACGTGGGTGGCCACGCCCTGGTCGCGGTGTTCGGGCAGCACGCCCACGGAACGGATCACCACGGTCTCGCCGCAGCGCTCGCCGGCGGCGCAGCCGATGATCTGCGTGCCAAGGACGGCAACGTGGAAATGCTCGAGCAAGCGCGGTACACCGTCCACCGGCAGCCCGCATCGATCCAGCACCTCGCCCACGGCGGGAGCATCCGTCGGCACGGCTACGCGGATGCGCAGGTCTTTCATCATCTGGAGCCTCTCTTTTTCACACTGCCTCGCGAGGGGAAACGCCATGGAAGCCCGGACATGGCGGTGCCGCCGACTGGCGGCACGGGTTGCACGCAGGCCAGCGGCCTGTCGGGCAACATTACCCGATTCGCTGCGGTTGATCCATTGGGGATAAACGCGTGTCCGGAACCGTTGCGGCATACCGGTCAGGGCGCGTGCGGCACAGCCCGCCGCATTCATGGCGCAGGCCGATGACAGGCGCGTGAAAAAAAGGAAAGCGTAGCGATCGCGCGCGACTGCGCAGGTGCGCCGGGCGCAATGCGCCCGGGCAGGAAGATGGAGGCGGGGATCCGGAATCGAACCGTCGTACACGGCTTTGCAGGCCGTTGCATAACCACTCTGCCACCCCGCCGCTGACATCGCGCCGGAGCGGCGCGACGTGCTGCGGGCCGCAGTGTAGCGGGAAATGGAAATCTTTGCAGGAGAGCGCGCGGCGCGCCGCGCCGGCTCAGTCCTCGATTCCGCCCATGGCGGACTGGATGTAGTTCTGCAAGCCGACCTTGCGCACCAGCTCCAGCTGCGCTTCGAGCCAGTCGATATGTTCCTCGGTGTCCTCGAGGATATCGACCACCAGCTGGCGCGAGACATAATCGCCGACCGACTCGAAATACTTGATCGCATCCTTGCAGCTGGCCTGCGACACCAGTTCGAGCTTCAGGTCGCAGCCGAGCATTTCTTCGGTGTTCTCGCCGACCAGCAACTTGTCGAGGTCCTGCAGGTTGGGCAAGCCATCGAGCAGCAGGATGCGCTCGATCAGCTTGTCGGCGTGCTTCATTTCCTCGATCGATTCGTCATACTCGTGCTTGCCCAGCGCGCGCAGTCCCCAGTGCCGATACATGCGGGCATGCAGGAAATACTGGTTGATGGCAGTGAGCTCATGCCGCAGCTGCCCGTTCAGCAACTGGATCACCTTCTTGTCAGTCTTCATGGCAGCCCCCAATGCCCCTGTGACAGGGACATGCGATGTCGCCATGGCACGACCACAGCGACGCCACGGCGAATGCGCCGCGTGACTTCATGGTAGTCCCGCGTAAGCGGACATCAAGCAATCCGGGCCCGCGCCGCGGCGTTCTTGCCGCATGGATTCTCTATTTTCTGACTTGCTTGCGGATGCGAATGCCAATGGTTTCTATTCGGTTTTCGTAAGCGCCCTGCACGGCATCATGAAAACAAAAAAGCGGGCGCCGCGGTATTTGCCGCGGCGCCCGCCATGGGCGTTGCCATCGTTGCAGTTCAGTCCAGCTTCGCGCCCGAATCCGCCACCAGCGTCTTCAGCACCGGCCAGTCGCGCGCGTAGAGCGCCTGCGCCTCGGCCGGCGAACTGCCCACCGTGCGCAGCCCCAGCGCGACCATGCGCTCCTGCATCTCGGGGCTCTGCAGGATGGCGCGCACCTCGCTCTCGAGCCGGGCCAGGATCGGTGCGGGCACGCCCACGGGCGCCACCAGGCCGATCCAGCCGACGGTCTTGAAGGCGCTGTCCTGCATGCCGGCCTCGGCAAAGGTGGGCATGTCGGGAAGCGCGCTGCTGCGCTGCGTGCCGGTCACCGCCAGCGCCTTGAGCTTGCCGCTCTGGATGTAGGGCCTGGCGGTGAGGATGCTGGCGAAGCCAAACTGCACCTGGCCGCCGAGCAGGTCCTGCAGCATCGGCGCCTCGCCCTTGTACGGCACGTGCGTGGCCTGGCCGTGCACCAGCTTGCTGTAGTAGGCGCCGCTCAGGTGCGACAGCGACCCCACGCCCCACGAGGCATAGCTCAGCTTGCCCGGCCGGCCGCGTGCGTAATCGCCCAGTTCGCGCACCGTGCGCGCCGGCACCGACGGGTGGGTCACCAGCACCAGCTGCGCGTCGGCCAGCACGCTGATCATGCTCAGGTCCTTGCGCGGGTCGTAAGGCAGCTTCTGGAACAGGAACTGGTTGGTCAGCACCGACTGCGTCAGCGTCATCAGCAGCGTGTAGCCATCCGGCGCGGCCTTGGCCACGGCATCGGTGCCGATGATGCCGGAGGCGCCGGCCTTGTTGTCGACCACCACCGGCTGGCCCAGCCGCTTGCTCAGCTTTTCGCCCATGGCGCGGGCGATGGTGTCGGTGCCGCCGCCGGCCACATAGGGCACGACGATGCGGATGGGCTTGGCGGGGTAGGCCTGGGCCGCGGCCGGCAGGGCCGCGCCGAGCGAAAGCCCGGCGACCAGGCCGCCAGTGGCCAGCGTCAGCCATGCGCGTCGGTTCATGTTGTCTCCAGATCGGTTTTGGTTTTGGAGGACAACCTTAGTGGGCTTGAGAACTTACGTCCAATGCAATATTTTTCAGTTTTTGATGCATAAATGGTTATTTCATGGGCTTGAGGCAGCTGCATCACTTCGTCACGCTGGTGGAACAAGGCAGCTTCGCGCGCGCCGCGGCCGCGCTGCACCTGTCGCAGCCGGCACTGACACGCAGCATCCAGGCGCTGGAAGCCGAGCTGGGCATGCTGGTCGACCGCAGCTACGGCAAGGTGCGCCCCACCGCCGCCGGCATGCTGGCCCTGGCGCGCGCGCGCCGCATGCTGCGCGAGCAGCGCGAGCTGCGGCGCGACCTGCAACTGCTGGAAGAGGTGGAAATCGGCACGATCCGCGCCGGCTTCGGACCGTTCGCGGCCTCGTTCCTGCTGGACCCGGTGCTGGAGGCGCTGGTGCGCCGCTATCCGCGGCTGCGCATCGACCTCGAGACCGCCGACACTGCCGCGATGCGACGTTCGCTCGAAGCCGAGCAGCTCGACATCTTTGTCGGCGAAAGCCGCAGCCTGGCGGAACTGGCGCACTTGCAGATCGACCGGCTGCCGGCACTGGAAACGGCTTTCTTCGTGCGCAGCGGCCATCCGCTGACCCGGCAGCGCCAGGTCACCCTGGCCGACCTGCGCGCCTACCCGGTGGCCGGGACCCGGCTGCCGCCGCATATCGTGCGCTTCTTCCGCCAGGCCCTGCACGAGGCCAGCGGCGGCAGCGGCCCGCTGCCCGAGGACGAGCCCGGGCTGATGACCGTCACCTGCAACGACATGCATGCGCTGCGCGCGCTGCTGCTGGCGGTCGATGCCGTGGCGCTGGTGCCGGTGGCGATGATGGCCGAGGCGTGCGCACAGCGCCTGGCCGTGGCCCTGCCGATGCACCCGCCCACCGCGCTGAAGGCGCAGTACGGCATCGTCACGCTGGCCGGGCGCACCCCGTCGCCGGCCATGCGTGTGTTCGCGGCGCTGGTGCATGAAGCGGTGGCGCAGACCGGCGCCGGCTCCGGGCCGGCGCCATAGGCGTGGCGTGATGCGAGGCGGTCAGCCCGCAGCCACCGCGGGTTGTCCGGCCTGGCCGCCCGCCGGCAGCCGCGCGGCCATGCGCTGGCGCGAGCGCTCGGGGTTGACCACGCACAGCCCGGCCAGCGCCGCCACCACCATCAGCGCGCCGCACAGCGCCAGCCCCAGTTCAAAGCCGCGCGCGCCGGGCGCGTTCTGCACCAGCACGCCCGTCACCAGCGGCGCCAGCACGCCGGCCACCGACGATACCGAGGCATCGATCGCCAGCACCGCGCCGCGCTGCCCGGCCGGCACCACCTCGGCCAGCATCGCCGGGCCGAGCGAATAGATCGCCGGCGCGCACACGCAGCCCAGCACCAGCAGCCCCACGCGCATGGCAGGCGTGGTGCCTGGCCACAGCAGCAACAGGAAGAAGCCGCCCGCCAGCAGCAGCATGCCCGCCGAGACCCGGCCGCGCGCCAGCCGCGACGACACCCCGCGTGCCAGCAGCCGTTCCGAGCACCATGCGATAGCGATGGTCAGCGGCAGGTTGGTGCCGACGATCAGCGCAAACAGCTTGCCGCTGACGGCATGGTCGAAGCCCAGCCCGCTTTGCAGGTAGGCCGGGATCCAGGTCAGGCACAGCGCCAGGCCCCAGTACGCCGCCAGCCGCAGGGCAAAGCAGCCCAGCACCGTGGGATCGCTCAGCAGCACGCGATACGGCAGCCGCTGCGGCGCGGCGATGCCAGCGTTGCCGTGCGCGATCGGACGTTCGTCCAGCGAGCCTTCGCGCCCCAGCGCGATCCAGGCCACCGCCCACACCACGCCCAGCACTGCCAGCAGGTAGAAGTTGGTGCGCCAGCCCCAGTGCGCGGCCACCGCCGGAATCAGCAGGCCCGCCAGCACGATGCCGATGCCCGCCCCCTGCGTCAGCACCGCCACCGGCAGGTTGCGCCGGTTGTTCGGAAACCATTTGTAGCAGGCATGGATCGCCACCGGCGCGGCCGGCCCTTCCATGAAACCGAGCAGCACGCGCGAGACGATCAGCACCGCCAGGCTGGACGACAGCGCGATCGGGATCTGGCACAGCGACCACGCCAGCGCCATCAGGATCAGCAGCCGCGACGTCGGCGTGCGATTGGCCAGGAAGCCGCCCAGCACGCCGGACACCGCGAACAGCCAGAAGAAGCTGCTGCCGACCAGGCCGAACTGCGCCGGCGTCAGCCCCAGCTCGGCCATCATCGGCGCGGCCAGCAGGCCCACCACCATCTTGTCCATGGCGTTGACCACCAGGAAGAAGAACAACAGCACTGCGGTCAGCCACGCGCGGCGCGGCTGGTAGGATGGATTCATGCGTGTCTCCCGGAACAATGGGATGCCAGCCGCGGCCGGCATCAGGGGCCCCTTACTGATGCGCCGGCCCGCCGCCGTCGCGGCCGATATAGCCGAACAGGTAGGCGCCGACCTTGCGCATCTGGATCTCGTCCGAGCCCTCGGTGATGCGGTAGCGGCGATGGTGGCGGTAGATGTGCTCGAACGGCTTGTGGCGCGAATAGCCCAGCCCGCCGTGCACCTGCATCGCCGTGTCGGCGGCCTCGCAGCACAGGCGGTTGGCGGTGTAATTACACATCGAGACCTTGTCCGACAGGCGCTTCTCCACCTCGCGCTTGGGCATCCGGTCCATTTCCCAGGCGGTCTGGCGGATGAACGCGCGCAGCATCTCGGCACGCGTGGCCAGGTCTACCAGCGGGAACTGGATGCCCTGGTTGCGCGCCAGCTCCTGCCCGAAGGGCTTGCGCCGGCGCGCGTACTTCACGCTCTCGCGGATGCAGTACTCGGCCGCGCCCAGGCTCGCGGCGGCCTGGCGAATGCGGTTCTCATGCACGAAATGCTGGGCGATGGCGAGGCCCGCGCCCGGTTGCCCGAGCACCGCGTCATCCGGCACCCAGACCCCGCTGAAGCTCACGCGCGGATGGTCGGTGGGCATGTTGAAGGTCCACAGATACTCTTCCACGCGCACGCCTTCGCTGTGCGCCGGGACCAGGAACGCGGTGATGCCGCGGGCATCGCCGTCCTCGCCGCTGGTGCGCGCGAACAGCACCACATGCGTGGCGGTGTGCAGGCCGGTGGTCCACATCTTCTCGCCGTCGATGCGCCAGCCGCCGCGCCCGCCGCGCGGCTCGGGCCGCGCGCGCGTGGCCATGTGGGTGGCGTCGGACCCGTGCTCTGGCTCGGTCAGGCCGAAGCTCAGCTTCACGGTCTCGTCCAGCATGCCCGGGATCAGCGTGGCGCGTTGCGCATCGCTGCCGAAATCGCGCAGCACCAGCACGAACGGCTTGTTGCCGACGATCGAGTGCTCGTTCTGCAGGTCATTGTGCAAACCCAGGCCCTTGGCCGCCAGGTGCTCGCGGATCACGGCCATCCACAGGTTGCCGCCATCCCGGCCGCCGTACTCCGCCGGCAGCGCGAAGCGCAGGTGGCCGGCGCGATCGGCGCGGCGGCGGGCCTCGGCCAGCAGCGCCTCCCACTCGGGGCGCGGCAGGCCCTGGTTGTCGAAGTCGGTGCGGGCCCATTCGCGGCGGTGGTCGAAGAAGCGCTGGTTGTCGTGCTCGTCCTGCAGCGGTGCGATCTCGGCCTCGATAAAGGCATCGAGCTCGTCCAGGTAGGCCGTCAGCTCGGCCGGCAAATGGAAATTCACGGAAGCGTCTCCTCACGATCGACAATCTGGCGATAGCTGCTGTACCCGGGCTGGTCGACGGCAAGCTTGGCCAGCGTGACTGCCCACAGGTGGCCGGCAAGTCCGGGCGTGGCGGCTTCGAAGCGCCCGCTGGCGATGGCCTCGCACAGGCGCTGGTTCAGTTCGGCAAGCGTGCCGTCGGTGCCCAGCAGCGCGCGCAGGCGTTCCTGCTCGGCGGCCAGCGCCGCGGGCGCGAGGCGCAGTTCGCGCGCGACGATGTCGAGCACATTGGCGGCCACGCGCGCGTCGAAGGCCGCGCGCCCGCCCAGGTTGGGGATCGCGGTGTCACGCAGGAAGGCGGTCACCGCGTCGATCAGGCCTGCGGCATCGGGGGTGTCTTGCATGGTCAGGTTCGGTAATCCGTGCCGGCCGGCGCATGGTCACGCGGCAGCAGCAGGTTGAGCAGGTCGATCTCGGTTTCGGAACTGCGCCGGCCGATCGCGGCGCGCTCGACGCTGCGCGGCCCGCCGCCCTGCGGCGCGCGCGACATGGTCTGGCAGGCCACGCCCCACTTGAGCACGCCGAAGATTTCCCAGAAGCGCACGCGCCCCGCGTCGACCGTGCCGCCCGCGTCGGCATAGCCGGCAAACAGCTGCGCGCGCGTGCCGAAGCCACCCACCGGCAATCCCGTGCAGCCGAAGCGCCAGGAGTTCACGCACAGCCAGCCCAGGTCCGTCATCGGATCGCCCACATGCGCCAGCTCCCAGTCCAGCACCGCGCGCAGGCCCGCCTCGTCGACCATCAGGTTGCCGTTGCGGAAATCACCATGGACCAGCGTGGCGCGCCCCGTTGCCGGCGCATGGCGCTGCAGCCAGCGGAAGGCCAGCTCGAACACCGGGCGCTGCTCGCCCGCCGCCCGATAGCGCCGCAGGTAACCCTCGACCTCCTCGGCGGCATTGCTCTCGCGCAGCGGCGGCAGCGCGGCGCGGTCGATGCCATGGATCGCGGCCAGCGCCTGCCCGCACTGGTAGGCCAGCCGTTCGCGCGCCCGCGCCAACCGCGGCTCGCGCACGATGCGGCCGCCCAGCGTCTCGCCTTCGATACGGTCCATCACGAAGCCGGCGCCGATGCCGTCCTGCGGCGCCAGCATCGCCCGCACCACCGGCACCGGCACCCCGGCCGCGCCGGCCAGCCGCAGCAGCGCGGCCTCGGCCGCCATGCCCGCCTGTAGCGCCGACACCGTTGCCGCGGGGCGCGCCGCTGCGCCGGGATCGCGCCTCAGGATCATCGGCGCCGGCCCGTGCGGCCCGGCCACCGTGAACGACCAGGTCTCCTGGCTGGCGCCGCCGGACAGGCGGCGCAGGCCGGTGATGCCGGCCTCGGCATCGAAGCCGGGCAACTCGCGGCATACGACGCGGCGCAGGCCGGCCAGCAGGCTGGCTTCCGCGTCGGGGGGCGGGGATGTGTGCATCGGTCTCCGGGCAGTCCCGCATGGTGGCGGCACGGCTGAATTAATAATATGGATTATGTTTTTGGCGAGTATGGTGGCCTGATACAGTTCATGACATCAGTAAAAACACGGACAAGCAGGGGCACGCGGAAGCACTGCCGCAACCGATCGGGGTCGTCATGAAAGAAAAGCTGATTGCGCTGGAAGGCCACGCCGGCTATGCCGCGCCGCGTTATGCGAGCGGGCTGCGCACCACCCACCGGCTGTTCGAGGCCGGCCGGCGGCTGCTGCGCGAGCGCACGCTGGAACAGGTGTCCATCCAGGAGATCTGTGCCCGCGCCGGCGTCACCACCGGCGCGTTCTACAGCCGCTTCGACGGCAAGGACAGCTATTTCAGGGCGCTGCAGGCGCTGGCGCTGGCCACGCTGCGCGAGGCCATGGCGGCGCGCCTGGCACAGCTGGACAATGCGCCGACGACGCTTGAAGACGCGGTGCGTACCATGGCGCGCGACAGCCGCATCTGGGCCTGCCGCAATGAAGGCGTGCTGCGCGCCTCGCTGGTGGTGCGTGCCACCACCGGCGAAGACCCGATCCGGCAGCTCAACCGCCAGTACATCGTCGACCTGGCATCGCGCCTGGCGCGGCTGCATCCGGCCGGCCCGTCGCCCGAGCTGGAGCTGCGCATCCGCTTCGCCCACCAGGCGCTGGCCGGCACGCTGCTGTATGCGCTGATCAACCGCGAAAGCATCTACGCGCTGTCAGACCGGCGGCTGGACCAGGAAATGGCGCGGGCGTTCCTGCTGTCCGTGGCCTAACAGCAGCGCGGGCAGCCCAATGAAAAAGAGGCCCCGCAGGGCCTCTTTGCAGCTTGCGGCCGGCGTCGCGCCGGCATCGCCCGCCTTACTCCACCGTCACCGACTTCGCCAGGTTGCGCGGCTTGTCGACGTCGGTGCCGCGCGCGCAGGCCGTGTGGTACGCCAGCAGCTGCAGCGGCACCACGTGCAGGATCGGCGAGAGGTCGCCGTAGTGCTCGGGCATGCGGATCACCTGGATGCCGTCGGACGACTGGATCTGGGTGTCGCTGTCGGCAAACACGTACAGGCGGCCGCCACGGGCGCGCACCTCCTGGATGTTGGACTTGAGCTTCTCCAGCAGCGCGTCATTGGGGGCGACCGTGACCACCGGCATGGCTTCGGTGACCAGCGCCAGCGGGCCGTGCTTGAGTTCGCCGGCCGGGTAGGCCTCGGCGTGGATATACGAGATTTCCTTGAGCTTCAGCGCCCCCTCCATCGCGATCGGGTAGTGCAGGCCGCGGCCGAGGAACAGTGCGTTCTCGCGGCGGGCGAAGTCTTCGGACCAGGCGATGATCTGCGGCTCCAGCGCCAGCACGCCGTGCAGCGCGGCCGGCAGGTGGCGCAGGTTGGTCAGCGCCTGGGCCTCGGCCTCTTCGGTCAGCAGGCCGCGGGTCTTGGCCAGCGACAGCGTCAGCATGTAGAGCGCCGCCAGCTGCGTGGTGAAGGCCTTGGTCGAGGCCACGCCGATCTCGGTGCCGGCGCGGGTCAGGAAGCGCAGTTCGGTCTCGCGCACCATGGCGCTGGTGGCGACGTTGCAGACCGCCAGCGTATGGACGTGGCCGAGCGCGCGCGCATGGCGCAGCGCGGCCATGGTGTCGGCGGTTTCGCCCGATTGCGAGATCACCACCACCAGCGCGCGCGGGTTGGGCACGGTGTCGCGGTAGCGGTATTCGCTGGCAACCTCGACCTGGGTCGGGATCCTGGCGATGCTTTCGAGCCAGTACTTGGCGGTGCAGCCGGAATAGTAGCTGGTGCCGCAGGCCAGGATCAGCACGCTGTCGATGCCGGCGAAGACCTCGGCGGCGTTGTCGCCGAACAGGTCCGGCGACAGGCCTTCGACGCCCTCGAGCGTGTCGCCCAGCGCGCGCGGCTGCTCGAAGATTTCCTTCTGCATGAAGTGGCGGTACGGGCCCAGGTCCACCGAGGCGGCATGGGCTTCGACCACGCGCGCTTCGCGCTCGACCGCGTGGTCGTTGACGTCATGGATGGTCACGCCGTCCAGCGTGATCTCGACCACATCGCCCTCTTCCAGGTAGATGATGCGGTTGGCGGTGCCGGCCACGGCGAGCGCGTCGGACGCCAGGAAGGACTCGTTCTCGCCCAGCGCCACCACCAGCGGCGAGCCGGCGCGCGCGCCGACCACACGGCCGGGCTGGTCCTTGGCGAACACCGCGATGGCATAGGCGCCGTGCAGGCGCTTGGTGACCGCGCGCACCGAGGCGAACAGGTCGCCACGCGTGGCGCTGCTGGGATAGCTGTAGGCCTGGTGGATCAGGTGGGCGACCACCTCGGTATCGGTCTGCGACTCGAAGCCGTAGCCGACCGCGCGCAGCTCTTCGCGCAGCGGCTCGTAGTTCTCGATGATGCCGTTGTGCACCAGCGCGATGGTCTCGCCCGACAGGTGCGGGTGGGCGTTGACGGTGTCGGGCTTGCCGTGCGTGGCCCAGCGCGTATGCGCCACGCCAGTGAAGCCGGACAGGCCGGACGCCTGCGTCTGCGCGTCGAGGTCGGCGACGCGCGACACGGTGCGCGCGCGCTCGACCGCATCGTCGCGCACGACGGCGACGCCGCACGAGTCATAGCCGCGATACTCCAGGCGGCGCAGCCCTTCGATCAGGACCGGAACGATGTTGCGCGTGGAAACCGCGCCGACGATGCCACACATGCTGAACCCCCGTTTGCTGGCGCCTGCCCTCTGGCCACTGGCGCCGGTATGAATCCTGTGGCGCCGCCTGGTGCCGGCGGCGCTGGTGCTTACTGCTTCGGCTGCTTGACCGGACGCTGCCAGGCGTCGATGGTCAGCTGCTTGGCCCGCGACAGCGTCAGCTTGTCGGCCGGGGCCTCCTTGGTGAGCGTGGTGCCGGCGCCCAGCGTGGCGCCGCGGCGCACCGTCACCGGCGCCACCAACTGCGTGTCGGAGCCGATGAAGACATCGTCCTCGATCACGGTGCGGTGCTTGTTCACCCCGTCATAGTTGCAGGTGATGGTACCCGCGCCAATATTGACACGCGACCCCACCGTGGCGTCGCCCACATAAGCCAGGTGGTTGGCCTTGCTGTGTGCCGCCACCTGTGCATTCTTGACCTCGACGAAGTTGCCGATATGCACGTCCTCGCCCAGCTCGGTGCCGGGGCGCAGGCGCGCGTACGGCCCGATGCGGCCGGCGGGCCCGATCCGGGCCTCGTCGACATGGCAGAACGGGTGCACCTGCGCGCCGGCGCCGACGGTGCTGTTGCGGACCACGCAATGGGCGCCGATGCGCACGCCGTCTTCCAGGTGCACGCGGCCCTCGAACACGCAGCCGACGTCGATGGTGACATCGCGCCCGCAGGTGAGCTCGCCGCGCACATCGATGCGGGCCGGGTCCAGCAGCGTCACGCCGGCCTCGAGCAGGCGCCGGGCCTGGTTGCCCTGGTGGATGCGCTCGACCTCGGCCAGCTGCAGCTTGCTGTTGACACCCAGCGTCTCCCACACCGCCGCGGGCTGGGCCGAAACCGTCTCGACGCCATCGGCGACGGCGCGCTCGACGGTGTCGGTCAGGTAGTACTCGCCCTGGGCATTGTCGTTGCGCAGCGTCGACAGCCACTTGCGCAGGTGGCCGGTCGGGCACACGATGATGCCGGTGTTGATTTCGCGGATGGCCTTCTCGGCTTCGCTCGCGTCCTTTTGCTCGACGATGCGGACGATGCTGCCCGCCGCGTCGCGCACGATGCGGCCATAGCCGGTCGGATCGGGCATTTCCACGGTGAGCACGCCAAAGCGCTG
This sequence comes from Cupriavidus sp. SS-3, assembly GCF_035818815.1. Lineage (NCBI taxonomy): Bacteria > Pseudomonadati > Pseudomonadota > Betaproteobacteria > Burkholderiales > Burkholderiaceae > Cupriavidus > Cupriavidus sp. SS-3. The sequence continues at coordinate 16,619 of NZ_JAYLVT010000027.1, forward strand.
GGCGCCGGCCTCGGCCACCAGCGCCTGCAGCGTCGCCGCGCTGGTGAGCGGCACGTCACCGTAGAGAACCAACGTAGGCTGGTTGTCGTCCAACAAGGGAAGTGCCTGCATCACCGCATGGCCCGTGCCCAGTTGCTGGGCCTGCTCGGCGAAGGCGACATCGTCGGCGGCCACCGCCTCGCGCACGCGCGCGGCGCCGTGGCCGACCACGACCACCAGCCGCGACGGCGACAGCGCACGGGCCGTATCCAGGACATGCGCGAGCATGGGCCGCCCGGCTACCGGGTGCAGCACCTTGGGCAAATCGGAATACATCCGCTTGCCCATGCCCGCGGCGAGAATGACGATATTCACAAGGAGACCCCTAAGTGAGTGTGTCCGAAAATCTTCTGGAAAACGCCGGACGGGTATTTGGCCCGGTGCTCGGCAAACTGCGCCGCCGGGACTCGCGAAAGCTTGCCGCCGGGCCTGCGCTTGTTCCCGCAAACCCTTGCCAGGACTTGGCTGGCCGGCATCAGGGGAGCCCGGTTCCGATGCGCGCCGATTTTAACATGGCGCTTTCTGCGCAAAGGACCGTGGTTTCCGAATTTCACAATTGTTGGGCGCGGCGTATTTTGGTGATTCTCGGCGCCGCGGCCTTGTGCGCGTGCAGCGCCATGAAGCTCGGTTACCAGCAGGGCGACCGGCTGGCGTACTGGTGGATCGACAATTATGTCGATGTCACCTCGGCCCAGGAGCCGCTGACGCGCGAGGCGATCGCGCGCTTCTTTGCCTGGCACCGCAAGGCGCAGCTGCCGGAAATCGCCAGCCTGCTGCAGGAGGCCAAGGCCGACGTGGGCCAGCCGGTCACGCCGGCGAAGGTCGCGCACTTCCAGGACGCCTCACAGCAACTGGCGCGCCGATCGTTCGAGCAGGCCATGCCCGACATGGCCGACTTCCTGCTGACGCTGACGCCCGAGCAGATCACCCGCATGGAAAAGAAGTTTGCCGAGGGCAACGCCAAGTACCGCAAGAAATTCCTCAACGCGGACCCGGCCGAGCGCGAGGAAGCGCGCTTCGACAAGGTGATGGAGTACGCGCGCCTGGTCTACGGCGGCTTCTCTCCCGAGCAGGAGAAGGCGATCCGCGTCAAGGTCGGGCCGGTGGTGCAGAACGCCGAGGCGCGCTATGCCGAGCGCGTCGCGCGCCAGCAGGAATGGATCAAGATGGTGCGCTTCGTGCAGGCCACGCAGCCGCCCAAGGCACAGGTGATCGACCTGCTGCGGCGCTTCCGCGAGTACTGGCAGAATCCGCCGGCCCGGCACGCCGCCAGCCACGAAGCCGGCAACCACGCCGGCATCGCGCTCACCGTGGCGATCGCCAACCTGACCACGCCCCAGCAGAAGGCGCACGCGCAGGATCGCTTCCAGAAGTGGATCGATGACACGCATGCTCTGATGCGCGAGAAGTCGCAGCCGCCGGTGCAGTCGGCGGCGGCAAACTGAACCCGCATCCCGCCGCGATGAAAAACGCCCGCGCAAGCGGGCGTTCTGTCATTTGGCCGCCGCAACGGCTTACTGCGTGCCGGCCGGCTCCCCCGCCGGGGCCGCCGCCGGGGTGCGCTCGAAGCGCACGAACTCCATGCGGTTTTCGTCGAGGCTGCCGGCAAAGGTCAGCGGCTGCTGCTGGAACGTGGTCTCGCCGAACAGCGAGGCCTCGTCCACCTTGGCCAGGCCCGTCGCCAGCCCGGTGAACGGGAACAGTTCGGTATCCGCCAGGTGCGACGGCACCACGTTGCGCAGCGCCGAAAAGATATTGTCGATGCGGCCCGGGTTCTGCCGCTCCCACTCCTGCAGCATCTCGCTGACCTTCTTGCGCTGCAGGTTTTCCTGCGAGCCGCACAGGTTGCACGGGATGATCGGGAATTCCATCGCGCGTGCGTACGACGCAATGTCCTTCTCCGAGCAGTACGCGAGCGGGCGGATCACGATGTGGGCGCCGTCGTCGGTGGCCAGCTTGGGCGGCATCGCCTTCATCTTGCCGCCGAAGAACATGTTCAGGAAGAAAGTGTTGACGATGTCGTCGCGGTGGTGGCCCAGCGCGATCTTGTTGGCGCCCAGCTCCTTGGCGGTGCGGTAGATCACGCCGCGGCGCAGGCGCGAGCACAGCGAGCAGGTGGTCTTGCCCTCGGGCACCTTTTCCTTGACGATCGAATAGGTGTCCGCCTCGACGATCACATATTCCACGCCGACCGACTTCAGGTATTCCGGCAGGACGTGTTCCGGGAAGCCGGGCTGCTTCTGGTCCAGGTTCATCGCGATCAGCTTGAACTTGATCGGCGCGCGCTTCTGCAGCGCCATCAGGACCGACAGCATGGTGTACGAGTCCTTGCCGCCACTCATGCAGACCAGCACGGTGTCGCCGTCCTCGATCATGCCGAAGTCGCCGATGGCCTTGCCGGTTTGCGATTGCAGCCTCGTCTCGAGGCGATAGAAATTGTTCGAGTGGCTCATGGAGCATCCTGTTGCGTGGCGCCCGCCGGATGGAATGGCCGGCGCGGCGCGAAGGGGCAACATTTTACTTTAGGCGCCCGCGCGCTGCAGCGGGCGCCGGCAGGACCGCTCAGGCCTGCTTGATATGGAAGACCTCGACCCCGACCGAATCGCAATCCGGGTACACGTCGGGCTTTTCGGTCGACACGCGCACCGCGCGCACCTTGGGATGCTTCAGCATGGCGCGCGCGACGTCGTCGCACAGCGTTTCCTGCAGGTGCACATGGCCCTGCGCCATGCGCGCCGCGACGGTGTTGCGCATGAAGTCGTAGTCGACCACTTCGTCGAGCTTGTCGGACTGCGGCGTGCATTCCTCCAGCGGCACGAACAGGTCGATATTGATCAGCACGCGCTGCTCGCCCTTCTTCTCGAATTCGTGCACGCCGATATTGATCTGCACTTCGTAGTTGCGCAGGAACATGCGTCGGCAGTCTTGCAGGCTGGGGTGGGAAAGGGCGGCGAGCATGGTCATGGCGGCAAACGAAAAGGGGAAGTGTAAGGCGGGGGTGCCGCGCCGGTCAGGCGCGGCCGATGATGCAGGTCATTCGGTCAGGAACATCACGTCGCGCGCCAGCGGCATCAGGTGCTGGCCGCCGTCGACGTACAGCGTGGTGCCGGTCACGGCGCGCGCCTGCGCCAGGTAGGCCACCGCCTGGGCGATGTCCTCGGGCGTGGACGACTGGCCCAGCGGCGTCACGCGATGCGCGCGGCGGAAGCTCTGCTCCGACTGCTCGCCCGACACCAGCGTGATGCCGGGGGCCACGCCCACCACGCGCAGGCGCGGCGCCAGCGCCTGCGCCAGCTGCACGGTGGCGGTCTGCAGCGCGGCCTTGGAGAGCGTGTACGAGAGGAAGTCCGGGTTCAGGTTGTCGAGCTTCTGGTCGAGCAGGTTGATCACCACGCCGCGCGGCTCGGCGGCCTTGCCGGCGCCCTCCGGGCCCGCGGCCGCGGCCAGCGCCTTGTGCAGTTCGCGCGCCAGCAGCAGCGGCGCGGCCACGTTGGTGCGCATATGCGTATCGAGCGACGCATACGAAAAACTCGTTGCCACGTCGTACTGGAACAGCGAGGCATTGTTGACCAGGCAGGTCGGCACGCCCAGCGCGGCGGTGCAGTCGGCCACCAACCGGCTGGTGGCGGCCTCGTCGGCGAGGTCGGCGCGCAGCACCGCGGCGCGGCGGCCGAGCGCGCGGATCTGCGTGGCGAGGGCTTCGGCCTCGTCGACCGAGCGATGGCAGTGCACGGCCACGTCCCAGCCCTGGGCCGCCAGTTCCAGCGCGATGGCGCGGCCCAGGCGGCGCGCGCCGCCGGTCACGAGGGCCACGCCGCGGGCGGCGGGCTGGCCAGCCTTGTCGCCAGCCTGGCTGGCGGAAGTATCGGATGCGGGCATTGCTACAATCGCAGGATGCAGAAAGCCGCTAGTTTACCCCTTCCCCCCGCCGACGCGCAGGCCGCCTCCGATACCCTTACGGCCCGTATTGGCGAATCGATCGATGCAGCCGGCGGCTGGATCGGCTTTGACCGCTACATGGCGCTGGCGCTGTACGCGCCCGGCCTGGGCTATTACAGCGGTGGCTCGGCCAAGTTCGGCCGCGATGCCCGCGACGGCAGCGATTTCATCACCGCCCCGGAACTGAGCCCCTTCTTTGCCCGCACCCTGGCACGCCAGTTCGCGCCGTTGCTGGCGCAGGGGCTGCCGCGCCTGCTGGAGTTCGGCGCCGGCACCGGCCGGCTCGCCGCGGACCTGCTGCTGGGGCTGGAACAGGAAGGCCGCTTGCCCGACACCTACGCCATCGTCGAGCTGTCGGGCGAGCTGCGCGCGCGCCAGCAGGACACGCTGGCCCGGCGCGCACCGCACCTGGCCGAACGCGTCACCTGGCTCGATACCTTGCCTGCCGCTTTCGAAGGCGTGATCGTCGGCAATGAAGTGCTGGATGCGATGCCGGTACAGTTGTATGCGCGCCGCGACGGCAGCTGGCATGAGCGCGGCGTGGTGCGTGACGCGCTGCAGGCCGAAGGCGGCGCGCCCGCCTTCCGCTTCGAAGACCGCGCGCTGGCCGCCGCCGACGTGCCCGCGGCGCTGCGCGCCATCCCCGGCGACCACGACCTGGTCACCGAGACCCATGCCGAGGCCGAGGGCTTCACGCGCGCGGTCGGCGCCATGCTGGCGCGCGGCGCGGCCTTCTTCATCGACTACGGCTTCCCCGGCGGCGAGTACTACCACCCGCAGCGCGCCGGCGGCACGCTGATGTGCCACTACCGCCATCATGCGCACCCCGACCCGTTCCTGTACCCCGGCTTGCAGGACATCACCGCGCACGTCAACTTCAGCGGCATCGCGCACGCGGCGGTCGAGTCAGGGCTGACCGTGGCTGGCTTTGCCTCGCAGGCGCGCTTCCTGATGAACGCCGGCATCACCGAGCTGCTGATGACGCTGGACCCGTCCGACGCGCGCGCCTTCCTGCCGCAGGCCAATGCGGTGCAAAAGCTGCTGTCCGAGGCCGAGATGGGCGAACTGTTCAAGGTGATCGCGCTCACGCGCGGGCTCGACCGCGGACTGGAACACAGCGAGCCGCTGGCCGGCTTTGCCCGCGGCGACCGCTGCCACGCCCTGTAACGGCACCGGAGCCGCCATGCTGCGCTGGACCCTGACCATCTTCCTGAGCGTGATCATCCTGTCCGCGGCGCTGCCATGGCTGCAGAAGGTGGGGCTGGGCCGGCTGCCCGGCGATGTGCGCTTCCGCGTGTTCGGGCGCGAATTCGTGCTGCCGTTCGCGTCGACGATCCTGATTTCGCTGATTGCGCTGGTGATCGGCAAGCTGCTGTAGGGCCTGCGGCCGCCTGTCCGGACCGGCTCAGGCGCCGTCCGGCTGCACCCCGAGCCGCTGCGCCACCGCCGCCACCCGTGCGGCATGGACCCGGTCCTTGATCTGCGCCACGTTGTCGGCGCAGGCACGCGCGATGGCGCCCGCATCGACGGACGCCGCGGCCTCGCGCGCCGCCAGCAGGCGCGCCGCCTGCGGGTATTCGCTGTGCTCGAAGCCCTTGCGCCCGCGCTTGTCCGCCTCGCAGGCCTGCAGCGCCTGCGCGAAGCGCGCGGGCTTGCGCAGCGCATCGCAGCGTTCCAGCAGCCGCACCACGGCGGCGGCGCCGAACTCCAGCGAGCGGTGGATGTTGCCATGCTCGCGCGCCACCACCAGCGCCAGGTCGCGGCATTCGTTGGGCACGCGCAGGCGCGCGCAGACCTGTTCCAGCAGCTTGACGCTGCGCAGCTCGTGGCCGATATGGCGCGGCAGCACGTCTTCGGGCGTGGTGCCCTTGCCCAGGTCATGCACCAGCGCGGCAAAGCGCACCGGCAGCGGCGCATCGAGCGCGGCGGCGCAGTCGATCACCATCATCACGTGCACGCCGGTATCGACCTCGGGGTGGAAGTCGGCGCGCTGCGGCACGCCCCACAGCCGCTCCAGCTCGGGCAGCAGCCGCGCCAGCGCGCCGCATTCGCGCAGCACCTCGAACATGCGCGCCGGCCGCGCCTCCATCAACCCGCGCGCCAGCTCCTGCCACACGCGCTCGGGCACCAGCGCATCGACCTCGCCCGCGGCGACCATCTCGCGCATCAGGCGCATGGTCTCGGCGGCGACGCTGAAGTCGTGGAAGCGCGCGGCGAAGCGCGCCAGCCGCAGGATGCGCACCGGGTCTTCGGCAAAGGCGTCGGAGACATGGCGGAACAGGCGCGCGGACAGGTCGCGCTGGCCGCCGTGCGGGTCGATCACGGGGCCGGTCAGGTTGCCGTCGGCGTCTACCGCGCGCGCCATCGCGTTGATGGTCAGGTCGCGCCGGACCAGGTCGTCCTCGAGCGTGACGTCGGGCTCGCAGTAGAAGGCAAAGCCCTTGTAGCCCATCGCGGTCTTGCGCTCGGTGCGGGCCAGCGCGTACTCCTCCTGGGTGCGCGGATGCAGGAACACCGGAAAATCCTTGCCCACCGGGCGATAGCCGGCGGCTTCCATTTCGGCCGGGGTCGCGCCGACGACCACGTAGTCGCGGTCCTGGCTGGGCTTGCCCAGCAGTTCGTCGCGGATCGCGCCGCCCACCGCATACACCTGCATGTTTTGGCCTTTTCATGCGCAGGCACGGGTCATCCGGTAGTGGCCCGGCGCCGGCGCTATTGCTAGTGGCTGACGATTATCGCATCGGCACGGTCCGGCGCCAGGCGGTACGGTTCGTCGTCGGCCAGGAAGTCGCGTTCCTCGCGCGCGCCGGCAATCCATTGCTGCATCGCCGGCAGCGCCAGCATGAAATCGGCATAGGCCTTGGCGTCTTCGCGATCGTCCGGCAGGTGGATGCCGTAGGTGGCGAAGCGGCTCACCACCGGCGCATAGAACGCGTCGGCCACGGTGAAGGTGCCGAACAGGAACGGCCCGCGCGCGCCATGCTGCTTGCGCAGCCCGTCCCAGATCGCGGCGATCCGCTCCACCTCGCGCTGCACCGCCACGTTCCAGCCGCGTCCGGGCAGCACCGCGGTCACGTTCATCGGCAACTGGTTGCGCACGTTGGTGAAGCCAGAATGCATCTCGGCGCAGATCGCGCGCGCGACCGCGCGCTCGGCCGGGTCGGCCGGCCACAGCTGCTGGTCGGGGAAGCGCTCGGCCACGTATTCTGAGATCGCCAGCGAATCCCACACGGTGACATCGCCATCGACCAGCACCGGCACCTTGCCCGCGGGCGAGTAGCGGGCGATCTCGGCGGCGAAGCTGCCGGTGAACAGGCGCACCTGCACTTCCTCGAATTCAATGCCGGCCTGGCGCAGCAGCAGCCACGGGCGCAGCGACCAGGAGGAATAGTTCTTGTTGCCGATGACGAGCTTCATCGTGAGGTCCTTGGGGGAGGAAACGGAGGGAGAGACGGCACGGAGCGGGCCGCAAGCCACGCCCCGCAGCCCGCGGGACGGCGTGGCAGCCGCGCGCCGGACCGGTCATTTTGCCAGCGCGGCCGCCCGCGTCAAAGTGAATTGCGCTCGCAACCGATATGAAATCCGGTCACATAGGCCACGGCCTCAGCGGTGCACGCTGGCGCGCATGTGGGTCAGCGCGGCATCGCGGTTGCGCCCGGACAGCGCGTCGGTCATCACCGCCTCGAGATGCACGGGGTTCAGGTTCAGCTCCGGCGCCAGCGGGCGCTGCAGCACATTGTCGAGCTGCATCGAATCCAGGTTGTCGCGCGACAGCAGCGGCTCGCCCGGCATATGCTCCATGACCGCGGCCTGCACCCGCGCCAGCGCATCGGGCAGCGCGATCACCGGGCGCGGATGGCCCGAGGCGCGCCCGGCAAAGCGCACCAGTTCCTCCAGCGTATAGACCTGCGGCCCGCCCAGCTCATAACCATGGCCGATGGTGGCCGGATTCACCATGGCGTTCAGGTAGGCCTGCACCACGTCCTGCACGAACACCGGCTGGAAGCGCGCATGCGCGCACGCCAGCGGCACCACCGGCGCCAGCTGCTGCATGTGGGCGAACAGGTTGAGGAAATGGTCGTCGGGGCCGAACACCACCGAGGGCCGGAAGATGGTCCAGTCGAGCCCGCTGGCGCGCACGATGCGCTCGCCGTCGCCTTTGCTGCGCAGGTACATCGACGGTCCGTTGCTGTCGGCGCCGAGCGCGCTCATATGCAACAGCCGGCGCACGCCGGTGGACAGGCAGGATGCCACGATCTGCCGCACCAGTTCCACATGCGCGCTGGCAAAGGCGTCGCCGTAGGGATCGGCACGCTCGCCGTGCAGCACGCCCACCAGGTTCACGACAATGCCGTCGACGCCAAGCGAGCCGATCGCATCGTCCAGCGCGGCATTGTCGGCCAGCCCGAGCTCGACCACCTCGACGCGCGGCAGCAGCAGCAGGTGCTGCGCATGCTCGACATTGCGGGTGCCGACCACGATGCGATCCGGGGCAATGGGGGAATCGGGATTGGCGCCGGGCTCCAGCGGCGCGCCCGAGGCCGAGGCGGCGCCGGCCAGGCGCGAGACGAGATGGCTGCCGATGAAGCCGGCGCCACCGATGACGAGGACGTTGCTGGTCTGCATGTTGCCTCCGTGCCAGGAAAGAAGCACGCCGCGGCACCCGCGCCCAGCCCGGGCCTGCGGCGCTACGCCGGCAGGCCCGTCGTGCCAGTCCGACCCGCCCCATGCCGGGGCAGGCGGACCAGAACCAACGACTTCAGGGCAGGCTGGTGGTGGTCACCGCCGACGGCGCGACCGTGCCCAGGCGCGACTTCAGCGACTGCGGCCGGCCACTCATCAATGCAGCATAGTACGTAGCGTTGGAAAGCACATTCTTCACATAGCCGCGCGTTTCATTGAACGGGATGGTCTCTGCAAAGATCGCGCCTTCCACCGGCCGCACCAGCGTGCTGCGCCAGGCCTTGGGGCGGCCCGGGCCGGCGTTGTAAGCGGCCGAGGCCAGCGTCCAGGAGCTGTCCAGGTCGGTCAGCACCATGTTCAGGTAGTTGGTGCCAAGCTGGATGTTGACGGTGGGGTCGGCCATCATCGACGGCGAAAAGTCGCTCATGCCGATCTTGCGCGCCACGTATTTCGCCGTCGCGGGCATCACCTGCATCAGGCCATGCGCCCCCGCCGACGAGCGCGCATTCATGATGAAGCGCGATTCCTGGCGGATCAGGCCGTACACCCATGCCATGTCGAGGCCAACCTCGTCGGTGGCGCGCTGCATGATGTCGCGGTACGGCATCAGGAAGCGCAGCGCGAAATCATGCTCGTTGCGGGTGCGGTCGGCCGAGTTGACGGTGCGGTCGAGCAGCTCCAGGCGGCGCGCATATTCGGCCGCGGCCAGCAGCTCGCGGTCGCTCATGTTGCGCAGTTCCCAGTTCCATTCGCGGTTGCCCTCGAAACGCAGGTTCATGGCGTAGAACTTCTGCGCGCGCTGAAAACCGGGGCGCGAGCGCATCGCCATGGCCTCGGCGTCGCTGACGGTGGTGCGCGGCGGCAGCGTAATGCGGTTGCCCAGTTCCTCGCTGGCCAGCTGGCCGTAGAAGTTGAACTGCCCGGCAATCTGCTGGAAGTTCTGCTGGGCCTCGGTGTCGCGGCCGTCGGCCTTGAGCGCGCGGCCGTACCAGTAGATCCAGGCGGGGTCCTTGGCGCGCAGCTCCGGACGCATCAGCTCGACCGCCTGGCGCACCTGCTTCCAGTCGCCCTGGCGCAGCGCGGCGCGCACGCGCCATTCCTGGGTGTCGTCGGACAGCCACTGGTTGCCGCCCAGGTCCATCTGGCGGCGGTAGTAGCCGGCCGCCTCGGGCAGCAGCTTCTTGGCCGCGAACTGGCCGATCACGCCCCAGGCCGCACCCTGCTCGTCGCGCGACAGCGCGCCCTGGGCCGTGGCCAGGTAGGCCGCCGCCTGCGACGGGTCGGAGCGCGCCATCTTGACGATGGTGGCAAGGGTATCGCCGTCCACGCGTGCGTCGGGCAGCAGCGCTGCGATCTTGCCGGCCAGCGTGAGGTAGTTCTGCTCCAGCGCCAGGCGCGCCTGGAAGGCCACGTCGCTGCGCTGGATCTGCTGGCTCTGGACCAGATAGCCGATCAGGTCGACGCAGCCTTCGCCGTAGTACCTGGGGTCGCTCAGCACGTTGCGCGCATCGGCGGCCACGTTCTGACCCTTGAGCGCACGCGACAGCAGCGCATAGCACTCGACCTGGGTATCGTCCTTGAGCGCGAACTGCGGGTATTCGACATCGAAATTGGCCCAGTCGCGCTTCTTGCCCAGCACCAGCAGCCAGTCATTGCGCATGCGGTCGGCAATCGCGTCGCCCTTGTAGCGCTGCAGGAACACGCGCACCTGGTCGTCAGGCGCATCGATGCGGGCCAGGCCGCTGGCGTCGAACAACTGCGGCTTGATGCGGAAGTACTCGACATAGGACGGCACCGGGTAATCGACCAGCGTGGCCGAGATCGCGTAGGCGCGTTCGACGTCGTTCTTGCGCGCGGCTTCGCGCAGCGCGGCGAAGGCCTCGTCGGGATCGCTGGGGATCACCGTCGAGGGCGCGCGCGTGACCGCCTGCGGGCGCTTTTGCGCGTGGACGGGCGTGACAAGCAATGCACATGCAAGCGCGATCCAGGCGGCCCGCCCTGCACGCTGCAGATATACTCCCTTCAGCATTCTTCTTCCTTGTCGATGACGGCGGCGCCCGCGCCTGCACCGTGTGCCGAAAACCGCGGCGCCGCCATCCGTGTTGGTTCGGACGAGGGCATTATCCCACGCCATGTCTTCCACTCCTGCGACTAGCTCCATCCCTGCCGACGACCGCCGCGCGCTGCGCGCGCAGCTGCTGGCACAGCGCGCGGACCTGCCCGCGCGCACCGTAGCCGATGCACGCATCGCCGCCGCGCTGTCCGAACTGCTGGCGGGCCTGGCGGTGCGCTGCCTGGGCTTCTACTGGCCGATCCAGCAGGAGTTCGACGCGCGCGTCGCGGTGGCGCAGTGGCTCGCCGCCGTGCCCGGCCGCCATGCCGCGCTGCCCTCGGTCAGCCGCCCCGGCACGCCGCTGGACTTCCACCTGTGGACGCCGGATACGCCCATGGCCACCGGCCACTACGGCATCCCGGTGCCCGACGGCACCGAGGCCGCGATGCCGGATGCGCTGCTCATTCCCTGTGTCGGTTTCAGCCCTGACAAGTTCCGCCTGGGCTACGGCGGCGGCTTCTACGACCGCACCCTGGCGGCGATGGCGCAGCGGCCGGTCGCCGTCGGCATCGGCTACGACGCCTGCCGCATTGCGCTGGCGGCGCAGCCGCACGACATCGCCATGGACTGGATCGTGACGGAGTCAGGCGCGTTCTAGCCCGGATCGGTCCCGGCGCCCTGCACCAGCTCGTCGACCAGCGCGCGCATGCAGCGCCAGTGCGAGCCTTCCCAGAACACCCGCAGGCAGCGGTCGCAGGTGACGAAGCTGCGATGGCGCGCCAGCACGCCGTCCGGCACGCGTCCGGCCGCACCGGCCGGATCCAGCGCGCGCAGCGGCGCATTGCAGTCCAGGCACAGCGAAAATGGCCGGGCGCTGCGCGCCAGGTCCAGCCGCGCGAAGATCTCGCGCACCTGCTGGCGCGACTTGAGCGCGCGCACATAGCAGCCGTGCGTGATGCCGCGGCGCTTGAGCAGCTCGCGGTCGCGCGTCAGCACGATGCGGCCCTCGTCGACCGCGATGCGCTCGATCTCGCTGTCTTCGAAATGGTTGTCGTAGAGCGTGTCGAAGCCGGTCATGCGCAGCAGATGGGCCAGCCCGCCCAGGTGGGCATCGGCGACGAAGCGCATCACCCGCAGCGGCTGCTCGCGTACCCGCAGCAGCGGCGACACGTCGATCCGCTCAAACTTGGGATAGACCGAGACCCGGTCGCCATCGCACAGCTGCCGCTCGAACCCGCAAGACTCGCCGTTGACCAGGATCAGCTCGACCTCGGTATGCGGCACGCCCAGCGCCTCGATCATATGCTTGACCGTGGCGGCGCGCGCGCACACGCACGGCAGGTCGCGCCGGCGCTGGTCCGGCGCGAGGAAGTCGTTCAGTTCCTCGTAGAAGCGGAAGGTGGCGGTGACCATGGAGGCGAGTATGGCACCGATCGGCCGTGTTAGTACGCTAACACCGTTGGCCCCGCTTGATGAGTTCCTGGTTAAACCGCCCCTCACCCCAACCCTCTCCCCGTGAGGGGAGAGGGAGAACACCTTGCTTGGGCTAGTTCGGGCTGCTTTGGAGCACCCCAAAACCGCTCACTTCTTCGCTGGCGTTCCTTACAGCTTCAGCCGCTGCCAGATCGCCTTGGTCGCGCCGGCCGCGTTGAGCGTGTAGAAATGCAGCCCCGGCACGCCCGCGGCGAGCAGGCGCTCGCACAGCGCGGTGACCACGTCCAGCCCGAAGGCGCGGATCGATTCGCGGTCGTCGCCGAAGCTCTCCAGCCGCTTGGCCACCCAGCGCGGCACTTCGGCGCCGCACATCTCGGAGAAGCGCATCAGCTGCGAGTAGTTGGTGATCGGCATGATGCCCGGCACGATCGGCACCTCCACGCCCTGCGCGCGCACGTCGTCGACGAAGCGGAAGTAGGCGTCGGCGTTGTAGAAGTACTGCGTGATCGCAGAGTCGGCACCGGCCTTGACCTTGCGCACGAAGTTGTCGAGGTCATGGCGCGGCGACTTCGCCTGCGGGTGGTACTCCGGGTACGCCGCGACTTCGATATTGAACCAGTCGCCGGTCTCGGCGCGGATGAACTCCACCAGCTCGTTGGCGTAGCGGAACTCGCCGATCTCGCCCATGCCCGAAGGCATGTCGCCGCGCAGCGCGACGATATGGCGGATGCCGCCTTCGCGGTATTGCTGCAGGATCGCGCGGATGCTCTCGCGCGACGAGCCCACGCACGACAGGTGCGGCGCGGCCTCGATGCCTTCGCGCTGGATTTCCAGCACGGCGTCGAGCGTGCCCTGCTGCGTGGTGCCGCCGGCGCCGAACGTCACCGAGATGTATTTGGGCTTGAGCGGGGCCAGCTGCGCGCGCGTGTTGCGCAGCTTCTCCGTGCCCTCCGCCGTCTTGGGCGGGAAGAATTCAAAGCTGAAGTAGCGGTCTTGCATGATGGTGGCGCGCCGCGTTGGCGCGGCGCGCAAATGGGGTCAGTCGTCGCGGTTGCCCAGCAGCAGGCTGGCCAGCAGCCACGAGATCACGCTGTAAAGGATGGAGCCCAGCAAGGCCGCCCAGAAGCCGCCGACGGTAAAGCCGGACAGCAGGTTGCCGACGAACAGAAACAGCAGCGCGTTGATGACGAAGATAAACAGCCCCAGCGTCAGCAGCGTGACCGGCAGCGTCAGGATCACCAGGATCGGACGGATCAGCGTATTGACCAGGCCCAGCACCAGCGCCGCCAGCATCGCCGAGCCGAAGCTCTTGATGTGGATCGACGGGATGATGTACGGCAACACGAACAGCGCGACGGCGTTGATGATCCAGACGACCAGTAGTCTCATGACGGTTCCTTGGTTGGTGTTTTCTCCCCTCTCCCATTTATGGGAGAGGGGAGCACGGCAAGCGCACAGGGCGAACCGCATCAATAACGGTAGTGATCCGCCTTGTACGGGCCCTCCTTCTTCACGCCGATGTAAGCGGCCTGCTGCTCGGTCAGCTCGGTCAGTTGCGCGTTCAGCTTGCGCAGCTGCAGGCGCGCGACCTTCTCGTCCAGGTGCTTGGGCAGCGTGTAGACGCCGACCGGGTACTTGCCGCTGTCGCGCTCCTGCCAGAGCTCGATCTGGGCGATGGTCTGGTTGGCGAACGAGCTGCTCATCACGTACGACGGGTGGCCGGTGGCGCAACCCAGGTTCACCAGGCGGCCCTTGGCCAGGATGATCAGCTTCTTGCCGTCGGGGAACTTGACATGGTCGACCTGCGGCTTGATCTCGTCCCACTCGTACTTCTCGATCGAGGCGATGTCGATCTCGTTGTCGAAGTGGCCGATATTGCAGACGATGGCCTGGTCCTTCATCTTGGCCATGTGCTCATGGGTGATGACGTGGTAGTTGCCGGTGCAGGTGACGAAGATGTCGCCATGCTCGGCGGCGTAGTCCATGGTGACCACGCGATAGCCTTCCATCGCGGCCTGCAGCGCGCAGATCGGGTCGATCTCGGTGACCCACACCTGCGCCGACAGCGCGCGCAGCGCCTGCGCGCTGCCCTTGCCCACGTCGCCATAGCCGGCGACCACGGCGATCTTGCCGGCGATCATCACGTCCGTGGCGCGCTTGATGCCATCCACCAGCGACTCGCGGCAGCCGTACAGGTTGTCGAACTTGCTCTTGGTGACCGAGTCGTTGACGTTGATCGCCGGGAAGCGCAGCTCGCCCTTTTGCGCCATCTGGTACAGGCGGTGCACGCCGGTGGTGGTTTCCTCGGTCACGCCGCGGATGGCTGCCAGGTTGCGGCTGTACCAGCTCGGGTCCCGGGCCAGCTTTTCCTTGATCGCGGCGAACAGGTAGGTTTCTTCCTCGCTGCCCGGGTTGGCGATGACCGCAGCATCCTTCTCGGCGCGCGCGCCCAGGTGCAGCAGCAGCGTGGCGTCGCCGCCGTCGTCGAGGATCATGTTCGGGGTGCCGCCGTCGGCCCAGTCGAAGATGCGGTGGGTGAAGTCCCAGTATTCCTTCAGCGATTCGCCCTTGAAGGCGAACACCGGCGTGCCGCCCGCGGCGATGGCGGCGGCGGCGTGGTCCTGCGTCGAGAAGATGTTGCACGAGGCCCAGCGCACGTCGGCGCCCAGTGCCTTGAGCGTCTCGATCAGCACGGCGGTCTGGATCGTCATGTGCAGCGAGCCGGCGATGCGCGCGCCCTTGAGCGGCTGCGCGGCGGCGAACTCGTCGCGGATCGCCATCAGGCCGGGCATCTCGGTCTCGGCAATGGCGATTTCCTTGCGGCCCCAGCCGGCCAGGTTGATGTCGGCGACGAGGTAGTCTTGCTTCAGGTCGGTCACGGCGTTCATGTTTCACTCCCGGTGAAGAGTGGCACGCAGTTGACGAGTACGGGGATCTGGCGGCCGGGCATGGCGCTCGGGCACATGCGAAGCACGCGGATAGGTCGACTCGCTTCCGTGCGGACCACGGATCAGCGAGCGCCGTTGAAGACAGTCCGAGCCTGGCGGATAGCTGGGGCGGCTGTGCCGCCGGCCGCGCGATGTGCTTCGCGGGCCTCCATCCGTTGCAACGCTCCTCGGAGTGGCGGTATTGTAGCGTGCCCGGCCGCCTTGCGCACCGGCCCTCCTTGATTTCCGCTCAGATGATTCCAACGCCACCCCGCACCCTGACCATCGCCGGCTCCGATTCCGGCGGCGGCGCCGGCATCCAGGCCGACCTGAAGACCTTTTCCGCGCTGGGCTGCTTCGGCATGAGCGCCATCACCGCGATCACCGCGCAGAACACGCTGGGCGTAACCGGCGTGCATGCGATCCCGGCCGACATGGTGGCCGCGCAGATCGACGCGGTGGCCGTCGATATCGGCGTGGACGCGGCCAAGACCGGCATGCTGGGCACCGCCGCCATCGTCGAGGCCGTGGCCGCTGCGGCGGACCGGCATGGCATCCGCAAGCTGGTGGTGGACCCGGTGATGATCTCGACCTCGGGCGCGACGCTGTCCGACGACGCCACCACGCAGGCCATGGTGCGGCTGCTGTTCCCGCGCGCGCTGCTGGTCACGCCCAACCTGCCCGAGGCCTCATACCTGCTGGGCCGCAGGATCGCGCGCCGCGCCGACATGGAACAGGCCGCCGCCGACCTGATCGCAATGGGCTGCCCGGCCGTGCTGCTCAAGGGCGGCCACCTGGAAGACGATGGCGCGGCCGGCATCGCCGGCGGGCTGGACGACATGCTGATGCTGAGGGACGGCACCGTGCGCGTATTTACGCACCCGCGCGTCGAGACCCGCAACCTGCACGGCACCGGCTGCACGCTGGCGGCGGCGATCGCCTCGCAGCTGGCGCGCGGCGATGCGCTGGAAGCGGCCGTCGGCGCCGCGCTGGACTACGTGGCGCAGGCCATCGCGGCCGGCGCAGGCTTGCGGCTGGGCGGCGGCAACGGCCCGCTGAATCACGCCTTTGCGCCGCGCCCACTGGGCTGAGCGGCGGCTCAGGCAGCGCTCAGTTGCCGCCGCTGGACAACGGCACCAGCTTGAATGCGGCGCGCGCCACGCACACGACGTTGCCGTCGGCATCCTTCACTTCCCCTTCGCAGAACGCAATGCGCGCGCCGCGGCGCAGGCAGCGCGCTTCCAGCGTCAGCTCGCCACGTGCGGCGGCCAGGAAATGGGTCGACATGTCGATGGTGATCACGCCGGTTTCCGTCGGCGCATGCGAGCGCGCGGCGCCGCTCAGGGTGAAATCCAGCGTCGCCATCAGCGTGCCGCCGTGCACGTCGCCGCGGCTGTTCACCAGCTGCGGGTGCGCCGGCAGGCGCGTGCGGCAGTAGCCCTCTTCGATCAGCTCCGGCTGCAGGCCGAAATACCGCATCAGCGGCACGTCGATGCCGAAATAGGGCTTTTCAGGCGTGCCGGGGGCGGCGGGAATGATTTCAGGGAGCTGGGTCGACATGGTGCGCGATGCTGGATGGATGGCGGGGAATGCTGCCCATCATCATAGCGGCGGGGTCCGCTTCGATTCCCGCGGCTGGGCGAATGTCGCACAAATCTTGGCGACGCGATGCGCGTCGCCAGGTACGGCTCGCTCCCCTCTCCCGCTTGCGGGATAGGGGAGCAAACCACCGGCTCAGAAGGCCTGCTGCATCGCGATCCGCTGTCGCAATCCCGCGGCCCGCTGTGCCGCCAGCGCCTCCGACAGCAACGGGCACAGCTCACTGTCCTCCAGCCGCCGAAACCCCATCGAGGCATAGAACGGCGCATTCCACGGCAAATGCGCGAACGTGGTCAGGTTCAGCGTTCGCAGGCCGCTCGCGCGCGCCCAACCCTGCACGGTCCCGACCAGCGCCCGGCCGATGCCGCGCCGCCCATGGTCCGGATGCACGTCCATTTCATCGAGATAGCCGCATGCGCCATTGCGGCTGGCCAGTGCAAAGCCGGCGACTTCGCCGCCATGCTCGGCCACCCACAGGCGCCTATCGCGCTGCGCCGCGGCCAGCGCCGAATGCGGCGTGCTGACCAGGCGCAGCAGCGCGGGCAGGTCGTTCTCCGGAAACAGCGCCGCCGCGGCCAATTCGATATCGGGCAGCCGCGGCAGGTCATGCACCGCCGCCAGGCGGATGCGCGGGGCCGCCATGGCGCGCTCAGGCGGGCGGGAACAGGCTGACGAGATGTGCCACCGCAGCCGGCACGTCATCAGCCTCGGTAACGGCACGCACCACGGCGGCGCTGCCTACGCCAACGGCCAGCACTTCGCGCATATTGGTGGCGTTGACGCCGCCAATGCCGACCAGCGACGGGATCACCGGCTGCATCAGCTTCGCATACGCGCGGAAGCGGCCCATGCCTTGCGGCTGGGTCGGCATCACCTTGGTCGTGGTCGGGAAGATCGCGCCCAGCGCCAGGTAGCTCGGGCGGATCGCGGCCACGCGCAGCATCTCGGCGTAACCGTGCGTGGAAACGCCCAGGCGCAGGCCGGACGCCCGGATCGCGTCGAGGTCGGCGTCGTCGAGGTCTTCCTGGCCAAGGTGGATGCCGTAGATGCCGCTTTGCGGGCCATTGGCGGCGTGGTAGTCGAGCGCCGCCTGCCAGTGGTCATTGATGAACAGGCGCGACGATGAACCTTGCATGGCTTTCGCCGCGCGCGCGATCCCCGCGCACACCGCGGCGGGATCGTCGGACTTGAAGCGCAGTTGCACCGTCGGCACGTTCAGCGGCGCCAGGCGCTCGATCCATTCGGCGTTCGGCACGACCACGTACAGGCCCAGCGCGGGGCACGGCGCGAATGGCTCGACGGCCTGCTCCGGCGCCACCAGCGCGGCATGGCGCACGCGCGGGAAGCGCGCGAAATCGGATGGCCAATCGGCCGAACCTGGCTCCCAGGCTCGCGCCAGGGCCAATGCGTCATGCGCGGGGAAATGCAGCGACAAGCTCGCCAGCAGCACCGCCACAAAGGCGGGCGAATGCGGCTGGTCATTGTCCGCGGCAACCGAGAACACCCAGGTGCCCATTGGCGAGCGCACCGTGTCGATCCACTGGCCGCCTTCGCGGTCG
This sequence comes from Cupriavidus sp. SS-3, assembly GCF_035818815.1. Taxonomy (NCBI): domain Bacteria; kingdom Pseudomonadati; phylum Pseudomonadota; class Betaproteobacteria; order Burkholderiales; family Burkholderiaceae; genus Cupriavidus; species Cupriavidus sp. SS-3. The sequence continues at coordinate 34,852 of NZ_JAYLVT010000027.1, forward strand.
GTCTCGATCAGCGTGGCGCCGCTGGCGGCGACGCGCGCGATGACTTCTTCGGTGGCTTCGCCGTCGGACAGCAGCACGTCGTGGGCACCGGGCTGCGCCGGCGCGTCTTGCAGGCGCCAGGCCTGCCACGGCTTGTCGTCGACGCCGAAGGTATCGCCATAGTGTTCCAGCACCGCCTGGCGCAGCGGGCCGTCGCTGGGGGCGTGCACGGGGCGGCGGGTCATGCGCGCTGCTCCGTGTCGGCGTGCCAGAACGGCATGCCGACCACCGGGGTGCTGGCCTGCGCGACTTCGCGCTCGGGCATCGGCCCGGCCAGGTAGGCGGTGCGGCCCGCGGCCACGGCCTGCGCGAAGGCGCGCGCCATGTCGACCGGGTAGGCAGCCTGCGCCACCGCGGTATTGAGCAGCACGCCGTCATAGCCCCACTCCAGCACCTGCGCCGCATGCGACGGCAGGCCCAGGCCGGCATCGACGATCAGCGGCGTATCGGGCAGGCGCTCGCGCAGCACGCGCATCGCGTGCGGATTGACCGCGCCGCGGCCGGTGCCGATCGGCGCGGCCCACGGCATCAGCGCCTGGCAGCCGACGTCGAGCAGGCGGCGGCACAGCACCAGGTCCTCGGTGCAGTACGGCAGCACCTTGAAGCCCTCCTTGATCAGGGTATCCGCCACGGCCGGCAGGTTGAGCGTATCGGGCTGCAGGGTGTAGTCGTCGCCAATCAGCTCGAGCTTGATCCACGGCGTCTCGAACACCTCGCGCGCCATCATCGCGGTGGTGATGACTTCCTGCGCGGTGAAGCAGCCGGCGGTGTTGGGCAGCACCGGCACGTTCAGCGCCTTGAGCATCTGCCAGAACGCCTGGCCGCCCTCGCCATCGCCCACCGCGCCCTGGCGGCGCAGCGCGACCGTGATCATGGCCGGGGTGGACGCCTGCACGGCCGCTTCCAGCGTGGCCGGCGACGGATAGCGCGCGGTGCCCAGCAGCAGGCGCGAGCCGAACGACTCGCCATACAGCACGAACGGGTCGCGCAGGGTTGCGGAAGGTTCGAAGGTCATGGGTCAGCCTCCCGTCACGGGTTGCACGAGGTCGATGCGGTCGCCGGCCGCAAGAGGGGTGTTGGCGTGCGCGGCGCGCGGCACGAACTGGCCGTTGACCGCCGCGGCAAAGGGGGGCGCGATCTGCGCCGCGCTCACCGCGTCCGCCAGCGTGGCGGATTCGGCAAGGGCGAGCGGTCGGCCGTTGAGCAGGATATCCATGTCAGTCTTGCATTAATGCAGCGTGCCGGAGCGCGCGCCAATGGTGGGCGCGGGCGCTTCGGTCACCGCTTCGATCATACCGGGCCAGCGCAGCGCGGCGGGCACGGCATGCGCGGCGGGATCGCCCTTGAGCAGCGCGCCCACCACCGCGCACGCCGCCTCGGTCACCGCCGGGGCGATCAGGAAGCCGTGGCGGTACAGGCCGTTCACGCGCACCACGCGCGCGCGCTGGTCCACGCGGATCGCCGGCAGGTGGTCAGGCCGCGTAGGGCGGCGCTGCACGTTCAGTTCCAGCACGCGCGCCTCGCCGAAGGCCGGATGCAGCGAATGGGCCGCCGACAGCAGCTCCAGCGCGGAGCGCACGCTCATCGGCGAATCGTCCTCGCTTTCCAGCTCGGTCGCGCCGATCACATACAGGTCGTTGGGCTTGGGCGCGATATAGATCGGATAGCGCGGATGCAGCAGGCGCACCGGGCGGTGCAGCTTGACGTCGGGCGCATGCACGCGCACCACTTCGCCGCGCAGGCCACGCAGGCCGGGCTGACTGCCGCCCGGCTGCGCCGGCCACGCGCTGCGTGCGCCCAGGCCGCGGCAGTCCAGCACCACGTCGGCGTGGATGCCAAGCTGCGACAGCGAGCCGGCATCGACCTCGCCCGCCTCCCAGACGCAATGCACGCCTTCGCTGACCGCGCACGACAGCAGCGCGCGCAACGCGCCGCGGTTGTCGAGCTGGCCTTCGCCGGCCAGCAGCAGTCCTTGCGGAAAGCGGCCCGCCAGCGCCGGCTCGACCTCGCCCACGCCCTTGCCGTCGAGCGCGCGCAGCCGTTGCGCCACCAGCTCCGGCGGCGCCACCGCGCGCATGCGGCTGGTGAACAGCGACATCTCGGCGCGGTCGCGCGCATGCCAGACCACCAGCGTGCCGTCTTCCTGGAAGAAAACCGGCTCCGGCAACTCGGCCAGCCAGGCGCGCCACAGGTCGACACTGGCGATGCCGAGGTCGACGATGCGGCGCTCGGCGATGGCCGACTCGGCCAGCGGCGCCAGCATGGCCGCGGCCACGTAGGCGGCCGAGCCCGCGCCGTCCGGGCCGGCCCGCTCCACCAGCGCCACGCGGGCGCCGCCGCGGACCAGCAACCAGGCGGCCAGGCGACCGGCAAGGCCGGCCCCGAGGATGGCGACGTCAAACGACTGCACTGCTGTCATGAGGGTGTTGTGCCGGGCGCGCCATGCGGCCGCGTCCGGCCTCCTTGTTATCGGTGCCGCCGCGCGGGGCGCTGCGCGGCGGCGGATCTTGCGCGGGCATGGCTTGCGAGGCCATGCCCGTCCTGCCGTGACTTCAGCAGATTTCGGCCACTGCGTTACGAGTAGATCTTGCTGCCCTTCTTCAGGAACTCGATCGACTTTTCTTCCATGCCCTGCTGCGCTTCCTTGGGCAGCGATGCGGCGTAGTCGCGCACTTCCTGCGTGATCTTCATCGAGCAGAACTTCGGCCCGCACATCGAGCAGAAGTGGGCGATCTTGGCGCCTTCGGCCGGCAGCGTGGCATCGTGGTACGAACGCGCGCGCTCCGGGTCCAGGCCGAGGTTGAACTGGTCTTCCCAGCGGAACTCGAAGCGTGCCTTGGACAGCGCGTTGTCGCGCAGCTGCGCGCCCGGCCAGCCCTTGGCAAGATCCGCGGCGTGCGCGGCGATCTTGTAGGTGATGATGCCTTCGCGCACGTCTTCCTTGTCCGGCAGGCCCAGGTGCTCCTTGGGCGTGACGTAGCACAGCATGGCCGTGCCCATCCAGCCGATATTGGCCGCACCGATGCCGCTGGTGATGTGGTCGTAGCCGGGGGCGATGTCGGTCACCAGCGGTCCCAGGGTGTAGAACGGCGCCTCGTAGCAATGCTTGAGTTCTTCGTCCATGTTGGCCTGGATGCGCTGCAGCGGCACATGGCCCGGGCCTTCGATCATCACCTGCACGTCGTGCTTCCACGCCTTGGCGGTGAGCTCGCCCAGCGTGCGCAGCTCGCCGAACTGGGCCTCGTCGTTGGAGTCGGCGATGCAGCCCGGACGCAGGCCGTCGCCGAGGCTGAACGACACGTCGTAGGCCTTCATGATCTCGCAGATCTCGTCGAAGTGCGTGTACAGGAAGTTTTCCTTGTGGTGCGCCAGGCACCACTTGGCCATGATCGAACCGCCGCGCGAGACGATGCCGGTGACGCGGTCGGCGGTCAGCGGCACGTAGCGCAGCAGCACGCCGGCGTGGATGGTGAAGTAGTCCACGCCCTGCTCGGCCTGCTCGATCAGCGTGTCGCGGAACATCTCCCAGGTCAGGTCCTCGGCGATGCCGCCGGTCTTGTCCAGCGCCTGGTAGATCGGCACCGTGCCGATGGGTACCGGCGAGTTGCGCAGGATCCATTCACGGGTTTCATGGATGTGCTTGCCGGTCGACAGGTCCATGATGGTGTCGGCGCCCCAGCGGATCGACCACACCATCTTTTCCACTTCCTCGGCCAGCGACGAGGTCACGGCGGAGTTGCCGAGGTTGCCGTTGATCTTGACGCGGAAATTGCGCCCGATCGCCATCGGCTCCAGTTCGGTGTGGTTGATGTTGGCGGGGATGATTGCGCGGCCCGAGGCGATTTCCTGGCGCACGAATTCCGGCGTGATGTCTTCCGGACGCAGCGGCAGGCCGGCGCCCAGCGCGTTGCCGGGGTGCTGGCGCAGCAGCGCCTTGTATTCGGGCTTGTCGTACAGCGCCTGCAGGTTGAGCGACTCGCGCAGCGCCACGTATTCCATTTCCGGCGTGATGATGCCCTTGCGCGCATAGTGCATCTGCGACACGTTGGCACCGGCCTTGGCACGACGCGGGTTGGTCAGCTGGGCAAAGCGCAGGTGCGCGGTGGCCGGGTCGTTGGCACGGTCGCGGCCGTATTCCGACGACAGACCGGACAGCACTTCGGTGTCGCCGCGCTCGTCGATCCACTTGGCGCGCAGCGCCGGCAGGCCGGCCTTCAGGTCGATATGCACGTCCGGGTCGCTGTACGGGCCCGAGGTGTCGTACACCGGGATCGGCGGGTTGGGCATGTCGCCCTTTTCCGTGCGCGTGGAAGTCTGCAGGATCGTGCGCAGCGGCACGCGGATATCCGGGCGGCTGCCGGTCAGGTAGGTCTTGCTGGAAGCCGGGTAGGCGAATTTCTGGTCGAGATCGCTCTCGAGCGATTCGAAGGAAGCAGCGGGGGCAGTACGGGCCATGGGTGTCGTCCTCTCTCTCTTGCGGGGTGGACGAAACCAGGAGCCCTGTGAGCGCTGCCCGGCGGCGTGGTGGCCTGGGCGGCGAGTCCCGGAGGGACCAGAGGCTTGGTCTTGCTGAAACTTCCCACGCCGGTACTAACCGGATCGGGTTCGAAGGGACTCTCTCAGCCGCACGGCCCATCCGTACGGCACCCCTGTTTCATCCAACGGGGTGAATTTAAGCACAGAGCCCCGGTGGGCGCCAGTGCCAGTTCCCTGTCGTTTGTGGTGCCACACCTGTGCGCAGAGGTATCGAATCGCGCATGGTGCACCGCAAAACCGCCCTTAAGCGGCCAACCATGCACTCAAACGCGTGTCAGGTGCTCTACCATGCAAAGCACAGGACAAGCATCGAACCGATCCAGGAGACCACCCGAAATGACCGACGCCGCCACGCACCGTGTCTTCAACCAGGTGCCGGAGCTTGCGCACTACAACCTCTTCGGCTGCGATCCCATCGTCCGCGCCGCGCTGGAGCGGTTTGGCGGTGGCTGGCATGCCGAGGCGCTGGGGCAGTTCGGCGCGCGGCTGGGCGAGCCTGAAGTGCAGCAATGGGCCGCCGACGCCAACCGCCATACGCCCGAGCTGCATACGCACAGCCGCACCGGCGAGCGCATCGATGCCGTGGAATTCCACCCGAGCTGGCACGCCCTGCTGTCGCTGCTGCGCAGCCAGCAATTGCAGGCCCTGCCCTTCGCGCAGCCGCGCGCGGGCGCGTGGAGCGCGCGCACCGCGGGCTACTTCCTGCAGGCGCAGGTTGAGTCGGGCTCGCTGTGCCCGACCACCATGACCTTCGCCAGCATTCCGGTGCTGCGCAAGGAAGCCGCACTGTTCGCCGAGCTGGAGCCGCGCCTGTATGCGAGCGAACATGATGCGCGCGACCTGCCCTGGCGCGACAAAACCGCGATCATGATCGGCATGGGCATGACCGAGAAGCAAGGCGGCTCCGACGTGCGCGCCAACACCACCGTGGCGCGCGCTGTGCGTGGCGAAGGCCGTGGCGCCGAATACGCGCTGACCGGGCACAAGTGGTTCTTCTCCGCGCCGATGTGCGACGCGCACCTGGTGGTCGCGCGCATGGGGGCAGAAGACGGTCCGCTGTCGTGCTTCTTCGTGCCGCGCTTTCGCGACGATGGCAGCCGCAACGCGGTGCAGATCCAGCGGCTCAAGGACAAGCTCGGCAACCGCTCCAACGCCAGCAGCGAAGTCGAGTTCCGCGACGCCACCGGCATCCTGATCGGCGAGGAAGGCCGCGGCATCCCGACCATCATCGAGATGGCGACCAGCACGCGCCTGGACTGCGTGATCGGCAGCGCCGCGATCCTGCGCGCGGCCTACGTGCAGGCCCAGCATCACACGCGCCACCGCAGCGCCTTCGGCCGCCTGCTGTGCGACCAGCCGCTGATGCGCAACGTGCTGGCGGACCTGGCGCTGGAATCCGAAGCCGCCACGCTGCTGATGATGGAGCTGGGCCACGCCTTCGCGCAGGCCGAGGGCGACAACCCCGACCCGCTCGCCACTGCATGGAAACGCGTGGTCACGCCCGCGGCCAAGTTCTGGGTGTGCAAGCGCACGCTCGAGGCCACCGGCGAAGCGATGGAAGTCTGGGGCGGCAACGGCTATGTCGAAGAGGGGCCGATGGCGCGGCTGTACCGCGAGGCGCCGGTCAATTCGATCTGGGAAGGCTCGGGCAACATCATGTGCCTGGACGTGCTGCGCGCGCTCCAGCGCAATCCCGACGACGGCGCGCGCCTGCTGCAGGAACTGTCGCGCCGCGCCGGCGGCCACCCCGCGGTGCGCGCCGAACTGGCCTCGCTGCAGGCGATGCTGCGCGAGAACCCCGACCAGCTCGAAGCCAATGCGCGCCGCTTTGCCCAGGGCCTGGTGCTGACCGCGCAGGCGGCGCTGATGCTGGCGCATGCCGACCCCGAGAACGCGGAGCTGTTCGTCGCCAGCCGACTCGGGCGCCAGCACGGGCGCGTGTTCGGCACGCTGGATGCGGATGCCGGCGCGCTCGGGCGGGTGGCGTCGCGCGGCTTCGAGGGCTAGGCCTCCATCGACTCCAGCACCCGCAGCATCACCCGCGGCGCATAGCGGATCAGGTCGTGCGCGCGCTCGCCGATCATGATTGCGGGCGCATTGGTGTTGCCGCCGATCAGCGTGGGCATCACCGAGGCATCGACCACGCGCAGGCCTTCGACGCCGCGCACGCGCAGCTGCGGGTCGACCACCGCCATCGCATCCATGCCCATGCGGCAGGTGCCGACCGGGTGGTAGATGGTGTCGGCACGCTCGCGGATCAGCTCGCGCACGGCGGCATCGTCGCTGCCATCCGCGCGCAGTCCGGCTGTATAGAGCTCGCGCCCGCCGAAGCAAGCCAGCTGCGGCTGCGCCAGGATGCTGCGCACGATGCGCACGCCGGCCACCAGGTCGTCGAGGTCGCGCGCGTCGCTGAGGTAGTTCGGATCGATCAGCGGCGCGCGCCGGATATCGGCCGAGGCCAGGCGGACCTCGCCGCGGCTGCGCGGGCGCAGCAGGCAGACATGGCAGGAATAGCCATGGCCGAGATTCAGCTTGCGCATATGGTCGTCAGCCAGGCCGACCACGAAATGCAGCTGCAGGTCGGGCTCGGGCAGCGCCGGGTGGCTGCGCACGAAGCCGCCGGCCTCGGCGAAGTTGCTCGACATCATGCCGGCGCGCTCGCGCCGGTAGCGCAGCATTTCGGACAGTAGCCTGGCGACGCCACCGAACGACACGCCGAACAGCTCGGGCACCGCGGTGCGCTTGTGCAGCACCACGTCCAGATGGTCTTGCAGGTTGGCGCCCACGCCGGGGAGGTCATGGACCACGCCGATGCCGTGCTCGCGCAGGTGCGCGGCGGGCCCGACCCCCGAGACCATCAGCAGCTGCGGCGAGCCGAACGTGCCCGCGCACACGATCACGTCGCGACGCGCGCGCAGCAGCTGCTGGCGGCCGTCACGCTGTACCAGCACCCCGGCGGCGTGACGGCCTTCGAACACGATGCGCAGGGCCTGCGTGTCGGTCAGCACGTGCAGCCGCGAACGGCCGCCATTGCAGGCGCGGTCGCGCGGGTTGCCGCCATGCAGGTACGCACGCGCGGCATTCCAGCGTTCGCCCGCGTGCTGCGTGACCTGGTACCAGCCGATGCCCTCCTGCTCTTCGCCATTGAAATCGTCGTTGCGCGGATAGCCGGCCTGCTGCGCGGCCTCGATGAAGCGCTCCGCGAACGGGTTGGGCGTGCGCAGGTCGCTGACATGCAGCGGGCCGTTGCCGCCGTGCAGCGGATCGTCGTCGCTGCCCGCCAGACGCTCGTTGCATTCGGCGCGGCGGAAGTATGGCAGCACATCGTCCCAGGACCAGCCATCGCAGCCGGCGTCGGCCCAGGCATCGTAGTCCGCGGGCCGGCCGCGCGTGTAGATCATGGCGTTGACCGACGAGCAGCCGCCCAGCCCGCGCCCGCGCGGCTGGTAGCCGCGGCGGCCGTTCAGGCCCGGCTGCGGCACGGTGTGGAAGCCGTAGTTGCGCGACCCCGCGCGCGGCAGCAGCGCCGCCAGGCCCGCGGGTGTGCGCACCAGCACATGGTGGTCGTGGTGCCCGGCCTCGACCAGCGCGATGGTGTCGTCGCCGCTGTCGGCCAGGCGCCCCGCCAGCGCACAGCCCGCCGAGCCCGCGCCGACGATGACGTAGTCATAGGTGGTTTCCATCTGTCTCCCCGCGAGTCCGCAGGCGGCGCGCATGCATGAGCCGGGCTGCGCCGGCGCGCGCGCCCTGTCCGTCCAGCGGATGGCAAGCCGTGAGATTCAGTGTAGGCGCTGGCTGCGCTGGCTCAAGGCCGGAGCGGGGCTGCGGCAACCAAAGGCACGGGCGCGACGGACGGGCGTTTGAATCGGCATTCTGGTGGCACGCTTCCATTGTCTTGGCCGGCGCGCTGCCTTATCTTGCGCGATGGTGCGCCAATGTGCGCAAATCCAGGAGCGCAGCCATGCGAGAAATCCCCGACCTGTCGTCCGTCTTCGGCGCGATGCATGCCGCCTCGCGGCGCGACCAGCTGCCCGCCTGGACCGTGCGCGCCGATCGCCTGCAGCGCCTGCGGCGCCTGGTGACCGAAAACCAGGCCGAAATTGCCGCGGCAATCCACGCCGACTTCACCAATCGTCCCCGCCAGGAAACCGCGCTGCTGGAGGTTTTCCCCAGCTTGGCCGGCATCGACGATGCCCTGCGCCACGGCAAGCGCTGGATGCGCGTGCGGCGCGCGCCCACCGGGTTCTGGTTCCGTCCCGGACGCTCACGCCTGGTGCCGCAGCCGCTCGGCGTGGTGGGCATCGTGGTGCCCTGGAACTATCCGCTGTACCTGACCGTAGGCCCGCTCGCCGGCGCACTGGCGGCAGGCAATCGCGCCATGGTCAAGCTGTCGGAATACACGCCGCGTTTCGCGGCGCTGTTCGCGCAACTGGTGCCGCAGCACTTCGCACCGGACGAGATCGTGGTGATCAACGGCGATGCCGAAGTGGCCAGCGCCTTCACCGCGCTGCCGTTCGACCATCTGCTGTTCACGGGCTCGACCGCGGTGGGCCACCATGTGATGCGCGCGGCGGCCGCGAACCTGACGCCGGTGACGCTGGAGCTGGGTGGCAAGTCCCCCGCCATCATCGGCGCCGGGGCAGACCTGGAGCGCGCGGTGGAGCGCATCCTGGTGGGCAAGCTGATGAACGCGGGGCAGACCTGCATCGCGCCGGATTACGTGCTGGTGCCGGAAGACCTGCGCGGGCCACTGGTGGAGGCGGCGCGCCGCTGCGTCGGCCGGCTCTATCCCGACCTCGCGCGCAACCCCGACTACACCAGCATCATCAGCCCGCGGCATTTCGCGCGGCTGGCAGGGCTGGTCGACGAGGCCGCGGCCCAGGGCGCAACCGTGGTGCCGCTGTCCGACGCGCAGCCGGATGCGCAGGGGCGGCGCTTGCCGCCGGTGCTGCTGCTGGACGTGCCCGAGGGCGTGACCGCCCTGCGCGAGGAGATCTTCGGGCCGGTGCTGCCGGTGGTCACCTACCGCACCCTCGACGAGGCGGTGGACTATATCAACGCGCGTCCGCGCCCGCTGGCGCTATACGTGTTCGAGCGCGACCGCGGCGCCATCGGCCATGTGATGAAGCAGACCGTCGCCGGCGGCGTTACCGTGAACGACACCCTGTTCCATATCGCCCAGGACGGCCTGCCGTTCGGCGGCGTCGGCGCCAGCGGCATGGGCGCGTATCACGGGCAGGCGGGCTTCGACACCTTCTCGAAGGTGAAGCCGGTGTTCCACCAGGCCAGCCTGAATGGCGCCGGCCTGCTCAAGCCGCCTTACGGCAAGACCTTCGACACCATGCTGCGCCTGCTGCTGCGTTAGGCTTTGGCCGGCGCCGCGCTCACGACACCAGCATCGGCCGTCCGAGCATGCGCGACAGCACTGCCTCCGGCGAATGGGTGTGGTCCGAAATCGCCTGCGGCGCCAGGTAGATGGTCTGCTCCATCATCGCGCGCCCGCGCATGGCGGCGTGCAGCAGCTGGTCGCTGAAGACGATCCAGGTGGCACCCGGCGGGAAGTGGAATTCCTGCTGGGGCACGTTGGCCTGGTAGTCCAGGTCGGCCTTGGCCAGGTCATGCAGCTGCAGCATGCGGTGGTCGTATTCGGAGCGGCGGCGCTTGGTGATATGCAGCAGCTTCATCAGTGCCGCCTGCCCCGGCCACATGCCGTGGGTCCTGGGCACGAACTTCTGCGCAAAGTCGCCGAACGGCTCGCCCACGCGCCACACGCGCGGCGCGGCCGGGTCGATGTTGTGGAACACGCGCAACAGGCGCTTGCCCAGCATCGGGTTGGACGGGAACGAATCGACGTGCAGGCGGGTGTCGTCCTTGCGCCAGCTGACCGGGCGCCCGGCGATCTCGCTGGGCCGCAGCGAGGTGCCGGCGCGCGTCATGTGGGGGCTGTATTCCGGGAACAGCGTGCGGATCAGCGACTCGCTGCTGTCGGCGTAGCGGCGGATCAGCGTGTAGAGGTCGGCCAGGTCCTGCTCGGTGCCCTGCGCGCCGCGCACCGCGGTGTCGCCGGCGCGCAGGTTGATGTTCTTGGACTTGCCGTCGGAATAGCGGGCGTCGAGGAAGCGCTCTTCGCCCGGCTGGAACTGGAACTTCAGGTTGGGGAAGTAGAGCACCGCGCCCTGCTCCAGTTCGCGGCGCAGCGTGGCGCGATCTTCGGTGCTGACCTCGGGCGCCCACTCCGTATAGGGCTGCGGACGGATCAGGTCGAGCTGGCCGGCGGCAGACGGCCGGGCGGCGGGCGACGGGGCAAGGACAGGCGCTTCGGACATGGCATCCTCTGGGAACGGTTACCCTTGTTCGGGGGTGGCCGCCGCGACGGCGGCTGGGGATGGCGGGATTTTACTCCGTGCGCCGGGCGTGGCGCCGGCGGCACGCGGCAGCCGGACCAGCATCAAACCCGCGTTAAAAAAACCCCGCGGGCCCTTGCGGACCGGCGGGGCTTGCCGTCAGGACGGCTGACGCGGGCGGCGGCGCTTACAGGCCGGCCGCGGCGCGCAGCGCAGCCGCCTTGTCGGTGGCTTCCCACGAGAATTCCGGCTCTTCGCGGCCGAAGTGGCCATAGGCCGCAGTCTTCTCGTAGATCGGACGCAGCAGGTCCAGCATCTGCACGATGCCCTTCGGGCGCAGGTCGAAATGCTCCTGCACCAGCTCCGCGATCTTGGCGTCCGGAATCTTGCCGGTGCCTTCGGTGTAGACCGTCACGTTGATCGGCCGCGCCACGCCGATGGCGTAGCTGACCTGCACCTGGCACTGCCGCGCCAGGCCCGCGGCCACCACGTTCTTGGCCACGTAGCGCGCCGCGTAGGCGGCCGAGCGGTCGACCTTGGACGGGTCCTTGCCCGAGAACGCGCCGCCGCCGTGCGGCGAGGCGCCGCCGTAGGTGTCGACGATGATCTTGCGCCCGGTCAGGCCGCAGTCGCCCTGCGGCCCGCCGATCACGAAGCGCCCGGTCGGGTTCACCAGGTACTTGGTTTCCTTGAGCATCTCGGCCGGCAGCACCGGCTTGATGATCTCCTCGATCACGGCCTCGCGGATCTGCGCCTGGGTGATGTCGGGCGAATGCTGGGTCGACAGCACCACGGTGTCCACGCTGTGCGGCTTGCCGTCGACATAGCGCACCGTGACCTGCGACTTGGCGTCCGGGCGCAGCCAGGGCAGGCGGCCGTCGCGGCGCAGCAGCGACTGGCGCTCGACCAGGCGGTGCGCGTAGTAGATCGGGAACGGCATCAGTTCCGGGGTTTCGTCGCAGGCGTAGCCGAACATCAGGCCCTGGTCGCCGGCACCCTGGTTCAGGTAATCGTCCGAGGCCCGGTCGACGCCCTGGGCGATATCCGGCGACTGCTTGTCATAGGCCACCAGCACGGCGCAGCCCTTGTAGTCGATGCCGTAATCGGTGTTGTCGTACCCGATGCGCTTGATGGTGTCGCGCGCGATCTGGATATAGTCGACGTTGGCGGTCGTGGTGATTTCCCCGGCGAGCACCACCAGACCGGTGTTGCAAAGCGTCTCAGCTGCCACACGCGCATACTTGTCCTGCGCCAGGATGGCGTCCAGGACGGCGTCGGAAATCTGGTCGGCGACCTTGTCGGGATGGCCTTCGGAGACGGATTCCGAAGTAAAAAGGAAGTCGTTTGCCACGAACTTATTCTCCAGGTTGGCTATTGCGTGCCAGCCTGTTCGGTTCATGGCGGCGACGCTTTAGCGGTATTTCAGGCAGCCCGGTTAGAGCCGCATCGCCCCGCAAGTTGTCAGTTAACTCGGCGATACACGCTATTATACGCGCCTGCAGGCGTCGTTGCAGCGCCACAGGCGTGCGGTACGACACCTTGCCGGCATGCCGGACCAACGCCTGCCTGCCCGTCTATCCCGGCACAGACCCGGCGGCGGACTTGCCTGGACCCTTCTTCCACGCCTGATGACTTTTTTATTCTGGCTGATCTCCCGTTTTCCGCTGCGGCTGCTGCAGGCCGCCGGCGGCGCGCTGGGCCTGCTGATCGCCCGTCTGCCGGGCCGCTATGGCCAGCGCCTGCGGGAAAACTTCAGGCTCGCCTTCCCCGACGCCACCGAGGCGATGATCGACGAGGCCGCCCGCTCGGCCGGGCGCATGATCATCGAGATGCCCTACTTCTGGAGCCGCCGCAGGATCGGCGCGAAGCTGTTCGGCTTCGACGACCACCTGTGGCCTGAGCTGGCTGCCCTGCAGGCACGCGGCAAGGGCATCATCATCCTGACCCCGCACCTGGGCTGCTTCGAGGTGCTGCCGCAATCCCACGCCCTGCACCGCCCGGTGACCGCGCTGTTCAAGCCGCCGCACCAGCCGTGGCTGCGCGACTGGATCGAGAAGATGCGCACCCGGCCCAACATGCACATGGCGCCAGCCACGCCGCGCGGCGTGCGCATGCTGGTGAAGGCGCTCAAGCGCGGCCAGGCGGTGGGCATCCTGCCCGACCAGGTGCCCAGCGGCGGCGAAGGCAACTGGGCGCCGTTCTTCGGCAAGCCCGCCTACACCATGGCGCTGGTGCACCGGCTGCAGCAGCTGACCGGCGCGCCGGTGGTGGCGATCTTCGCCGAGCGGCTGCCGCGCGGCGCCGGCTACCGCGGCCATCTGCGCGTGATCGAGGAAGGCGGCATGCTGCCGGACGATCCGGCCGACGCCGCCGCGGTCATCAACCGCACCATCGAGGAACTGGTGCGCCTGTGCCCGACGCAATACCTGTGGGGCTACAACCGCTACAAGCAACCCGCCGGCGCGGGCACTCCCGGCACCCCGGACACGCCGGCTACCGAGGGCACGGATTCCGAGCCGGCGACGGATCGATCGATTTCATGAGCCGTGTGTTCACGTGGCTCGGCATTGGCCTGCTGACCGTGCTGGGCAAACTGCCCTACCCCTTCGTCGCGCGCTTCGGCGAGGCGCTGGGCAGCCTGCTGTACCGGATCCCCAGCGAGCGGCGCAAGGTGGTGCAGGCCAACCTTCGCCTGTGCTTCCCGGACCGCACCGAGGCCGAGATCGACGCGCTGTCGCGCCAGAGCTTCCGCCTGCTGTTCCGCAGCTTTGCCGAGCGCGGCATCTTCTGGACCGGCAGCGAGGCGCAGATGCGCCGCTGGGTGCAGATCGACGATCAGGCCGGCCTGGTCGCACTCGACGGCACGCCGCACATCCTGGTGACGCTGCACCTGGCGGGCGTCGAAGCCGGCGCGATCCGGCTCACCATCCACCTGCGCGAGCATGTCGGCCGCTCCGGCGCATCGCTCTACACGAAGCAGAAGAACGCGCTGTTCGACGGCTTTCTCAAGCAGGCGCGCGGGCGCTTCGGCGCCAACATGATCTCGCGCAACGACAGCGCGCGCGACATCCTGCGCTGCCTGAAGAAGGGCGAGGCACTGCAGCTGATCGCCGACATGGACTTCGGCGAGCGCGACTCGGAATTCGTGCCGTTCTTCGGCGTGCAGGCGCTGACGCTGACCTCGGTCTCGCGGCTGGCGCGCCTGACCGGCGCCAGCGTGGTGCCGATCTACACCGAGATGCTGCCCGACTACCAGGGCTATGTGCTGCGCGTGCTGCCGGCGTGGGGGCACTACCCGGGCGCCAGCGTGACCGACGACACGCGTCGCATGAATGCCTTCTTCGAGGACTGCATCCGCCCGCGCGTGCCTGAGTACTATTGGGTCCACAAGCGCTTCAAGCACCGCCTGCCGGGCGAGCCCGAGATTTACTGAGCGCTACTGAGCGCGCCGGCACGTCCGGCGCCGCGCCGCTACAATCCCCACCATGAAACTCAAGTTCACCAAGATGCATGGCGCGGGCAACGACTTTGTCGTGCTCGATGGCATCCACCAGCAGATCGACCTGACCCCGGCCCAGTGGCGCGCGCTGGCCAGCCGGCATTTCGGCGTGGGCGCGGACCAGATCCTGATCGTCGAGAAGCCGACGCGCCCGGACGTCGATTTCCGCTACCGCATCGTCAATGCCGATGGCAGCGAGGTCGAGCACTGCGGCAATGGCGCGCGCTGCTTCGTGCGCTTTGTCACCGAGCAGGGCATGACCGACAAGCGTTCGGTGCGCGTCGAGGTGATGAACGGCGTGATCACGCTGACGCTGCAGGACGATGGCCAGGTCACGGTCGACATGGGCGCGCCCGAGCTGGAACCGGCGCGCGTGCCGTTCCTCGCCCAGGGCCTGCCGACGCGTGCCGAGGGCGTCGACACGCTGTACGGCCTCGAGGTCAACGGCCGCACCGAATGGATCTCGGCGGTGTCGATGGGCAACCCGCACGCGGTGCAGGTGGTGGACGATGTCGAGAACTTTCCGGTGCTGCAGGACGGCCCGGTGATCGAGCACCACCCGGCCTTCCCCAACCGCGTCAACGCCGGCTTCATGCAGGTCGAGGACCGCCACGCCATCCGCCTGCGCGTCTTCGAGCGCGGTGCCGGCGAAACCCTGGCCTGCGGCACCGGCGCCTGCGCGGCGGCGGTGGCCGGCATCCGGCGCGGCCTGCTGGATTCGCCGGTGCGGGTCCACACCCATGGCGGCGAGCTGACCATTGCCTGGGACGGCGACGCCGAACCGGTGCGCATGACCGGCCCGGCCACCACTGTGTTCGAAGGCAGCATTGACCTGGCGGCCCTGCCGGCCTGACCATAGGGGCTGCGCGCCCCTTTTTCCCTCCCCTGCAGCGCAGTCCCCGGGGCGCCCGATTCCCTGATCCCGCAGATCATCGCGAATGGAGCGCCCATGCCGCTGGACGATTTCCGCATCACCTCGGGCAAGCGATTCCGCCTTGCCGACTTCGACCCGGGCAGCAAGCCGCTGTCATGCGGCAAGAAAGAGGAAGACCTGGCCCGCATCATCGAGTTGAGCAACGCCCTCGACGCGCAGCAGGACATCTTCTATGCCGAGCACCGCCGCAAGCTGCTGGTGGTGCTCCAGGGCATGGATACCAGCGGCAAGGACGGCACCGTGCGCGGCGTGTTCCGCAGCTTCGATCCGCTGGGCATCCGCGTGGTGGGCTTCAAGGCGCCATCGCCCGAGGAGCTGGCGCGCGATTTCCTGTGGCGCATCCACCTGCAGGTGCCGAAGTCGGGCGAGATCGTGGTGTTCAATCGCAGCCACTACGAAGACGTGCTGATCACGCGCGTGCACGACTGGATCGACGCCGCCGAATGCGAACGGCGCTACCGCCAGATCCGCGAATTCGAGTCGATGCTGACCGAAACCGGCACCACCATCGTCAAGTGCTTCCTGCATATTTCGCGCGACGAGCAGAAGTCGCGGCTCGAGGCGCGCCTGGCGGATCCCGAGAAGCACTGGAAGTTCGACACCCAGGACCTTGTCGAGCGCAAGCACTGGAAGGCCTACATGGATGCCTACGAGGCGGCCATCATGGCGACCAGCACGCCCGACTGCCCCTGGTACGTGGTGCCGGCCGATTCCAAGACGCACCGCAACCTGATGGTGGCCGAGATCATCACCAAGGTCTTCGAGGACCTGAAGCCGGCTTATCCGCCGGCGCGTCCGGAACTGGCCAAGATCAAGGTCGACTGAGCCGGCGCGCGCCGGCGTGCTCAGCCGCCGTTGCCGCGATGCACGTCGTGCGTGACGAAGGGCTGCTCGCGGCTGGGCATGGCCAGCCATTGCGGATGGCGCAGCGTCTGGCGGATATCCTCCAACCCGCTGGTCCAGTGCTCATGCATGGTCAGCGGGCCGAACTGGTAGTCCTTGGCCAGGTTCTCGAACGACTTGTCGCGGTAGATCAGCTGGATCACGTTGCGGCGCGCATCGCACGACTGCTCCGCGGCACGGCGGTACCAGTCGTTGTCGCGCTTTGACTGCGGCACCAGCGCCATCACCTCGTTGAGCATGCGGCGCAGGTTCTGCTGCTCGCGCATATAGTCGGTGATGGCCCGGGTGCGGCTGGAATACTGGATGTCCTTCTGGCGCTCGGCCACGTCGATCAGGTCGTGCGGCAGCTTGCCGCGCGCGCTCCACAGGTCGACCTGGAAGATCAGCGCATCGCGCCGCGGCTGCGCGGTCAGCACCTCGGCCAGCGGCGTGTTCGAGACCAGCCCGCCGTCCCAGTAGTATTCGCCATCGATCTCCACCGCCGGGAACCCCGGCGGCAGCGCGCCCGAGGCCATGAAATGCTCGGCGCAGAGCTTGTCGCGGGTATTGTCGAAGTAGGCGAAGTTGCCGGTGCGCACATTGACCGCGCCCACCGAGACCCGCATCAGGTCGGGGCGATGGTTGATCAGGTCGAAGTCGGCAAAGCGCTCCAGCGTGGCCTTCAGCGGCTTGGTGTCGTAGAAGCTGGCATGGGTCGGGTCCGAGTAGCGCGACATCAGCGCCGCCCAGCTGCGCGGCTGGAAGAAGCCGCGCTGGCCCTCCAGCATGGCGCGCGCCGCATGCAGGCCGTCGAACCAGATCCGCATGGGCTCGGGCCAGCTTGCCGCTTCATCGGCAAACCAGGTGTACGACAGGCTGGGCAGCCACGGCTGCGCGCAGATGTGCTCCCAGAACGCACGCAGCTGCTCGACCCGGCGCTGCGGCGGATTGCCGGCGATGATGGCCGCGTTCAAGGCACCGATCGAAATGCCGGCGACCCAGTTGGGAAAGATGCCTCCGTCGGCCAGGCCCTGGTACACGCCGGCCTGGTAGGCACCCAGCGCGCCGCCGCCCTGCAGCACCAATGCGCGCACGGCGTAGGACTCGTGCGCGGGCCGGTCGGGCGCCTTGGCCGCCTGGCGCACCGGCTTGCGCGGCCGCACCTGGGCGCCGCGCTCGGCCAGCGACTCGCCGTTGCCGGCGGACTCCGCCGTCGGGGACGGCCTTGCC
Organism: Cupriavidus sp. SS-3; assembly: GCF_035818815.1. Classification (NCBI taxonomy): domain Bacteria; kingdom Pseudomonadati; phylum Pseudomonadota; class Betaproteobacteria; order Burkholderiales; family Burkholderiaceae; genus Cupriavidus; species Cupriavidus sp. SS-3. The sequence goes on from NZ_JAYLVT010000027.1 coordinate 52,316, forward strand.
GCCTGCCGCACTGCCCGTTCCTGCCGCTCCTTTGCCGCCACGCCGCGCTCCCTCCCAGTCTGCAAGTCAGCCGTGTGCCTACCGGCCACGCGTTGGGCGTTGCCTGGCAGCGCCCGTCCGCTCCAACGGTGTCAGACGCCGTAGCGCTGACGATAGGCCGCCACGGCCTCGCGCGAGGCGCCCAGCGCGGGATCCTGCGAGGCATCGAGATAGGCCAGCAGGTCCTTCAGGCTGGCGATGGCGATCACCGGGATGCCGAATTCGCGCTGCACGTCCTGCACCGCCGAATGCGTGCCAACCTGCTCGGCGGTGCCGCTTTTTTCCATGCGGTCCAGCGCGATCAGCACCGCGGCGGGCTCGGCGCCGGCCGCGCGGATCAGGTTGACCGATTCGCGCACCGAGGTGCCGGCGGAAATCACGTCGTCGACGATCACCACCTTGCCCTGCAGCTTGGCTCCGACCAGCGTGCCGCCTTCGCCGTGGTCCTTGGCTTCCTTGCGGTTGTAGGCGAAGCCGACATCACGTCCCATGCCGGCCAGCGCCACCGCCGTCGCCGACGCCAGGGTGATGCCCTTGTACGCCGGCCCGAACAGCACGTCGAACTGCACGCCCGAGGCCAGCAGGGTTTTCGCATAGAATTGCGCCACCTGGCCCAGCATGCCGCCCTGGTTGAACAGGCCGGCATTGAAGAAGTAAGGCGACTTGCGGCCGGCCTTGGTGACGAACTCGCCGAACGACAGCACGCCCGCGTCGAGCGCAAAGCGGATAAAGGTCTGGCTGAGGTCAGTACCGGCTGTCGCCGCGGGCGGATTCTGCTGCGTCATCATTTCTCTCTGAATTCAAAATTTCCCCGAATGTTACGGATTATCAGCGCCAACCTCAACGGCATCCGCTCCGCGTCGAAGAAGGGCTTTTTCGACTGGATGGGCAAGCAGGACGCAGACATGGTCTGTGTGCAGGAACTGAAGGCGCAGGCCGCCGACATGACGGAAGCGTTCCTGGCGCCACACGGTTACCACGGCTTTTTCCATTACGCCGAGAAGAAGGGCTATAGCGGCGTCGGCCTCTATACGCGCCACAAGCCCGAGCGGGTCATCACCGGCTTCGGCAACACCGAGTTCGACAGCGAGGGCCGCTATGTGGAAGTGCAGTATCCGCATCTGGCGGTGATTTCGGTGTACGTGCCGTCCGGCTCGAGCGGCGAGGAACGCCAGCTGGCCAAGTTCCGCTTCATGGAAGCGTTCCTGCCGCACCTGCTGCAACTGAAGGCGAGCGGCCGCGAAATCGTGCTGTGCGGCGACGTCAACATCGCGCACAAGGAAATCGACATCAAGAACTGGAAGGGCAACCTGAAGAATTCAGGGTTCCTGCCGGAGGAACGAGCCTGGATCGGCGAGCTGTTCGACGTGCACGGCTATGTCGACGTGTTCCGCAAGCTGGACCCGCGCCCGGACCAGTACACCTGGTGGAGCAACCGTGGCCAGGCCTATGCCAAGAACGTCGGTTGGCGCATCGACTACCACCTCGCCACGCCGAAGATCGCCGACACCGCGCAGCTGTGCTCGATCTACAAGGACGAGAAGTTCAGCGACCACGCGCCGCTGTCGATCGACTATAACTTTCCGCTATGACCATAGCTCCAGGCCGCCCGGACTTCCGCTAGTAGTTCGGGGTGGCGGTCCAGCACTTTCAGCAGCTTGATCAGCGCCAGCGGCGGCATGGTTCGCCCCGTCTCATACCGAGAAAATGCATTGACGCCCCCGCCAAATATTTCGGCTGCTTCGCGCTGATCAAGGCGGAGCTTTTTGCGAACCTCAGTGATGAAGGTGGGGTCCAGGTATTTGGCGTTGACTTGCTTGTTAAAGGCGAGCATCGCTTCGCCCAGTGAATCGTCATGCATGGGCATGACTCCTTCTCCGCACCTCGGGCACCAATCCCCCCTGACATCGCGAATTACCGTGGTCTCGCCACGATATGTATAGGGCACGTCTCGGAGTCCATCCACGAGTTCGGCGCCGCCACATTCCGGGCACTTCATCTGACCGCTCCTCCTTGCTCTGCGAACTACCTGAATTTGAATGAAACGACCAACACGCCATCGGTGACTATGAGCTTCACATACAAGGCGCTATTCGGTGTGATAGGCCGATAGACATCCTGCCACACCGTGTGATCCTCATAGGCTGTCATGCTCTTGTAAAAGTCCCGGGGGGCAAGTTGCAGAAGTATGTCACGCACACTTCGCTTATTCAGCCCCATCTGGTTCGCTCCGTCGTAAGCAGTACGAGTCAGCCTCATTCGTCCCGCCTCGAGAAGTGCACGCACTTCCGCCAGGCTGTAATGCGCTGTTCCCTTCTCCATGCAAATTAACCCATTTGGTTAATGCCCGCAAGTTCTGAACTGTGCCAAATCGCAATAATCCAATCCGTACAAACCCCTGCGACCGGCCCCCATCCCCGCTACAATGCAGGTTCCCCACAGCGCCCGGCAGGGGAGATTTCTCATATCCAAAGCATTCCCCCGCACTTCATTGAGTGAGTCAGCCATGGTTTTCAAAGTGTTCGTCGATGGTCAGGAAGGCACCACCGGTCTCCGGCTGCTTGACTATCTTTCCGGTCGTGCCGACGTGGAACTGCTGCGCATTGCCGAAGACAAGCGCAAGGACCCGGCCGAACGAGCACGCTTCCTGAACGCCGCCGACGTCGCCTTCCTGTGCCTGCCCGACGTGGCCTCGCGCGAGGCAGTGTCGCTGGTGACCAACCCCAACACCTGCGTGATCGACGCCAGCACCGCGTTCCGCACCGCCGACAACTGGGCCTACGGCCTGCCCGAACTGGCGCGCGGCCAGCGCGACAAGATCCGCGCGAGCAAGCGCATCGCGGTGCCGGGCTGCCACGCCAGCGCCTTCGTGCTGGCGGTGCGCCCGCTGGTGGATGCCGGCGTGCTGCCGGCCGACTACCCGCTGTCGGCGTTCTCGCTGACCGGCTACAGCGGCGGCGGCAAGTCGATGATTGCCGAGTTCGAAGCCGGCGGTAACCCGAAGCTGAACAGCCCGCGTCCCTACGCGCTCGGCCTGGAGCACAAGCACCTGCCGGAAATGCGCGTGCAGGCCGGCCTGGCCCAGGCGCCGATCTTCAACCCCATCGTCGGCAACTTCCTGAAGGGCCTGGCGGTGACGGTGCCGGTGTTTGCCGAGCGGCTGGCGCGCAAGGTCAGCCCCGAGCAGATCGTCGAGATCTATCGCCAGCACTATGAAGGCGAGCAGTTCGTGCGCGTGATGCCGTACAACAGCGCCGACAACCTCGACGGCGGTTTCTTCGACGTGCAGGCCAACAACGACACCAACCGCGTCGACCTGTTCGTGTTCGGCAATGCCGAGCGCCTGAACCTGGTGGCGCGCCTGGACAACCTGGGCAAGGGCGCGGCCGGCGCCGCGGTGCAATGCATGAACGTGCATGTGGGCGCCGACGAGGCCAGCGGACTGCGCGCCTGAGGCCAGCCGCTCCCGCACATCAAAAAGCCGGCACTGCCGGCTTTTTTGTTGCTCGCTGCGGCGTCGGGCTACACCCGCTGCAGCGCGCGCAGCGCGTCGACCAGCCCGGCGCCCTGGAAGGCGCGCTCGCGCCCCAGGTCCGTGGCGGCGGCGCACAGGATGCTCTTGACGGTCTCGGGCTGGCCCATCAGTTCATTGTTGCGCGACAGCAGCAGCGCCGCGACCCCGGACACATGGGGTGCCGCCATGCTGGTGCCATCCATCGACGCCAGCGTGCCGCCGGGCACGGTCGAGGTGATCTTTTCCCCCGGCGCGACCAGGTCGGGCTTGATGCGGCCATCGCCGGTGGGGCCATGGCTGGAAAAGTAGGAGATGCCGAAGCGGTAAGGATCGGTGCGGTGGGTCGCGCCCACCGTGATCACGGCCCGTGCGTTGCCGGGATCGGTAATGGTCTGGCCGCGGAAGCCGGCGCCCATGTGCTCGGCGGCGAAGGCCTCGTCGTAGCCATAGTTGCCGGCCGCGGCCACCACGATCACGCCACTGGCCACCAGGCGGTCGCACTCGACGCACACCGGGGTGCTGCCGCAGGCGTAGCTGCGCACGTCGTGGCGCAACGCCACGCTCAGGTTGATGCCATGCACAGACTGCCGGTCGCGGCTCTGGTTGAGCCAGCGCACATACTGCAGCGCGCCCAGGATGCCGAACTCGTCGCCCCTGCCCTGCGCATCGAAAATGCGCAGGTCGAGCAGTTCGATGCGCGGGCAGATGCCGCTGACATCGCCGGCCTCCATCAGCTCGGGCGGCAGCGGCATGGGGTCTGGCCGCGCCAGGTAGGCCGACGACGGCCAGCCGGCGCCGATGATGCCCGCCACATGCGTGCCGTGGCTGCCGCCCGGCGCCACGTACTGCGCCGGGTCATCGTGGCTGATTTCAAGCAGGGGCTCGATCACCGACCAGTCGATGATGCGGCCATGCGCCAGGTCCTCGGCAATCGCGGCGATGCGCTGCCGCAGTTCCGCCTCGCCGGGTCCGCGCTTGCCCTTGGGCATGGGCGGCAGGCGGCCGCTGGTGATGGCCGACAGGCGCGTGAAATCCAGCGTCCTGACCACGCGCGACAGGCGCGGCGCGATCAGCCCGTCGCGCACCGACAGCGGCCCGTCGAGCTTGAGCGGATCGAAGAAGGCCGGATGGCGCGCGTCGATGCCGGAATCGATTACGGCCCAGCGCACGCCCTGCCCGCCGGTATCGAACACGCGGATGGCCGCATCGGCCTTGACGGTCTTGCGCGAGGCGAACACGGCGTGCTCGGCCGGCCGGTTGACCGAGATGCGCCATAGCGGCGAGATGGCGGCGGCAGCGGCGACGTCTCCGGCGGCCATGCCGGCTGTCGGCGTGGCTGGCCCCTCCACATGGTCCTCACGCAGGCACTCCCACAGCGTCTCCAGCACCTGTCGGCTGGCCTGCGTGACTCGCCGCGTCAGGCCCCCGGGCGGGAAGCTGTCGTCGCGCAGCCCCAGCAGCGTCAGCGCGACGTACTGCGCGGCCACATTGACCAGCCGCCCCAGCGCTTGCCCGGCCGGCGCGGCGAGACCGCCGAAGCGGGTACGCGCCGCGGTGTAGCCGATGTCCTTGAAGCGCGCCAGCGCCGCCTCGCTGCCGACATGGGCCAGCACCGATTCGCCCAGCCAGCGCACCAGCGCATCGCCGGTCAGGCTCAGCGCCAGCGCGCGGCGCGCGGCGGGCGTCCACCTGATGCCGGCCATCGGCGCGCGCACTTCGCGCTGCCACCAGGCGGTGAGCGGCAGCAGGCGCAGCATGTCGAAGAAATCGATCTGCGCCAGCAGATGGGATTCATTGGCGGCAAGGAAGCGCGGGCCGGCTTGGTCCGCTGCCGGCCCGGCCAGCGCGGGCAGGCGCCGCAGCACCGCGGCACGCAGCGCGGCGATGCCGGCGCCGTGGTGCGGGGTCAGCAGCAGGCCGCGCGGCACCTCGAACGATTCGCCGGACGCATACAGCAACCAGACTTCGGAGCTGACCGGCAGGTCGCTGGTGAAGCGGTCGGGCTCGGCCTCGCAGCCGGCGAAGATCAGCAGATACGCGGCCCGCCGTTCCGACGGGCTCATGCGGTTCAGGCTCATGCGGGTCCCCCTGCGGTTGACGCATTGTTCCCGGCGCCGGCTTCAGGCCATCAAGGCGCTGTGCGGAATGTGGCGCGGCGGGCCGCGGCGCCGTTCAGCGCTTCAGCGGCTTTTGCCGGTCCTCGTCGCCGGCATCCACCGGCGCATCGCCCAGCCCCGTCATATTGGGGCGGTAGGGCGGCAGCTTGTCCACCGTGGTGTGGATCGCGCGCGCGTACAGCGGCAGCACCTCGGGCAAGTGCTTTTCCAGGTCGGCGATGCGGCTGCGCCCGGACGGATGGGTCGACAGGAATTCGGCGCCGGACTGCGAGACCTTGCCCATCTTCTGCCACAGCGACACCGCCGCGCGCGGATCGTAGCCGGCGCGCGCGGCCACATCCATGCCGATCAGGTCGGCCTCGGACTCGTCGGAGCGGGAAAAGCGCAGCGTCAGCAGGTGCGCGCCCGTGCCCAGCGCCATATTGCCGAGGTTGCCGAAGCCGAACAGCTGCGAGATCACGTTGGCGCCGAGGTTGGTGATCTCGGACTTGGCGGCGCGCTCGCGCGCATGCTCCTGCAGCGCGTGCGCGATCTCGTGCCCCATCACCATGGCGACTTCGTCATCGGTCAGCTTGAGCTGGTCGAGCAGCCCGGTATAGACCGCGATCTTGCCGCCCGGCATGCAGAACGCATTGACCTGCTTCGAGCCGATCAGGTTGATCTCCCACTGCCATTGCCGCGCGCGCTCGTTCCAGCGCGCGGTCTGCGGCAGCAGCCGCTTGCCGATGGCGCGCAGGCGCACCAGCTGCGGATGGTTGTCGGGCGCCAGGGCGCGCTTGGCGATGGCCTCCTGCTTGAGCTGCTCGTACTCCTGCACGGCCTGCTGCTCGATCACCTCGGCCGGCACGATGTTGCGCACCGCGGAGCCGCCCGGGTTGAGCCGGATGCCGCCGGCACTGCCGTCCTGCGGCTGCGCCGGCGCCGGCACGCTCCAGCCGAGCGGCAGCACGGCCGCGGCCAGCGCCAGCGCACGGGCCAGCCGCAGTCGGAAGGGACGCTGAACACCTTGCAGGCGGCGATGCATGGGCGATTCCTTGGGCGCAATCGGAGAGTGGGCAAACAGGTGGTGCAATAATACACGGCGCCCGCGCAGCCGCACGGGCGGCACACGGCTGCCCCACCCATGAATTTCCAGACCTATCTCGACATCTTCCGCAACCGCCGCATCGGCGCCATGCTGATGCTGGGCTTCGCCTCCGGCCTGCCGCTGGCGCTGACCTCCGGCACCCTGCAGGCGTGGATGACGGTCGAAGGGCTGGACATCAAGACCATCGGCTTTTTCTCGCTGGTGGGCCAGGCCTATATCTTCAAGTTCCTGTGGGCGCCGCTGATGGACCGCTACACCCCGCCGCTGATGGGGCGCCGGCGCGGCTGGCTGCTGCTGACCCAGGTCGGGCTGGTGCTGGGCATCGCCGGCATGGCGTTCTGCCCGCCGCAGCAGGCGCTGTGGATGCTGGCGGCACTGGCCACGCTGGTGGCGTTCCTGTCGGCCTCGCAGGACATCGTCTTCGACGCCTACAGCACCGACGTGCTGCGCCCGGCGGAGCGCGGCGCCGGCGCGGCAGTCAAGGTGCTGGGCTACCGGCTGGCGATGCTGGTCTCGGGTGGTCTCGCGCTATGGCTGGCCGACCGCGTGCTGGGCTGGCAGCAGACCTACCTGCTGATGGCGGCGCTGATGGGCGTGGGCATCCTGACCTTGCTGTGGGCGCCGGAGCCCGACGTGCCCGCGCGCGCGCCGCGCTCGCTGGAAGAGGCGGTGGTGGGCCCGCTGCGCGACTTCTTCGCGCGCCCCGGGGCCTGGTGGCTGCTGCTGCTGATCGTGCTGTACAAGCTGGGCGACGCCTTCGCCGGCAGCCTGTCGACCACCTTCCTGATCCGCGGCGCGGGCTTCTCCGCCGGTGAGGTCGGCATCGTCAACAAGACCCTGGGGCTGGCCGCGACCATCCTCGGCGCGCTGTTCGGCGGCACGCTGATGGTGCGCCTGGGCCTGTACCGCTCGCTGATGCTGTTCGGCGTGCTGCAGGCGGTGTCGAACCTCGGTTACTGGATCCTGGCGGTGACCCCGCCGCACCTGTGGACCATGGGCGCCACCATCGCGGTCGAGAACCTGTGCGGCGGCATGGGCACGGCGGCCTTCGTCGCGCTGCTGATGACGCTGTGCAACCGCTCGTTCTCGGCCACGCAGTATGCGCTGCTGTCGGCGCTGGCGTCGGTGGGCCGGGTCTACGTGGGGCCGACGTCGGGCTATTTGGTCGAGGCCTGGGGCTGGGCGCCGTTCTATCTGGGCACCGTGGCGGTGGCGCTGCCCGGCGTGATGCTGCTCTGGGCGATGCGCCACACCGTGCACCGCTACGAGGCTCAGGCGCGCGAAGCGGTGGCCTGAGCGGGCCGGGCCTATTCCTTGTAGTAGACGATCTGGTGCGACGTGGCGATCAGCTCGCCCGCGGCGCTCCACAGCTGCGCGCGCTGGTCGAAGAAGCCTTGCCGGAACACCTGCGCCTGCGCGCTGGCGAGCACATGGCTGTCGCCCAGCGCGGCCAGCGTGGCCGCGTCGGCATGGAAATACGTGGTCATCGACACCGTGCCGGCCGGCACGAAGCCCGCGCGCTTGAGGAAGATGCGCGGGTAGAAGCTGTCGGCCCAGGCCGCCACCGCGGCGAAATCCGGCGTGCGCGCCGGCGCGTCGCGCAGCCAGAACTGGGTCAGGCTGTCCGGGTGCTCGGTCCCGGCCTCCGCGGTTGGCTTGGCGCCGCGCACCGGCCGCATGTCGTAAGCCTTGAGCCAGCGCACCGGCGCAAACCCGCCCATGGTCGGCAGCACGTCGGCGGCCGGCACGTCCGGCATCACCGCTTCGCCGCAGGCCCAGGTGTCGCGCCGCACCGCGAACATCGCGGTGGCGGTGGTGGCCACGGCATCGCCCTGGCGCAGTTCCAGGGTCCAGTGCTGGGTCGAGCGATTGGTGCGGACCGGGCGCGCCTCGATCTCGAACGGGCCCTCGGCGATCGGGCCGGCAAAGTTGACGGTCAGTGAAACTGGCTCGCCCAGGCGCTGCGGATGGTCCAGCGCCGCCTGCAGCAGCGTGGCGGCCGTGATGCCGCCGAACGGCCCGATCATGTTCCAGTACGCCGGCGTGGTGCGGCCCTGGAAGCGGTGTTCGCCGGCCGGCGCCAGCGCCAGCGCGTCGTCGAAGGGATGGAGCTGGCTGGCGGCAGCGTCGGCGTGGATCTGGGGCGCAGTGGACATGGCGGAAGCAGGTTGGAATAGAACGATCGTTCGCTTAGCTGCCTACACTAACCGTAGTCAGCGCTACGGTCAAGCGCGGCCTTCCGCTGGCCGTGTCCTGAGCCTCATCCCTGCGCCCGCCGCCGCAACGGCAGCGCCCAGCCGAGCTGGTTGGCAACCACCCCGAGCAGCACCAGCGCCATGCCGGCCACCTGCAACGGCCCCAGCACCACGCCGAACACCATTACGTCGATGACGATCGCGACCAGCGGATAGATGAACGACAGCGTGGCAATGGACACCACCGACAGCCGCTGGAAGGCGCCATACAGCAGCGTGTACATCACGCCGGTGTGCACCAGCCCCAGCGCCAGCAGCGCCGCCCAGGTGCCGCCGCCATAGCTGCCCGCCGCCGGGTGCGCCAGCGGTGCCAGCATCAGCACGCCCAGCACCATCTGCAGGCCGGCGATCTGGCCCGGCGGGATCGCCTGCAGCCGCCGCGTGGCCAGCGTGGTCACGGCGTACAGCAGCGCCGCGAGCAGGCCCAGGCCGATGCCGGCCAGCATCGACGCGCCGCCCGCGCCGTGCTCCAGCCCGGTGATCAGCATGACGCCGGCAAAGGCCAGCAGCAGCCATGGCAGCCGCGCGAACGGGAACGGCTCGCGCTGCAGCACCGACGTCAGCAGCAGCAGGAAGAACGGCTGGGTGTGGTAGACCACCGTGGCGATGGCGATGCCGCTGTACGCGTACGCCGAGAACAGCGCCAGCCAGTTGAGCACCAGCGTGATCCCGCCCAGCACCAGCCAGCCGGCCTGGGCGCGGGTCATGCGCACCCAGCCGCGCTGCAAGGTCAGCACGCCCAACAGCGCGGCGCCACCGAACAGGCAGCGGAAGAACACCACATCCAGCGGCGGCTGGCCGCTGGTTACCACGAACCAGCCGATGGTGCCCGACAGCATCATGGCTGCCACCATGCGCCAGGCGCCGCCGGGCTGGGGTTGTTGCGAAGGCATGAGGAACTCCGGTCTAGCTAATGCCAGCATTGTTTCACTCGTCGCCAAAGTCAACAATGCAGCCAGACCTCAATTAGTATTTGACTACAGGTCAAAGACAGGGGATTCAGCATGCTTGATGCGCCACTCAATGCGATGGCGGTGTTCGCGCGCGTGGTCGAGTGCGGCAGCTTCTCGGCCGCCGCACAGGACCTTGGCATGACGCCGTCGGCGGTCAGCCGCCATGTCTCCCGGCTCGAAGCCAGGCTCGGTGCAAGCCTGCTGCAGCGGACCACGCGCGCGTTCGCGCTGACCGAGCTGGGCCAGTCGGTCTACGCCGCCTGCGCGCGCATGACCGCGGCCGCGCGCGAGGTCACCGCGCTGGCCGGCGAGCACGGCGGCGCGCCGCACGGCGTGCTGCGCGTGAGCGCGCCGGTGTCGTTCGGGCAAGCCTGGCTGGCGCCGCGGCTGCCGCCGTTGCTGGCGAAGTATCCGGGACTGGACCTGCAACTGACCCTGGCCGACCGCATGGTCGATCTGGTGGAAGAGGGCCTGGACGTGGCCGTGCGCATCGCGCGCGAACTGGCCCCGGGCCTGGCGGCGCGGCCGCTGCGCGAGGTACGCTACCGGCTGGTGGCCTCCCCCGCTTATCTGGAACGCCACGGCGCGCCGGCCACGCCGGCCGAGCTGCCGGCCGCCCGCTGCCTGTACCTGGGCTACGGCAATTTCGGCGAGCGCTGGACCCTGCGTCCCCAGTCCGGCGGCGACAAGGTGGAGGTCCGCATCCCGCCGCGGCTGACGCTCAACAACAGCCTGGCGATCATGAGCATGGTGGAGCGCGATGCCGGCATCGGTCTGGTGCCGGATTTCTCGCTGGGCGATGCGCTGGAGCGGGGGCGCGTGGTCACCGTGCTGGGCGACTGGGACATCCTGGAGCCCTACATCGGCACGGCGTACGCGGTGTACACGCCGACGCGGCATGTCCCGCCCAAGGTGCGGGCCTTCGTCGACCACCTGGCAGGCAGCGCCGGCGACGCGCCGCGTTGACGCTCCGCTGGGGCACGGGGGTGCTAGCCCCCGGTCTGCCCCAGCACCCGGCGCAGCAGCCACAGCATCGCGTCGCGCACGCGGCCGGCATCGGCGCCGGCTTCGATCTCCAGCGCGGCACGGTCGAACGCCGCCGACAGCAGCGGCGCCACGCCGCCTGCATCGACGCCCGCTGCCTCCAGCCCCTCGCGCAGGGTGCGGGCGGCGTTGGCTTCGTCGAGGGCCAGCATCTCGCGCAATCCCAGCACTGCCGGCCCCTCCACCAGCAGCAGGCGGGTGCGTCCGGGTACCGTCATCGCCTGCAGGTAAGCTTGAGCACCATCGAGCAGGGCCTCGGCCGCGTCTTGCCCCGCCGGCGTGGCGGCTTCGATGTCGGCGGCGACGGCCGCGGCTTCTTCGGCCAGCACATGGCGGAACAGGTCGCGCTTGTCGGCAAAGTGGTGGTACAGCGCGCCGCGCGTGATGCCGGCGGCGGCACAGACGTCAGGCGTCGACGTGTCGCCGTAGCCACGGCTGACGAACAGGGCACGCGCGGCCTCCGTCAGCGCCTGGCGGGTGGCTTCGGTACGCTCGCGGTTGGTTCGGGACACGCTTCGGTTTCCTTGCAAACATGCAGCCTGTATCTTAATATCCATTTACATACAGACTGCATGTATTTCAGCCAAGGGGAAGCCATCATGAAAGTCACCAGTTATTACCCGGTCCTCATGACCGCCGACGTGGCCGGGACGGCCGCGTTCTACCAGGATCATTTCGGCTTCACGGCGTTGTTCGCCAGCGACTGGTACGTGCACTTGCAGCTGGCGGACGAGCCATCGGTCAACCTCGCCGTGCTCGACGGCAGCCACGACACCATCCCCGTGCCGGCTCGCGGCCAGCGCGCGCAGGGCTTGCTGCTGAACTTCGAGGTGGAAGACGCGGATGCGGTCCATGACCGGCTGCGCGCGGCGGGCCTGCCGATCCTGCAGCCACTGCGCGACGAAGCCTTCGGCCAACGGCACTTCATTACCGCCGATCCCAACGGCGTGCTGATCGACATCATCAAGCCGATCCCGCCGTCGGCGGAATTCGCGGCGCAGTACCAGGCCGGCGCGCTGCCGGGCTAGGCGCTCACCCCGCGCACCCCGCTCGACCGGCTCAGGCCGCGCAGACCCGGTACACCGCCAGGCTGCCGCGCCAGTTGCCGCCCCAGTTGACGGTCACGCCCTCGTGCATCACCACGCGGTCGATCACGCGCAGGCCGACCTTGGGCGCCAGCGCCTCGAAGTCGCTGATGGTCAGCACGCGCACGTTGGGCGTGTTGTACCACTGGTAGGGCAGCGATTCCGACACCGGCATGCGCCCACGGAACACCGACAGCCGGTGCGGCCAGTAGCCGAAGTTCGGGAACGAGACGATGCACTCGCGCCCAACCCGCAGCGTGTCGCGCAGCACCTGCGCGGTGTTGTGGATGGTCTGCAGCGTCTGCGACAGGATCACCGTGTCGAAGCTCTTGTCCTCGAACAGCGCCAGGCCGCCCTCCAGGTTCTGCTGGATGACATGCACGCCCTTCTGCGCGCACGCCAGCACGCCTTCGTCGCGGATCTCGATGCCGTAGGCCTGCACCTCGAGCTCGTCCTGCAGCACGCGCAGCAGGCTGCCATCGCCGCAGCCCAGGTCGAGCACGGTGGAATTGGGTTCGATCCAGCGCGCGATCGCGCGGAAGTCGGGGCGCAGGGCCAGGATATTGGGATTGGCCAGGGCGTTCATGCGCCGATCTCCTCCGCGATGCGGTCGTAGTAGGCGCGCATCAGGTTGTGATAGCGCGGGTCGTCGAGCAGGAAGGCATCGTGGCCGTGCGGCGCGTCGATCTCGGCGTACGAGACCGGGCGCTTGTTGTCCAGCAGCGCCTTGACCAGCTCGCGGCTGCGGCTGGGCGCGAAGCGCCAGTCGGTGCCGAAGCTGGCCACCAGGAAGCTGGCCTGGGTCTGCGCCATCGCGCGTGTCAGGTCGCCGCCGTAAGCCAGCGCCGGGTCGAAATAGTCGAGCGCGCGCGTGATCAGCAGGTAGGTGTTGGCGTCGAAGTACTCGGCGAACTTGTCGCCCTGGTAGCGCAAATAGCTTTCCACCTGGAACTCGACGTCGAACGAAAAGCGGATGTCCTCGCTCTTGAGTTCGCGGCCGAATTTCTCGGCCATGTCCTCGTCCGACAGGTAGGTGATATGGCCGATCATGCGCGCCACGCGCAGCCCGCGCTTGGGCTTGACGCCATGCGCGTAGTAGTTGCCGCCGTGGAAATCGGGGTCCGACAGGATCGCGCTGCGCGCCACTTCGTTGAAGGCGATATTCTGCGCCGACAGCTTGGGCGTGGACGCGATCACGATGCAATGGCGCAGGCGCTCCGGGTACATCAGGCTCCAGGCCACCGCCTGCATGCCGCCCAGGCTGCCGCCCATCACCGCGGCAAACTGCGTGATGCCGAACGCGTCGGCCACGCGCGCCTGCGCATTGACCCAGTCTTCCACCGTGACCACGGGGAACGACGCGCCATAGGGGGCGCCGGTGGCCGGGTTCAGGCTCATCGGCCCGGTCGAGCCGAAGCACGAGCCCAGGTTGTTGACGCCGATGACGAAGAAGCGGTTGGTATCGAGCGGCTTGCCGGGACCGACCATGTTGTCCCACCAGCCCACGTTGCGCCGGTCTTCGGCATAGACGCCCGCGACATGGTGCGAGGCGTTCAGTGCGTGGCAGACCAGCACCGCGTTGGAGCGGTCCGCATTGAGCGTGCCGTAGGTCTCGACCATCAGGTCGTAGCCGGCGATGGACGAGCCGTTGCGCAGCTTCAGCGGCTCGGCAAAGTGCATGCGCTGCGGCGCAACCACGCCGACCGAATCGGGCGGCAGGTCGAACGCGGCGGGCGCGGCGGTCGGCAGGGCGACATCAGTCATGGAATCCGGCCCGTGGCGAACGGGCATAAAAAAACCCGACCGGCATTTGCGTATCAAGCGTCGCAGCCAAGTCGGGATTCGCTGGATTCCTTGCGGGATTCCGCGTGCCGGCGCCATCCACTGCCGTGGTGGCATGGGGCGCCGACCCAACCTCTTTAGCCGCATTTATAGTGGCGAGCCATCGGGACCCTGTCCGTGGCTGCCGCGCGCCCGCAAGCCAGTCATCAAATCGGCGCGACCGGGCAATTATAGAGCAATCGGCCCGGCTGGTTGCATTCAGCCCAGCAGCACGCGCAGATGCGCCTCGGCATGGTCGGACGGCGACTTGCGGAAACCGCTCTTGGCATAGCGGTGCCACTGGCCCTGCACCGCCGCCATGATCAGCGCGGCGCGCGCGGGAATATCGGCATCCGCCGGAAACGCGGCCTGGGTCACCGCGACCTTCAGGCACTGGCGCAGCGACGCCTCGATGCGGTCCACCACCTGGTTGATGCGCTCCTGCAGCCGTTCGTGCTCGCCCACCAAGGCCTCGCCGGTCAGCACGCGCGTCATGCCCGGGTTCTTTTCCGCGAACGACAGCAGCATGCGCACGATCGCATGCGCCTGGCGCAGGCCGTGCTCTTCCTTGTCGGTGATCTGGTTGATCAGGCCGAACACGGTCTGCTCGATAAAGCCGATCAGCCCCTCGTACATCTGCGCCTTGCTGGCGAAATGCCGGTACAGCGCCGCCTCGGACACGCTCAGGCGCGCGGCCAGCGCCGCGGTGGTGATCTTCTCCCCGCGCGGGTGCTCCAGCATGGTCGCCAGCGTCTGCAGGATCTGCACGCGGCGCTCGCCGGGGCGCGGACGCTTGCGCGCCGGCAGCGCCGGCTGCTGGTCGGCGTCCGGCTCGCTGCCCGTGATGACCGCCTCTGGTTCGCGCCCGTTGCTTTGCGTCATGACCCGGTTCTCCGCATTCGTCGTTGGAGTTGATGCATCGATTGTACTTTTATGTCCACATAGGCCGGCCGGTTCGGCACGCGCGCGCGCACGCGCGGCACGTTGCCGGGCTGCGCCTGCGGCGCCTGGGTCTCGGCGGCCACCAGCGTCACCGAGCGCTCCTGCACGGCGTGGCCGGCATGGCGGCGGTCCTCGGCCTGCAGCGTCGAGCGCACCGCGGCGTCGCGGCGGCTGCCGTCGTCATGCGCGGCGGCGGGCGCGGCGGGCACCATGTGCGGTCGTGAAGGCGCGACCGTGCGCAGGTAGCCCGTCACCCACGCGGTGCGGATGCCGGTGCCGGCGTAGCGCTTGAGATGCGACACCGTGTCCTCGACCAGCACCGCGCGATGCGGCGCGATGCGGGCCTGCGCCAGCAGCCGGCGCAGCATGCGGCGGTCCGGCTTGGGCCGCAGATGCCCGTGCACCCACATCTGCTCGATCGCCACCACGCGCTCGAAGCAGTGCCGAATGCCGGCGATGTCCAGCACCGCGCGCGCATAGTCCTGCGGCGCGTTGGTGACCAGGATCTTGCGCCCGGGCAGGCGCCGCAGGTGCGCGGCCAGGCCGCGCCGGACCCGTACCATCTCGGCCAGCGCGGGGAACTCATGCGCGGCGCGCAGGAAGTCCGCCGGGTCGACGCCGTGGTGGCGGATCATGCCGAGCAGCGTGGCGCCGTAGCGCTGCCAGTAGTCCACGCGCACGCGGCTGGCGGTGGCTTCGTCGCAGCCGAGCACGCGCGCCACGTACGCGGTCATCAGTCGGTTGATCGCCGGGAAGATCGCGTGCGAGGCATCGTGCAGCGTGTTGTCGAGATCGAACAGCCAGACCGTGCCGCCCGAGGTATCGCCCGCGGGACGGCGGCGGAGGCGAGCGCGGACACGGCGCGGTGAGGAAAGACTGGAAGGCACGCCGGGCAACTCGGAAGGTGGTGGGATATGCCGGAGCGGCCGGCCGTGGCCGGCGCCGCTCCGGGGCTCCGCTCAGTGCGAGCGGATCATGGTGCCGAAGGCCTGCTCGGTCAGGATTTCCAGCAGCAGCGAATGCTCGATGCGGCCGTCGATGATGTGTACCGAATGCACGCCGCTCTTGGCCGCGTCCAGCGCCGACGAAATCTTCGGCAGCATGCCGCCCGAGATGGTGCCGTCGGCGAACAGTTCTTCGATCTCGCGCGCGGACAGGTCGGTCAGCAGGTTGCCCTTCTTGTCCATCACGCCCGGGATGTTGGTCATCATCACCAGCTTCTCGGCCTTGAGGATCTCGGCCATCTTGCCGGCGACCACGTCGGCGTTGATGTTGTAGGCCTGGCCGTCGTCGGAGAAGCCGATCGGCGAGATCACCGGGATGAAGGCGTCATCCTGCAGCGCCTTGACCACCGCCGGGTTGATCGCCTCGATGTCGCCGACGTAGCCGATGTCGATGAACGCGCCCGGGTTCTCGCGGTCGGGCATCTGCAGGCGCTTGGCGCGGATCAGGCCGCCGTCCTTGCCGGTCAGGCCGACGGCCTGGCCGCCGTACTGGTTGATCAGCATCACGATGTCCTGCTGGACTTCACCGCCCAGCACCCACTCGACCACTTCCATGGTCTCTTCGTCGGTGACACGCATGCCCTGCACGAAGGTGCCGACCTTGCCGACCTTCTTCAGCGCCTCGTCGATCTGCGGGCCGCCGCCGTGCACCACCACCGGGTTCATGCCGACCAGCTTGAGCAGGATCACGTCGCGCGCGAAGCCGTGCTTGAGCTTCTCTTCGGTCATGGCATTGCCGCCGTACTTGACCACGATGGTCTTGCCGTGGAACTTGCGGATATACGGCAGGGCCTCGGCGAGGATCTCGGCCTTCAGTGCGGGAGCGATGGCGGCCACCGCGGTCGCGGCAGGCCCAGGGTTGTCGGCGTTCATGGGGGACATCCGTGAGAATCAACAGGTATGATGGCTAAGCCGCCGCGTCCCCGGGGGGAAGCCCGACGGATCGCCCCCGGGGATCGCCCGAAAGTGCGCCATCCGGCCACGGCAGGCGCCGATTTTACAAGAAACCGCGCGGGGCGAAAGCGCGCCGGCCCAACCGGGCACGGCGAAGCGGCTGCAAGCGGCCTGCGGGGCACCGGCGCGTTCCGTCGATGCAACAAGCGCGGCCTTGCCGGCCGGCCTTCTCAGCCATTTGGCCTGCACCGCGGCGCAGTGTTCCCCGCAGTGTTCCCGAATCCTGACCCTCATGTCCGCAGCCATCTGCCGCTCGCCCGACCGAATCCCGTCCATGCCGCCAGCCCCGCGGAGGCAGCGATGAGCAACCCCGCCGCGGTGCTGACAGGCCAGCTGCGCCCGGTCGAATCCTGCAGCCGCTGCGGCGCCGGCTTCGTCTGCGGCTACGTGGCGGGGTTGCCCGAGTGCTGGTGCGCCAGCCAGCCGCTGCTGCCGGCACGGCACATCGTGCCGGGCCAGCACTGCCTGTGTCCGGCGTGCCTGGCGGCGCGGCGGGCTGGTCAGACGGCGGAATCCGCACCCGCTTCCGTACCCGGTCCAGCGGCCGGCTGACGCGCCGGCGCAACGGCCGCACCGCTGTCCCACTGCATCGCCAGCATCCCGGCCACGATCAGCGCAGCGCCGGCCACCCGCGCCGGCGTCAGCGCGCGCACCGCAAACCCGGCCAGGCCGAACTGGTCGACCAGCAGCGCGGCCAGCACCTGCCCGGCCACCACCGCGGCAATGAAGCCGGCGGCGCCCAGCCTGGGCGCCATGATCAGCGCGGCCGAGATATAGAACACCCCCAGCACCCCGCCGCTCCACAACCAGGCCGGCGCCTGCGCCAGCGCCGCCGGCGACGGCAGCGGCACCCGCATCAGCCACAGCACCGGCAGCAGCGCCACCAGGCTGACCAGCAGCGACACCAGCGTGGCCGACAGCGGATGCCCAAGCATGCGCCCGAGCGTGGCGTTGGCCCCGGCCTGGAACGGGATCGCGGCACCGGCCAGCACGGCGGTGCCAAGCGGCAGCCACAGCGATGACGGGATCGAAAACGACAGCTGGGTGCCTGACATGGCGCGCTCCATAGGGCAAGATGCGATGCCAGCAGTTTGAAATATCGCTTTGCGAATTTCCAATTCTGCTTTCGTACGTTTAATATTCGCCGAATGAATAGCCTACGCGGAATCGACCTCAACCTGCTGGTGGTGCTGGAAGCGCTGCTGGCGGAGCGCCATATCTCCCGCGCCGCGCTGCGGCTGCACTTGAGCCAGCCGGCGGTCAGCCATGCGCTCGGGCGGCTGCGGCAGCTGCTCGACGATCCCATCCTGGTGCGCGGCAAGGGCGGGCTGGTGCTGAGCGCGCGCGCGCACGAGCTGTCGGGGCCGCTGGCCGAGGCGCTGGCGCAGGTGCGCATCCTGCTGGGGCCGAGCGGCTTCCAGCCGGCCACCGCGCGGCGCAGCTTCCGGCTGGCGATGTCCGACTACGGCGCGCTGGTGGTGCTGCCGCGGCTGCTGCGCGCGGTGCGCAGGGCCGCGCCCAATATCGACCTGGTGGTGTCGCAGGCCAGCCGCGAGGGCATGACCGCGCAGGTGGCCGATGGCGAGATCGACATGGCGCTGGGGGTGTTCAGCCACCAGCCCGAAGGCGTGCAGTCCGCCGAGCTGTTCCGCGAAAGCTATGCCTGCGCGGTCGATGCCGCCACCGTGCGCGATACCGGCCGGCTCGACCAGGTGGCCTACCTGGCGCGCTCGCACGTGCTGGTCGCCACGCACAGCGAACGCATGGATGCGATCGACACGGCCGTGGCCAAACTGGGGGGACGGCGCAAGATCGCCTGCGTGGTGCCGCACTGGAGCGTGGCGCCGGCGCTGATCGCCGGGACCAACCTGGTGCTGACCACCGCGCGGCGCAGCCTGGCCGCCCTGGAAGACGATCCGCGCTACGCCGTGTTTGCGCCGCCGTTCGCGCTGGACGACTTCACCTTCAGCATGATCTGGCACCAGCGCACCGAGGCCGATCCCGCCCACGCCTGGCTGCGCGAGCGCGTGCTGGCGGCGGCGTCGAGCCCGGAAGCGGACGAGCCGATCAGCCTGCGCGGCTGACGCCCCGGCGCGGGCCGGCCGCCGGTCAGTGCTTGTGCTCGCCGTGGCCGCCGCTGGCGGCGCCCGGCACCATGCTGCGCACCTCGGCCGTGACCTTCTGCTCGATCACCTTGCCGCCCTGCTCGATCTTCAGCGTGATGGGCACGGTATCGCCGGGCTTGAGCTGGGCCTTCAGGTCCATCAGCATCACGTGGTAGCCGCCCGGCTTCAGTTCGACGTTCTGCATCCTGGGCAGGTCCAGCGACTTGATCTGGCGCATGCGCATCACGTTGCCTTCCATCTTCATCTCGTGCAGCTCGGCCGACGCCACCGGCGACGAGACGCCGACCAGCTTTGCGTCCTGGTGCGCGTGCAGCACCATGAAGGCGCCCGAAGCGGTCTGGGTCGGCACCGTGCCGCGCACCCAGGCGCTGCTGACATCGACCTGCGCCAGCGCGGCGCCCGATGCCAGCGTGGCGGCCAGGGCAAAGGAAGCGGCCAGCGTGGCCGGGCGGAATTTGGCTTGCATCAAAGGCTCTCCTGAAAGCAGACATTAGACCATGCGGGGACCGCCCATGCCCGAGCCCGCCGTAGCCGCCCGGCACGCGCGATCGACAACGCAACCAGCCAGTCTGGCAGCCGGCGCGGCAACGCGCCAATGCGGCAAGGTGTCGCACGCGCCGGCGCCCCGCGGCGGCATTGATACACTCGCGCCATGCGCCCCGCCCCAGCCGTGACCCGCCTGCCTGACTTCCCGTTCCTGTCGCCCCTGCCGGCTGGCAGTTCGGCACGCCATGGCCAGGTGACGCTGCGCCGGCTGTTCTGGCTGCGCTGGGCGCTGCTGGGCGGACAGGCGCTGACCGTGCTGGTGTGCGAGCCGATTGCCGGCATCCGCCTGCCCTACACGCCGCTGCTGGTGGTGCTGGGGCTGCAGGCGCTGTTCAACCTGCTCACCGGCCTGCGCCTGCGCCAGCACACGCGGCGCAACAGCGCGCCCGGCGAGGCTGAGCTGATGGGCCAGCTGCTGGTCGACCTGACCGCGCTGTCGGCGATCCTGTTCTACACCGGCGGCGCCACCAACCCGTTCGTCTCGTTCTACCTGCCGGGGCTGGCCATCGCCGCGGCCATCCTGCCGTGGCGCCAGGTGATTGCGCTGGCGCTGTACGCGCTGGCCTGCTACACGGTGCTGCTGATCGAATACGTGCCGCTGGACCTGCACAACCCGGACAACGCGGTGACCTACCACCTGGCCGGCATGTGGCTGAACTTCGTCGCCAGCGCGGTGATGATCGCGCTGTTCGTGGCGCGCCTGTCGGGCGTGCTGCGCCAGCGCGAGGCGCAGCTGAACCTGGCGCGCGAGCAGCTGCTGCGCGAAGCGCGCGTCGAGGACCTGAACGGCCAGGCCGCCGCGGTGGCGCATGAAATCGGCACGCCGCTGGCGACGCTGGCGGTGATTGCCGGCGAGCTGCGCGCCGATGCCTCCGACGCCGGCCGCGGCGCCGCCGCCATCAGCGGCTATCTGCCCGACCTGCAGACCATGGAGCAGCAGCTGGCGCTGTGCCGCTCCACCCTGGCGCGGCTGCGCGAAGATCCGGCCACGCTGGCGCCGCAGCGCATCGACGGCTGGCTGCCGGCGTTTGCCGAGCGCTGGCAGCTGCGCCATCCCAATGCCAGCCTGCAGGCCGTGGCCACGCCGGGCGCCGGCGCGCAGGCAGTGGAAGCCGCGCGCGTGGGCCAGATCCTGACCATCCTGCTGGACAACGCCGCGCGCAGCCAGCAGGCCGCCAGCCGCGGCGCGCAGCCGTTGCAGCTGCAGATCGCCATGGCCCCCGGCAATACCGCGCCGTGGCTGTCGTTCCGCGTTGCCGACCACGGCGACGGCATCCCCGAAGCGCTGCGCGGCCAGCTCGGCGAAACCCCTGTGGCCAGCCAGCACGGCGGCCAGGGCATCGGCCTGTACCTGGCGCAAAGCGCCGCCCGCCAGATGGGCGGCGAACTCGCCTGGCATGACCGCCCTGGCGGCGGCACCGTCGCCGAACTCCGCCTGCCCGCGCTCTCCACGCTTTCCACGTCGGCGGCCGCCACCGCCACCATGCCTTCTGCGTTATGACCGAACCCCTTACCCCGGTACCCGAAGCTACCGCACCGGCCGGCACGCCCTTCCTGGTGATCGACGACGACGAAGTCTTTGCCGGCACGCTGGCGCGCGCGCTGACGCGCCGCGGCTATGCCGTGGCGGTGGCGCACGACGGCCGCACCGCGCTGGCGCTGGCGGCGCGCACCGACTTTGCCTACGTCACGCTGGACCTGCACCTGGAGCCGCCGCCCGAAGCCGGCAGCACCGCGCCCGCCGAGTCCGGGCTGCAGCTGGTGGCGCCGCTGCGCCAGGCCCTGCCCGATGCGCGCATCCTGATCCTGACCGGCTACGCCAGCATCGCCACCGCGGTGGCGGCGGTCAAGCAGGGCGCCGATGAATACCTGGCCAAGCCGGCCAATGTCGATTCGATCCTGACCGCGCTGATGGCGGGCGTGTCGGAAGACGCGGCGCAGGCCGCGCTGGAAGAACCGGTGCCGCTGTCGGTGGCACGGCTGGAGTGGGAGCATATCCAGCGCGTGCTGGCCGAGCATGGCGGCAATATCTCCGCCACCGCGCGCGCGCTGAACATGCACCGGCGCACCTTGCAGCGCAAGCTGGGCAAGCGGCCGGTATCACGCTGAAGGCGCTGAACGGGGTTCCCCAATGCAAAAGGCCGCGCACGTGCGCGGCCTTTTGCATGGCGTGGCATGGCGCCGCGTTACAGGCGCAACTGGACGTAGTCCCAGTCCAGGCCGTCGGCACCGTCCGGCGGCGCACCGCTGTCGGCGATGCGCATGGCATCGCCGGCATGGCGGTCCGCCAGCGTGAACAGCGCGCCCGAATCCAGCGCCAGCGTTGCCGCCGCGGCGGCGGCCGCGCCGAGGGTGCCCGATTGCGCGGCCTCGGCCGCCGGCATCGCCGGACGGATGCAAAGGAAGGCCGTGGCGGCGGCCAGCGCGGCCAGCAGGCCGCCCGTGGCGAGCACCACCCGGCGGGTCTTGTAATGGACCATGTGATTTCTCCTGCCAGTGGGTTGAGGGGGATGCGGTGGCTCCCGCACCGGTCAATCGACCGTCAAGGTGCGCAAGGGTCGCATCGCCCGGCCACGCCGGCCAGCGGGCTTACCATTGCTTACGAGCCTTACCGCGATGTGGCAGGTGGAAACGCACGGACATGAAAAAAGGCGCACTGCGGTGCGCCCTTCAAAAAGGCGCACCGCAGTGCGCCTTTCGTTTTGCCATGCCGCGCACTTTACAGCACGTAGCGCGACAGGTCCTCGTTGCCGGCGAGGTCGCCCAGGCGCTGGTCGACGTACGCGGCGTCGATGGTCACGGTCTCGCCGGACGACTTGCTGGCATGGAACGACAGGTCCTCCAGCAGCCGCTCCATCACCGTATAGAGCCGGCGCGCGCCGATGTTCTCGACCTTCTCGTTGACCGAGAACGCGATCTCGGCAAGACGGCGGATGCCGTCCGGCGCGAACACCAGATTGACCTCTTCGGTGTTCAGCAGCGCCTGGTACTGCTTGGTCAGGCTGGCATCGGTCTGCGTCAGGATGGCCTCGAAGTCCTGCACCGACAACGACTCCAGTTCCACGCGGATCGGGAAGCGGCCCTGCAGTTCGGGGATCAGGTCGCTCGGCTTGGACAGGTGGAACGCGCCCGAGGCGATGAACAGGATGTGGTCGGTCTTGATCATGCCGTACTTGGTGTTCACCGTGGTGCCTTCGACCAGCGGCAGCAGGTCGCGCTGCACGCCCTGGCGCGACACCTCGCCGCCGCCGATATCGCTGCGGCTGGCGATCTTGTCGATCTCGTCCAGGAACACGATGCCGTTCTGCTCGACGTTGGCGATGGCCTTGTGCTTCAGTTCCTCGTCATTGACCAGCTTGGCGGCCTCTTCGTCGATCAGCAGCTTGAAGGCTTCCTTGACCTTCATCTTGCGGCGCGCCTTCTTGCCCTGGCCCAGGCCGGCGAACATGGTGCGGATCTGCTCGGTCATGTCTTCCATGCCCGGCGGGCCCATGATGTCCATGCTCGGCATGCCGGCGGAGACCTCGAGCTCGATGTCCTTGTCGTCGAGCTGGCCTTCGCGCAGCTTCTTGCGGAACACCTGGCGCGTGTTGGAATCCTTCTCTTCCGGCTGCGAGAAGCCGATATCGCGCGGCGGCGGCAGCAGCACGTCGAGCAGGCGGTCCTCGGCGGCGTCCTCGGCCTTGGTGCGCACCTTCTTCATCTCGGATTCGCGCGTCTGCTTGATCGCCATCTCGGCGAGGTCGCGCACGATGGTGTCGACGTCGCGGCCGACATAGCCCACCTCGGTGAACTTGGTGGCTTCGATCTTGATGAACGGCGCATCGGCCAGCTTGGCCAGGCGCCGCGCGATCTCGGTCTTGCCGACGCCGGTCGGGCCGATCATCAGGATGTTCTTGGGGGTGATTTCCTGGCGCAGCGGCTCGGCCACCTGCTGGCGGCGCCAGCGGTTGCGCAGCGCCACCGCCACGGCCTTCTTGGCCTTGTTCTGGCCGATGATGTGCTTGTCGAGTTCGGAAACGATTTCCGACGGGGTCATGGTGTGCGACATGGTATCCGTTCAGTTGGGGCGCGGTGCGCGGGGGGCGTACGCCGGCCCCCGCTGGTGCCAGCGGCTTATTCCAGCGTCTCGATGACGAAATTGGTGTTGGTATAGATGCAGAGCTCGCCGGCGATGGTCAGCGCCTTCTCGACCACGTCCTTCGGCGCCATCTCGGTGTTCTCGATCAGCGCCTTGGCCGCCGACTGCGCATACGCGCCGCCCGAGCCGATCGCGGCGATGCCGCCTTCGGGATCCAGCACGTCGCCGTTGCCGGTGATGACCAGCGTGGTATCGCGGTCGGCGGTGATCAGCATGGCCTCGAGCCGGCGCAGCGCGCGGTCCGAGCGCCAGTCCTTGGCGAGGTCGACCGCGGCGCGCGTCAGGTTGCCCTGGTATTTCTCCAGCTTGGCCTCGAAGCGGTCCAGCAGCGAGAAGGCGTCGGCGGTGCTGCCGGCAAACCCGACCAGCACCTTGCCGTTGTAGATGCGGCGCACCTTGCGCGCGGTGCCCTTCATCACGATATTGCCGAGCGTGACCTGACCATCACCGCCCAGCGCGACCTGATTGCCGCGGCGGACGCTGACGATGGTAGTGCCGTGATACTGTTCCATGGTGGCTTCCGTGAATATGTCAGGACCGTAGTTGGCGACGCCCCGGCACGGTTTCAAGGCCTGTCGCGCACCTCGCCGGCGGCGGCAGGTCTGACCAATATAGGATGCCCGCCACCGCTGGTTGCGCCGCCCCGCAAACAAAAAGGGCCATGCGCAAGGCATGGCCCTTCGGCACAACGCACCGGCCGGCAGGCCAGCGCGCCGCATGAATCACTCCATCGGCTTAGTCCGATCGATCAATCCGCATAGACGCCGGCCTTCTTGATCACCGGGGTCCACTTGTTGATTTCGGCGCTAAGGTAGGTGCGCAG
This sequence comes from Cupriavidus sp. SS-3, assembly GCF_035818815.1. Classification (NCBI taxonomy): domain Bacteria; kingdom Pseudomonadati; phylum Pseudomonadota; class Betaproteobacteria; order Burkholderiales; family Burkholderiaceae; genus Cupriavidus; species Cupriavidus sp. SS-3. The sequence goes on from NZ_JAYLVT010000027.1 coordinate 76,767, forward strand.
CGATTCAGGCGTGGCGCGCTGTGCCGTCACCGCTTCGGCGCCGAGCTCGGCCATCTTGGCGCGGAACGCCGGGTCGGCCACGGCCTTCTGCAGGGCGGCCGACAGCTTGTCGATCACCGGCTTGGGCGTGCCCTTGGGCGCGTACATGGCGTGCCAGACCTTCACTTCCACGTTCGGCATGCCCTGCTCGGCTGCCGTCGGGACGTCCTTGAACGCTTCCACGCGGCGCGCCTGCATGGCTGCGTACGGCTTGACCGAGTGGGCCTTCAGGTGGCCCGCCAGGTTGGTGGTCTGGTCGCACAGCAGGTTGACCTGGCCGCCCAGGATATCCGTCAGCGCCGGCGCCGCGCCCTTGTACGGCACGGTGGTCAGCTCGGTCTGGATCGCGCTCTGGAACAGCAGGCCGCACAGGTGCGAGGCCGAGCCGATGCCGGCGTTGGCCAGCGACAGCTTGGCGGCGTTGGCCTTGATGTACGGCAGCAGTTCCTTGAACGTGTTCGGAGGCAGCTGCTTGTTGCCAACCAGGATCATCGGCACGTCGGCGATCTCGCCGACCATCTCGAAGTCCTTCAGCGGATCGAAGCCCAGGTTGCGGTACAGCGCCGGGGCCGTGGCCATGCCGATATGGTGGATCAGCACGGTGTGGCCGTCGTTCTTGGCCTGGGCCACCTTCTTGGCGCCGATGGTGCCACCGGCGCCGCCCAGGTTTTCGATCACGATGGTCGAGCCCAGGTGCTTGGACATGATCGCGGTCAGCTCGCGCGACACCTTGTCGGTCGGGCCGCCGGCCGAGAACGGCACCACGGCCGAAATGGGCTTGCCGCCCGGGAATTCCTGCGCGTACGCGCCCGCCGCAACGCCCATCACGCCGACTGCCAGCGCGGCCGCGATCGTCTTTGCCACTCGTTTCATGCTCTTCTCCTGATTCCTTCGATACCCGTCATGCAATGCCTTGCCGCCGGCAGGGCCCCTGCTCGCGCGGGGCGCTCTGGCGCGGTCTCACTAGCCGCGTTTGGACCAAGGCCGGCTGGCGCCGCTGCCCCTGCCGTAAACCGCAAGGGCGGGGATGATGTTAGCAACACCAGACAATGCACAGGTATAGGGGCTAACCCGCCTGCAATCCACGGCATATGGCGCAAGATAGGGCAGCAATCGCCCACAAACTCCGCGTTTCGCGACAGCCGCCGCCGGCTAGCGGAAGAAACCGAGCATTTCCTCCAGCAGCGGCTCGGGGGCTTCCTCGGGAATGTAATGGCCGCAGGGCAGCGCGCGCCCGCTCACGTCGGCGGCCACCTCCTGCCACAATGCCAGCGGCTCGAAGCAGCGCGCCACCACGCCGTGCTCGCCCCACAGCACGCGCAGCGGCAGCGCCAGGCGGCGCCCGGCCTCGCGGTCGGCGCGGTCGTGCTCGAGGTCGATGGTGGCGGCGGCGCGGTAGTCCTCGCACATGGCGTGCACGCGCGCCGGGTCGCGCATTGCCGCGGTGTAGGCGGCCATCGCATCGGGCGCGAACGCGGCCAGGCCGGCGTGGCGCAGGCCCATCAGCTTCTGGATATAGAAATCGGGCTCGGCATTGATCAGGGTCTCGGGGAACGGCGCCGGCTGGATCAGGAAGAACCAGTGCCAGTAGGCCGCGGCAAATGCCATGCTGGTGCGCTCGTACATGGCCAGCGTGGGCGCGATGTCGAGCAGCATGGCGCGGCTGACCGCGTCGGGATGGTCCAGGCACAGCCGGTGCGAGACGCGCGCGCCGCGGTCATGGCCGCACAGCGCAAAGCGATGGAATCCGAGGGCCGCCATCAGCGCTACCTGGTCCTGCGCCATGGTGCGCTTGCTGTAGCGCTCGTGGCCGGCATTGCCGGGCGGCGCCGCACTGCTGCCATAGCCGCGCAGGTCGGTGGCGATCACGGTAAAGTGGTCGGCCAGTGCGGGCGCCACCCGGTGCCAGATCAGGTGGCTTTGCGGGTGGCCGTGCAACAGCAGCAGCGGCGGCCCCGAGCCGCCCCGCACCCCGGCGATCTCGACCTCGCCGACCTGTTGCCGGAACGGTTCGAAATTCGGGAACAGCAGCGCGCTCGCGTCATTCAGCATGAGGGTCTCCGCTCAGGTGGTCCTGTGCCGATCATAGGCGCAATCCGCCGTCGCGGCTGACGCAACTGAATTGCAACAACCGTGGGGCTATGGTTAAATCCGGCCATGACCCGTCCCAGTCCGGACCGGCCGGCCCTGGCGCCGGAACCGGCAATCCCGACCCCGGCGGCCCTGGAGGCCGCCCATGAGCGCCTGCGCCGGCTCGGCGCGCGCGTGACCCAGCCGCGGCTGTGCATCCTGGCGTGCCTGATCGGCAGCGACGAGGCGCTGACCCACCAGGCCGTGATCGACCGGCTGCCCGAGGCCGGCGAAACCATCGACCGCGTCACCGTCTACCGCGTGCTGGACTGGCTGGTGGACCAGGGCGTGGCGCAGAAGCGCGCCGGCAACGACCGCGTGTTCCGCTTCAGCCTGGTCGAGCACGAAGCCGCGCGCGCCCAGGAGCATCGCCAGCACAGCCATTTCCACTGCACCCGCTGCGACCGCACCTTCTGCCTGGACGATGCCGCCGCCCCGGCGCAGCCGGCCGCGCCGCGCGTGCCCAGCGGCTTTGCCATCGAACATGTCGAGCTGACCGTGAACGGCGTCTGCGCCGAGTGCGGCAAGCGTTCGCGCACCGCCCACTGACCGGCACTCATTTCCCGGAGAAACAACAATGTCCAAACTGATTCCGGTCACGATCCTGACCGGCTTCCTCGGCAGCGGCAAGACCACCCTGCTCAAGCGCATCCTGAACGAGCAGCACGGCATGAAGATCGCCGTGATCGAGAACGAATTCGGCGAAGAGAACATCGACAACGAGATCCTGGTGCAGGACGGCCGCGAGCAGATCGTGCAAATGAGCAACGGTTGCATCTGCTGCACCATCCGCGGTGACCTGGTACAGGCGCTGTCGACGCTGCTGACGCGCCGCGACGCCGGCGAGATCGCCTTCGACCGCGTGGTGATCGAGACCACCGGCGTGGCCAACCCCGGCCCGGTGGCGCAGACCTTTTTCATGGACGAGGAAATCGCCTCGCGCTACCTGCTCGACGCAGTGATCACGCTGGTCGACGCCAAGCACGCCCACCTGCAGCTGGACCAGCAGGAAGAGGCGCAGCGCCAGGTCGGCTTTGCCGACGCCATCTTCATCACCAAGTCCGACCTGGTCAGCGAAGGCGACGTGGCCGAGCTGCGCCACCGCCTGCTGCACATGAACCCGCGCGCGCCGATCCGCCTGGTCAATTTCGGCGAGGCCCCGATCGACACCATCTTCGACCTGCGCGGCTTCAACCTGAACGCCAAGCTCGAGATCGACCCCGAATTCCTGCGCGCCGAGGACCACGACCACGACCACGACCATGACCATGACCACGAACACGGCGAGCATTGCGGCGCCGACTGCGGCCATGATCACGGCCACGACCATGGGCACGCCCACGGCCATGCGCACGACCACCATCACCACCATCATCACACCGACCGCATCGCCTCGTTCGTGTTCCGCAGCGACAAGCCGTTCCACTACGGCAAGCTGGAAGAATTCCTGTCCGGAATCCTCGCGGTCTACGGGGAAAAACTGTTGCGCTACAAGGGCGTACTATATATGGAGGGGGTGGACCGCAAAGTGGTGTTCCAGGGCGTTCACCAGCTGATGGGCAGCGACATCGGTGCCAAGTGGGAAGACGAAACCCCGGGCACGCGCATGGTGTTCATCGGCGTGGACCTGCCCCGCGACGCCATCCTCAAGGGCCTGGAGAACTGCCTGGCCTGAGTGCGCCTGCCGTCCCATGGGCGGCATCCCTTCCGACACCGCCGCGCGGCTGCCCCCCGTTCGGGGTACCGGGGAAATACCGAAGCGCCAGCCGGTTTTCCCCATATCTCCGAAAAATTTGTTCAAGTACAATAGGCCGGATTTGATACCGGTGGCGCACCTTTTTCCCGCCGCCGGTGTCCGGTCCACCGCTTGCCGGTGGACTTGCAGGGCGGCGGTTGTCGTCAGCATGAGGCAGGCCGCCAGCAGGTGCGGTCGCAGTGCTTCGTGCGGAGACCGCCTGTTCCGCTTGGGGTGCCCCGACGCGCGCCGTCACTGACTGACGCGAGAGAGAGGTGTCCCCATGACAGCCGCAACGAAGACCAAAGAAAGCCGCAGCAAGACTGGTAGTGCAGCGGCAGAGACGCTCAAGGCGCAGCCTGTGAAGGCCGCGCCCGCTCCCCGCGGCAGTACGGCGAACGCCGAAGCGGGCGCAAGGAAGGGAGGCCCGCGAAGCAGCAAGACTGCAGCCAGCCAGAGTGAAACAACCGTGGCGCGCAAGCGCGCGGACAGCGCACCCGCGCGGACTGAGACGCCGCCGGCCGCATCAACAAGAGAATCAGCAGCAACCATGAGCAGCAACAAACTTCTGACTGAAGCTGAAATCCTGAAGATGAGCGACAAGGATTACATGAACGAAGCGCAGCTCGCCTTCTTCAAGCACCGCCTTGAACAGCTGCGCGACGAAATCCTGAAGAACGCTGACCAGACCACGGAGCACCTGCGCGAAACCGTGATCGTGCCGGATCCGGCCGACCGCGCCACCATCGAGGAAGAACACGCGCTGGAACTGCGCACGCGCGACCGCGAGCGCAAGCTGCTGAAGAAGGTCGAACAGTCGCTGCAGCGCATCGAGTCCGGCGACTACGGCTGGTGCGAGGAAACCGGCGAGCCGATCGGCGTGCCGCGCCTGCTGGCGCGCCCCACCGCGACGCTGTCGCTGGAAGCGCAGCAACGCCGCGAACTGCGCCAGAAGCTGTTCGGCGACTGAAGCACGGCGCGCCGGCCAGCCGGCGCAGCCTGCGCAACATGACGGCCCGGGTATCCGGGCCGTTTGTCTTTGGGCCGCGCACCAGCCCTTGTCGCGCCAGGGCCACGGCCTGACATTGAGAATCATCCGGCTGTTGCCGCCGCGGCCTTTCTGGTAAATTCGCAACCTTGTTGCAACAACGCGCCCGCGACCTTTGCGCGCTGCGTTGCCTCCTCCACATTCCCTGCTGCTGCCATGGCTGATCGCCTGCCCGTCACCGTGCTGTCCGGTTTTGCCGGCGCCGGCAAGACCTCACTGCTGAACCACCTGCTCGCGCATGGCGCCGGCGGGCGTGTCGGCGTGCTGGTCTGCGGCGCGCAGGACGGGCAAGCACTGGCGCCCGTGCCGCCCGGTTGCGAGGCCACGCTGCTGCCGTCGGGCGAGCCGCTGCTCGCCGAAGCCGCAAGGCTGGCCGCCACGGGCCGTTTCGACGCGCTGCTGGTCGAGGCCGACGGCCTGGACGAGCCGCTGGCGATCGCCGAAGGCTTCCTGTTCGAGGCCGAGCATGGCGCGGGGCCCGACGCGGCCGTGCAGCCCGACACGCTGGTGACCGTGGTCGATGCCGCCACCGTGCTGCGCGACCTCAACGAAGCCGAATTCCTCGCCGACCGTGGCCTGGCGCAGGGCCAGGACGACGACCGCACCGTGGCCGAAGTGCTGGTGGCGCAGATCGAAGGCTGCGACGTGATCGTGCTGAACAAGGCCGACCTCGTCGGCGCCGCGGACCTGGCGCGGCTGCGCGCGGCGCTGCAGGCGCTGAACCCGCGCGCCGACATCGTCGAAGCCAGCTTCGGCAAGGTGCCGCCCGGGCGCGTGCAGGGCACCGGCCGCTTTGATTTCGAAGCCACCGCCGATGGCGCCGGCTGGCTCGCCGCGCTGCGTGGCGAAGTATCCGCGGCGGACGCGGCCAGCGGGGTTTCCACGCTGGTCTACCGCCGCCGCCGCCCGTTCCACCCGCAACGTTTCGCCGACCTGATCCATACCGAATGGCTGCGCGAGCACGGCAGCGTGCTGCGCTCCAAAGGACTGTTCTGGCTGGCCAGCCGCATGGAGACCGCGGGCGACTGGAACCAGTCCGGCGGCGTCTGCCGCCATGGCGGCGCCGGCGCCTGGTGGGCCGCGCTGGATCCGGCCGAATGGCCGGCCGACGCCGACGAGCGCGCGGAAGTCGAAGCCGACATGCACGACGGCGGCGCCCCGGCGCCGTTCGGCGACCGCCGCCAGGAACTGGTGCTGATCGGCCTGGACCTGGACCACGCCGCGCTGCAGGCGCGTCTCGATGCCTGCCTGCTGAGCGATGCCGAGATCGCCGCAGGGGTGGAGGCCTGGGCCGCCTATCCGGATCCGTTCCCGGCCTGGGTCGATGATTTCGACGACGACCACGATCACGGCCACGATCACAGCCATGGCGATGACTGCGGTTGCGGCGATCCCGCCGACGATCACGGCCACCCGGGCGGCCACCCCCATGCGCACTGACTGGTTCGCCCGCCTGCGCGCGCACGGCCCAGGCCTCTGGTCCGCGCTGTGGCTGGCGCTGTGCCTGCTGCTGGCGCAGCATGCCGGACTGACCCACCGCATCGTCCACGGCGGCCTGCTGGCACCGGCTGGCGCCCCGGCGGTTGCCGACACCACCGCCGCGTCCGACACTGACCCGCACACGCTGGCGCAGGCCTTCAGCGGGCACTCGTGCGTGCTGTTCGATGGCGCCACCGTCGCCGACACGCATTGCGGCAAGCTGCCGCCATTGCAGCTTGCCTTCGGCAAGCCGGTCAAGCCGGCCAGCCTGGCCTGGCGCTGGCCCGACCTGCCCTCGTCCCATCCGTTCCAATCGCGCGCCCCGCCGGCGCCGGCCATCGCCCTCGCCTGATCCGGGACGCGGCCAGCGCCGCGCACCCGCCGACTTACGCATTCCGAGCTGAACATGCGCCCTTCCGGCCGCGCCGCCACGCCCCTCGCGGGCGCGCCGCGCCTGGCCGGACGCCGCCGTGCCAGCCGGGCCGATCGCCACTGCATTGCTCCGCGCGCCATGTCGAAGAACCGTTACACCGCCCGCCGTTACACCCAGCCTGCCGCCCCGCGCCTGACCCCGCTGGCGGCGCTTGCCGCCTCCCTGACCGCCACGCTGGCCGCCGCTTTCGCAGCCCCCGCCGCGCTCGCGCAAACCGCCGCGGCGCCGGCCGCCGATGCCGCTCCCGCCGGCGCTCCAGCCACCCCGGCCGGGGCCACGCTGCGCGAAGTCGTGGTCACCGCCAACCCGCTGGGCAGCGACCTGAACGACATGGTGGCGCCGGTCTCCACACTGGGCGGCGACGCGCTGGCGGTGCGCCAGGCCAGCACGCTGGGCGAGACCCTCGACAAGCTGCCCGGGGTATCGTCGACCTACTTCGGCCCCAACGCCAGCCGGCCGGTCATCCGTGGCCTCGACGGCGACCGCATCAAGGTGCTGCAGAACGGCGGCACCACGGTCGACGCGTCCACGCTGTCTTACGACCACGCCGTGCCGGTGGATCCGCTGGTGGCCGAGCGCATCGAAGTCGTGCGCGGCCCGGCGGCGCTGATGTACGGCGGCAATGCCATCGGCGGCGTGGTCAACGTGATCGACAACCGCATCCCCAAGGAGCCCATCGAAGGCGTAGGTGGCGCGGTCGATGCCAGCGCCACCGCCGGCGGCGACCAGGCCCGCAACGCCAGCGCGTTGATCGAGGCCGGTAACGGCAAGTTTGCCGTCCACGCCGACGCCTTCGCGCGCAAGACCAGCGACCTGCGCATCCCCGGTTACGCGCGCAGCGAACGGCTGCGCAACACCGAGCCGCTGCCCGAAGGCGAGGCTGAGCCCTACGGCCGCCTCCCCAACACCAGCGCCGACCAGCAGGGCGGCTCGCTGGGCGGCTCCTACACCTGGGCCGATGGCTTCCTCGGCGCCAACTACAGCGCCTACCGCAACGACTACGGCACGCCCGCCGAGGACGCGGTGCGGCTGAAGATGAAGCAGGACCGCTTCGCGCTGGAAGGCGAGGCACGCAACCTGGCCGGCAACACCGGCGGCTGGCTCGAGTCGGTCAAGGGCAAGGTCAGCTTCACCGACTACGAGCACCGCGAAATCGAGGACGGCGAAACCGGCACGATCTTCAAGAACCGCGGCTGGGATGCGCGCTTCGAGGCCCGGCACGCCAAGATCGGCAACCTGACCGGCGTGGTCGGCACGCAGTTTGGCCACACCAACTTCTCGGCGCTGGGCGAGGAGGCCTTCGTGCCCAGCACCAACACCGACAATGCGGCGCTGTTCGTATTCGAGGAACTGCCCCTGACCGCCGGCGGCGACCTGAAGCTGAACTTCGGCGGCCGGCTCGACCACAGCAGCGTCAAGGCCAGCGCCAACGGCAACGACCGCTTCGCCGACGCCAGCCGCAGCTTCAACGCCACCAGCGCCTCGGCCGGCCTGCTGTACAAGATGAACCCGGCGTGGTCGCTGACCAGCAACCTGTCCTACACAGAACGCGCGCCGACCTTCTACGAGCTGTACGCCAACGGCCCCCACGTCGCCACCGGCGCCTGGGAAGTGGGCGATCCCAATGCCAACAAGGAGCGCGCGACCTCGATCGACCTGGGCGTGCGCTTCAAGTCAGGCGCGCACAGCGCCGGCGTGTCGGGCTACTACAGCCGCTTTGCCAACTACCTCGCGCTCAGCGCCACCGGCCGCGCGCGCGACGAGGCCGGCGACGTGGTCGCGGTCGGCAGCCCGGATGCGCTGCCCGAATTCCAGTACCTGGGCGTGCCCGCCACGCTGTACGGCTTCGAGGCCGAAGGCAAGACGCGCCTGCTGCAGAAGATGCTGACCAGCAGCGACACGCTGGACTTCGAGGCACGCGCCGACTACGTGCGCGGGGAAAACCGCGACACCGGCGAGCCGCTGCCGCGGCTGGCACCGCTGCGCCTGGGCGGCGCGCTGGTGTATGGCGCCGGGCCCTGGGGCGCGCGCGTCGATGTCACCTACGCGGCCAAGCAGACGCGCGTGCCGTCCAACGACACGCCGACCGATGCCTACACGCTGCTGAGCCTGGCGCTGACCTACAAGTTCAAGGTGGCGGGCACGCAGACGCTGGTGTACCTGCGCGGCGACAACCTGACCAACCAGGACGCGCGCAACTCGGCGTCAATCCTGCGGGATATCGCGCCGCTGGCGGGAAGAAGTGTGAAGGTGGGGTTCAGGACGTCCTTCTGACCGGCCTGCCGCCGGGCGACGCATCCCGATTGCGTGCTCCCTCTCCCGCTTGCGGGAGCGGGGAGCAAACCACCATGGGCGACGGCTTCCTCGCCATTAGGCGCGGCGTCGGGGGCAATCAATCCCGATTCACCACCCACTCCCCCTCGACCTGCGCCGCCCCCACCCGCGCCAGCGCTCCCACCGTCTGCGCGCAGATCTCCGCCATCTGCTGCCCCGGCATAAAGCGCTCGCGCATGTGCGCCATCAGCGGCGCCGCCTCCATCCACGCGGCCAATGCCGCCAGCGTCATCCGCTGCGCCTCGAGCAGCTTGAATTTCACCAGCACCTTGACCGCATGCGCGGCATTGCGCGCAGGGTCGGCGCTCAGGTACGCCAGGCGCCCCTGCGCGCGTTCGACCGCCGCGGCGACGTCGGTGAACACGCTGCCGTGGCCGGGAATCACCACGCGCACGTCGAGCTGCGCGATGCGCGCCAGCACGGCCGCCTGTTCGGCGAAGCCGCTCTCGCCCTCCAGTTCCGGAAAGATCACGCCGAAACCGTTCTGCCACAGCGCATCGCCAGAAATCAGGATGCGCTCGGCGGGCGCGAACAGCATCACCGCGTGCGGGTCATGGCCGGGGGCCGCCACCACCTGCCAGTCGATGCCGCCCAGGCGCAGCGTATCGCCGTCGTTGAGCACGCTGTCGAAGGTAAAGCGGTCGCACTGCTGGCCGGTGGCCTTGTAGCTGAGCGCATCGGTATCCCACGCCGCCACGGCCCCGGCCTCGGCCGCGGGGATCGCGGTGCGCGGCTGCCAGCGTGCCTGCAGCGCGGCATTGCCGCCGCAGTGGTCCGAGTGCAGATGGGTATTGATCACGCGCGCCAGCGGCCGGCCCTGCAGCGCCGAGGCCACCAGCGCCACCGTCTGCGGCGCGTGGGTGACGTAGCCGGTGTCGACCAGCGCGGTATCGTCGCCGTCCGCAAACAGGATGTTGTTGGCCGACAGCCAGCCACGCTCGAACACGCGCATGGTGGCCGGCAAGCGCGGCACGGTGCTTTCGCTCACGACGATGCCTCCTCGCCCGCCAGCCATGCGGCGCGCCGCGGCAGCTGCGCCCAGATGCGGCGCTTGTCCTCGTCGCCGGCCGACGACCAGCCGGCAATCTCTTCGATGGTGCGCAGGCAGCCCTCGCAATAGCCGCTCGACGGGTCCATGCGGCAGACGTTGCGGCACGGCGACGGCACCGGGGTGGCTTGCATCGCGGCGTCGGCCTGCCTGGCCAATTCCGCGGCGAGCGCACCGGGCGAGCGGGGCATCGTAGCCATGGCGTTGCGCGCGCTCGCCACTCAGGCCGCCGCGCGCGCGGCCTTGGCCGCGACCTTCTGGTTGAAGCGGCCGGCGTCGATCAGGTGGCGCTCGTGCACGCCCTCGGAGATCTTGTCCTCGCCGTCCCACGCGCTCAGCTGGAAACGCAGGCGGCGCCCGTCCACCTCGACCAGCTCGCCCCTGACCGTTACCGTCATGCCCGGCGGCGTCGGCGCCAGGTGCGAGAAACTGACCAGCGTGCCGAGCGACTGCTCGCGCGGCCAGTCCAGGTGCTCGCGCAGCATCTGCAGACAGGCGCACTCCATGATGCCGACCAGGTAGCCGGTGGCCAGCACGTCGGGCATCTCGGCGCAGCCCGGGATATCGTCATACAGGCGCGGCACCGTGGCCTTGGGCGGCACCGTGTATTGCCAGGTGAAGGCCAGGCCGGGGCGCAGGTCCGGGCTCATGCCGCGGCTCCGGGCATGGCCGCGAGCGCGACATCGGCCACTTCGGCCCCGGTCATCTGTTGCAGCTGGTGCGGGGTCAGGTTGAACACCGCGTGCGGATGGCCGGCCGCGGCCCACAGGCTGTCATAGCGGAACAGGTCCTGGTCCAGCAGCATCACCGGCGCCACCGCATGGCCGATCGGGCAGACGCCGCCGATGGCATAGCCGGTCTTCTCGCGCACGAAGCGCGCGTCGGCCTTGCCCAGCGCGCCCACGCGCGCGGCCACCTTGGCCTCGTCGACGCGGTTGCTGCCGCTGGCGATCACCAGCACCGGCGCATCGTCGGCAACGCGGCGGAAGATGATGGACTTGGCGATTTCGGCCACGCTGCAGCCCAGCCCGGCGGCAGCCTCGGCCGAGGTCTTGCCGGTCGCGGGCAGCATCACCACGGGCCGGTCGTGGCCGAGTCCGGCCAGCAGCCCGGCCACGCGCTGCGCGGACTCGGGCAGCGCTTCATCAGGCATGGTCATGCGTTCTCCTGTTTGCCGCCGCGCTTTACACGCAGGCCGGCGCGGCGTCGCTGGCGGCGGCCCATTTGGTCAGCAGGGCGCGGCCCACGCGCGAACTGTTGGCGCGGCCGATCGCCTGCGAGATGTAGTCGCCGGCGCGCACCACCGCTTCCAGGTCGATGCCGGTGTGGATGCCCATGCCATGCAGCATGTAGAGCACGTCTTCGGTGGCGACATTGCCGGTGGCGCCCTTGGCATAGGGGCAGCCGCCCAGGCCCGCCACCGAGGCATGGAAGATCGCGACGCCCACTTCCAGGCTGGCCAGGATGTTGGGCAGGGCCTGGCCGTAGGTGTCGTGGAAATGGCCGGAGATCCGGTCCAGCGCAAACTCCGCCGCCGCGGCGCGCATCACTTCCTGCACGCGCACCGGCGTACCCACGCCGATGGTGTCGGCGATGTCGATCTCGTCGCAGCCCAGTTCGCGCATGCGCCGCACCACGTCGACCACCGAGCTGACCGGCACCTCGCCCTGGTAGGGGCAGCCGAGCGCGCACGAGATGCTGCCGCGCAGGCGCACGCCCTGCTCCTTGGCCGCCGCCGCCACCGGCGCGAAGCGCGCGATCGACTCGGCGATGGAGCAATTGATGTTCTTCTGCGAGAACGCCTCGCTGGCCGCGCCGAAGATCACCACCTCGTCGGCGCCGGCCGCGATCGCGCCCTCGAAGCCCTTCATGTTGGGCGTCAGCGCCGAATACAGCGTGCCGGCGCGGCGCTGGATGCGCGCCATCACATCGGCGCCGTCGGCCATCTGCGGCACCCATTTGGGCGACACGAACGAGGCGGCCTCGATATTGACGAAGCCGGCGTCGGTCAGCTGGTTGATCAGCGCGACCTTCACGTCCGTCGGCACCATTGCCTTCTCGTTCTGCAGGCCGTCGCGCGGGCCCACTTCAACGATCTTCACGTAGTTGGGCATGGTCATGGCTGTCTCCTGTCGTTTATCCGGTGGGGTATGGGGCGGGTATGGCGGGTCAGTAGCCGCGCTGCAGGTCGACCACGCCCGCGATCGGCTGGCCGGCGCGCAGCGCGCGGATCTTGCCGGCAATCTGCGCGATGCTGTCCTCGCGCAGCGTCAGCGCCGAGATATGTGGCGTAATGGTGATGCGCGGCTCCTGCCAGAACGGGTGGTCGGATGGCAGCGGCTCGGTGCGGAACACGTCCAGCGTGGCACCCGCGACCTGGCCGGCCTGCACCGCCGCGAGCAGGTCGGCTTCGACCAGGTGCTGGCCGCGCGCGACGTTGATCACGTAGGCGCCCTGCGCCAGCTTGCCGAACAGTTCGCCGTTCAGGATGTTTTCGGTCTGCGGCGTCAGCGGCAGCACATTGACCAGCACGCGCAGGCCGTCCAGGAACGGCGCGCGGCCGGCATCGCCGTGGAAGCCCACCACGCCCTCGATAGCGCGCGCGGTGCGGCTCCAGCCGCGCACCGGGAAGCCGAAGCCGGCCAGCGTGCGGGCGATATGCGTGCCGAGCGTGCCGACCCCCATCACGCCGATGGTGAAGTCCGCGCGGCGGTGCGGCTTGAGGAATTTCCACTTGCCGGCCTGCGCCTGGGCGGCGTAGTCGTCCAGCCGGCGGAAATAGCGCAGCACGGCCGAGGTGACGTATTCGGCCATCTGCGCCGCCATGCCGGCGTCGTCCAGCCGCACGATCGGCACGCCGGCCGGCAGCGCCTGCGGATCTTCGTCGCGCAGGCGCAGGATGCCATCGACCCCGGCACCCAGGTTGAACACCGCCTTCAGGTCGGTGCGGCCGCGCAGCATCTCGACCGGCGGGCGCCAGACCACGGCGTAATCGGCGGATTCGCCGCGGCTGTCGTCCCAGGTCACGCAGGTGGCTTCGGGCAGCGCCTCGGCGAAACCTTCGATCCAGGGATCGTAACGGCCATCGGGAACGTACAACTGCAACTTCATGATGTCTCCAGCGACTCTGGTGGTGCAAAGGGCTATTTTGGCAGAGGAATGCGCTGCGGGGGCGCATGGCGGAGCACGGCGTTCGCGCGAGCGTGACCGCACCGGCGGATGCCTTGCCTGCGCACCACCCAAAGTCATGAGCGGTGCCGCGCCGTGACGCGGCGCGCGCCGCCGGATGCCGTTGGCTGCCTGCCTAGTTCCGTTCGAACGCCAGCAACTGGGCCCCTTCCGCCACCTGTTCGCCCACGTCGTAGAGGATTTCGCTGACCACCCCGTCGGCCGGCGCGCTGATGGTGTGCTCCATCTTCATCGCCTCCATCACCAGCAGCGGCGCGCCGCGCGTAACCATGCTGCCGGCCTCGACCAGCACGGCGATGACCTTGCCCGGCATCGGCGCGGTCAGCTTGCCGCCCTCGCTCTCGGCTTCCCCCGCGTGGGCGAGCGGGTCGAGCCACGCCAGGCTCACATGCCGCCCGGCGTAGAAGACGTGGAAGGTATCGCCATCGGCATGCACCTGCCCGTGCGTGCGCCGCGTGCCGAGGTTGACGCGAAGATCGTCGGCCTGGCAGGTATAGGCAAAAGGCGCGGCCTGGTCGGCGTAGATCAGGGTGCTGCCACGCGCATTGCTGTCCAGCTTCACGTCGAGCACCTGCTCGCCATAGCCGAAACGCAGCGTGCGCGACACGCCGCCGTTCAGCCGCCACGCGCCGGCGTGGGTCCACGGCGAGTGCGGATCGGCGGCATCGATGCGCAATTCGCGCGCCTCGCGATGCAGCAGCGCCGCCACCGCCAGCGCGATCAGCTCCATGCCGACCGGCGCGGGCGGCGGGAACAGGACCGCCTCGTTGCGCGCGATCAGCCCG
>NZ_JAYLVT010000028.1:0-78254 GCF_035818815.1 Cupriavidus sp. SS-3
GCTCAAGGCCGCCGGCACCATCGTCTGGAACGGCCCGGTGGGCGTGTTCGAGTTCGACCAGTTCGGCAACGGCACCAGGGTGCTGGCCCAGGCCATCGCCGAATCGAAGGCGTTCTCGATCGCCGGCGGCGGCGACACGCTCGCCGCCATCGCCAAGTACGGCATTGCCGACCGCGTGGGCTACATCTCCACCGGCGGCGGCGCGTTCCTGGAATTCCTGGAAGGCAAGACGCTGCCCGCGCTGGCCGTGCTGGCGCAACGCGCCGCCGCCTGATCGCTCACCCAATCCGCATCAAGCCAAGGAGACTCATCATGGCACTCATATCCCTGCGCCAGCTGCTCGACCACGCGGGAGAGTTCGGCTACGGCGTGCCGGCCTTCAACGTCAATAACCTGGAACAGATCCACGCGATCATGGAGGCGGCGGAGGAAACCGACAGCCCCGTGATCCTGCAGGCCTCGGCCGGTGCTCGCAAATATGCGGGTGAGGCCTACCTGCGCCATATGGTGCTGGCCGCCGCCGAGACCCATCCCGACATTCCCATCGTGCTGCACCAGGACCACGGCTCCAGCCCGGCCGTGTGCCAGGCGTCGATCCGCTCCGGCTTTACCAGCGTGATGATGGACGGCTCGCTGCGCGAGGACATGAAGACGCCGTCCGACTACGACTACAACGTCGACGTCACGCGGCGCGTGTGCGAGATGGCGCATGCGGTCGGCGTCTCGGTGGAAGGCGAGCTGGGCTGCCTCGGTTCGCTGGAGACCGGCCAGGCGGGCGAGGAAGACGGCGTCGGCGCGGCGGGCACGCTGTCGCACGACATGATGCTGACCGACCCGGCGCAGGCGCGCGACTTCGTCGCTCGCACCGGCGTGGATGCGCTCGCCATCGCCATCGGCACCAGCCATGGCGCCTACAAGTTCTCGCGCCAGCCTACCGGCGACATCCTGGCGATCGACCGCATCCGTGCGATCCACGAGCAGATTCCCGACACCCACCTGGTCATGCACGGCTCCAGCTCGGTGCCGCAGGAATGGCTGGAAATCATCCGCCAGTACGGCGGCGACATCAAGGAGACCTACGGCGTGCCGGTCGAGGAGATCCTGCGCGGCATCCGGAACGGCGTGCGCAAGGTGAATATCGACACCGACATCCGCCTGGCCATGACCGGCGCCATCCGCAAGTCGCTGGCCGAAGACCGCAGCGAGTTCGATCCGCGCAAGGCGTTGCTGGCGGCGAAGAAGGGCGCGCGGGGCGTGGTCAAGTTGCGCTTCGAGGCCTTCGGCTGCGCGGGACAGGCGGCGCGGATCAAGCCCGTGGCGATGGAGAGGATGGCGGGGCTCTACCGCTAACGGTGCTCGCCGCGGAGTGCCACGGACCCACGCATAGGCTCCCCTCTCCCGCTTGCGGGAGAGGGGAGCACACCAGCAGCAAGCGGTAACAGTAACGCGCGTGATCCACTGCAACGCCGCCCCCTTCGCACAAGGAGCAATCATGGCCAAGCTACGCGATGTACCCGGTATTCGCAAATACGACGGCCCCGCCGGAGGATGGGGAGCGCTGAAGGCAACCGCCACGGCGATCCGGCTGCAGATGGATACCGTCAAGGCCCCGATCACGCTGCTGCGCACCAACCAGCCCGACGGCTTCGACTGTCCCGGCTGCGCGTGGCCCGACAAGGAGCACCGGTCGACCTTCCAGTTCTGCGAAAACGGCGCCAAGGCCGTCACCTGGGAAGCCACGACCAAGCGCGTGACGCCGGAATTCTTCGCGGCCAACACGGTGTCGGCGCTGCTGAACCGCACCGATTTCGAACTGGAAGACCAGGGCCGCCTGACGCATCCGCTCGTCTATGACCGCGCCACCGACACCTTCAGGCTGGTGGAGTGGGAAGCTGCGTTCGCCCGCATCGGCGAAATCCTGCGCGGCCTGGCGCCGGATCAGGTCGAGTTCTATACGTCCGGCCGGGCCTCCAACGAGGCCGCATACCTGTACCAGCTGTTCGCGCGGGAGTACGGCACCAACAATTTCCCTGATTGCTCGAACATGTGCCACGAGCCGACCAGCGTCGGCCTGCCGCGCTCGATCGGCATCGGCAAGGGCACCGTGTCGCTGGACGACTTTGACCAGTGCGAGCTGATCATCTCGATCGGTCACAACCCCGGCACCAACCATCCCCGCATGATGGGAACGCTGCACGAGGCATCGCGGCGCAACGTGCCGATCCTGGTGTTCAACCCGTTGCGCGAACGCGCGCTCGAGCGCTTCGCCGACCCGCAGAATATGCTGGAGATGGCGACCTACGGCTCCACCCGGATCGCGTCGTCGTACTTCCTGGTGCGGGCCGGGGGCGATGCCGCCGCCATCAAGGGGGTCATGAAAGCACTGCTGGAACTGGAAGCCAGCCAGGGCAACGTGCTGGACCACGACTTCATTGCCGGCCACACCCAGGGCTTTGCAGCGCTGGCGGAGGACCTGGCGGCGACCGAATGGGCGGATGTCGAACAGACCAGCGGACTTGCGCGTGCCGACCTGGAACGGGTCGCGGCGGCCTATGCGAAGTCGAACGCCACCATCGTCACCTATGGCATGGGCGTGACGCAGCACAACGAAGGCACGGCCAATGTCCGCCTGCTGTGCGACCTGCTGATGCTGCGCGGCAACTTCGGCAAGCCCGGCGCCGGCATCTGTCCCTTGCGCGGCCACTCCAACGTGCAGGGCAACCGGACCGTCGGCATCACCGAGAAGCCCTCTGCGGATTTCCTGCAGCGGCTCGCGGACACGTTCGGCTTCCGTCCGCCGGCGGCGCACGGGCACGATGCCGTCCGGGCCATGCAGGCGATGATCGACGGCAGCGCCAGGGCGCTGTTTTGCCTGGGAGGAAACTTCGCGGTCGCGCTGCCTGATCCGGACCAGTGCTTCCCTGCCATGGGCAAGCTTGACCTGAGCGTCCATGTCGGCACCAAGCTCAATCGCACGCACCTGCTGGTGGCCAGGGAGACCTACCTGCTGCCCTGCCTCGGCCGCACGGAACTGGATTTGCAGGAAACCGGGCCGCAATCGGTCACGGTGGAGGATTCGATGTCGATGGTCCATGCCTCGGCCGGCAAGCTCACGCCGGCATCCGCGTTGCTGCGCTCGGAGCCGGCCATCGTTGCGGGCATTGCCACCGCAACCCTGCCGGACAGCAGGGTTCCGTGGCTGGAGCTGGTTGCCGACTATGACCGGATCCGCGACCTGATCGAGCAGACCGTGCCGGGCTTCGACGACTTCAACACGCGCGTGCGCGTGCCTGGCGGATTCCGCATGCCGTTGCCGCCCACCGAACGCAGATGGGAAACACCGTCGGGAAAGGCGGAGTTCTACGTGTTCAAGGGACTGCAGGAAGACAAACAGGTCCAGGCCCACGATGTGCTGCGGCTGGTGACGATCCGCAGCCATGACCAGTACAACACCACGATCTATGCCATGGATGACCGCTACCGGGGCGTGTTCGGGCGCCGCGATGTGCTGTTCATGAACGCGGCCGACCTGGCTGCGCGCGGCCTGGAACATGGGGACCTGGTTGATATCGAGACCATTGCAGCGGGCCGGCAACTGCGCTTCGACAAACTGACCGCGATCGAATACGAGATTGCGCCGGGATCGGTCGCCGCCTACTATCCGGAGGCCAACAGGCTGGTGCCGCTCGACTACATTGACGAGGACAGCGGCACGCCGTCCTACAAGTCCGTCCCGGTGCGCGTGCTGCGCTCGACGGTGACGTAATGGCACGTCACGCCTCTTTTCCTTGATTCCACGCGCCGTTGCAAGCCGCGCAGGCGGCGTGCCGCGGCATTTCGTTGACGCTAAACGCGACCTGTCTGTGGAGGAAAGCCCATCATGCCGACCCTATGTGAAATCTGCAATGCGCGCCCGGCCGTGGCGCGCGTGACGGTGGTTCAGGACGGCCAGCGCAAGTCCATGTCTATTTGCGACTACGACTACCGGCAGCTGCTGCGCCACCAGGACATGCTCAACCCGTTCGATTCGCTGCTGGGCGGGGGCGGCCTGTCGCGCTTCTTCGGCGGCCTCGGCAATGGCGCGGACGACGAGGCGCAGGGCGGCTTCGCGGCCGAAGTACCGCGTGAATCCGTCGACGTGACCGACGCCTTCAGCGAACAGACGCTGGAGTTGCTGCAGCGCGCGGCGGAAAAGGCCCATGAGCTGCGGCGCAATGAACTGGACACCGAGCACCTGCTCTATGTGCTGTCCGATACCGATGTCTGCGTTGCGCTGCTCAAGGAGCTCAAGCTATCGCCGCAAGACCTGCGCGGCTATATCGACGCGCATGCGCAAACCGGCAGCGCCGCGCCGGACGCCGCGGTCGACCGGATGACGATCTCGCCGCGCCTGAAGAAGGCGTTCCAGTATGCGTTCCAGGCGTCGCGCGAGCTGGGGCATTCCTATGTTGGCCCGGAGCACCTGCTGATCGGGCTGGCCTCGGTGCCCGACAGTATCGCCGGGACGCTGCTGAAGAAGTACGGCGTCACGCCTGAGGCGCTGCGCCAGAAGGTGGTGAAGGTGGTGGGCAAGGGCGCGGAGGATGGTCGCGTCGACACGCCAACGGGCACGCCCACGCTGGACAAGTTCGGGCGCGACCTGACGGCGATCGCGCGTCAGGGCAAGCTTGACCCGGTGCTCGGCCGGGCACAGGAGATCGAGAACACGATCGAGGTGCTGGCGCGGCGCAAAAAGAATAACCCGGTGCTGATCGGCGAGCCCGGCGTGGGCAAGACCGCCATTGTCGAGGGGCTGGCGCAGCGCATCGTCAACGGCGACGTGCCTGAAGTGCTGCGCGGCAAACGCCTGGTCGAGATCAACCTCAATGCCATGGTGGCGGGGGCGAAGTACCGGGGCGAGTTCGAGGAACGTGCCAAGCAGCTGATCGATGAGGTCACTGCCAGGAACGATGAGCTGATCCTGTTTATCGACGAACTGCACACCATCGTCGGCGCGGGACAGGGCGGCGGCGAGGGCGGCCTGGACATTGCCAACGTGCTCAAGCCCGCGCTGGCGCGCGGCGAACTGAGCCTGATCGGCGCGACCACGCTGAACGAATACCAGAAGTACATCGAGAAAGACGCGGCGCTGGAACGGCGCTTCCAGCCGGTGCTGGTGCCGGAGCCCACCGTGGAGCAGACCATCGTCATCCTGCGCGGCCTGCGCGACAAGCTCGAGGCGCACCACCAGGTCACCTTTGCCGACGATGCATTCGTGGCCGCGGCAGAAATGTCGGACCGCTACATCACGTCGCGCTTCCTGCCAGACAAGGCCATCGACCTGATCGACCAGGCCGCGGCGCGCGTGCGCATCGGTTCGACCTCGCGGCCAGCCGACATCCAGGAACTGGAGGCGGAGATCACGCAGCTCAGGCGCGAGCAGGACTATGCCGCGTCACGCAAGCGCTTTGACGAGGCCAAGGCCTTCGAGGACCGCATCACCGACCAGCAAAAGCGGCTCGATGAGCTGACGGAGGCGTGGCAGCGCAAGACCGGCTCGGAGACGCTGGAAGTCACGGTCGCGGCCATTGCCGAGGTGGTGTCGCGCCTGACCGGCATCCCGGTGACCGACCTCACGCAGGAAGAACGCCAGAAGCTGCTGAAGATGGAGGAGCGGCTGCGCGAGCGCATCGTGGGCCAGGATGACGCGGTGGTCGCGGTGAGCGACGCGGTGCGCCTGTCGCGCGCGGGGCTCGGCCAGGCCAACCGGCCGATTGCGACCTTTCTCTTCCTCGGGCCGACTGGCGTGGGCAAGACCGAGCTGGCCAAGGCGCTCGCGGAAACCGTGTTCGGCGACGAGCAGGCCATCATCCGCATCGACATGTCCGAATACATGGAGCGCCATGCGGTGGCACGGCTGATTGGCGCGCCCCCGGGCTATGTCGGCTACGACGAGGGCGGGCAGCTGACCGAGCGCGTCCGCCGCCGGCCCTATAGCGTGATCTTGCTGGACGAGATCGAAAAGGCCCACACCGACGTGTACAACGTGCTGCTGCAGGTCTTCGACGACGGACGCCTGACCGACGGCAAGGGCCGCGTGGTGGATTTCAGCAACACCGTCATCATCGCCACCAGCAACCTGGGCGCACCGATCATCATGGAGAACCTCGAGAAGCCTGATGCATCCCGCATGGACGACAAGGCGCTGCACGAAGCGCTGATGAAGGTTCTGAAGGGACATTTCCGGCCGGAGTTCCTCAATCGCATCGATGACATCATTGTGTTCCATGCGCTCTCGCGCGAGAACATCCGCGCGATCGTGCAGATCCAGCTTGATCGCGTCGCGCGCACCGCCGCCGCGCAGGACATCGCGGTCAGGTTCGATGAGGCGCTGATCGATCATCTGGTGGAGGTGGGCTACCAGCCAGAATTCGGTGCGCGCGAGCTGCGGCGCCAGATCCGCCAGCAGGTCGAAACCGCGCTGGCGCGGCAGATACTGGGCGACAAGCTGAAGTCCGGGGACAGTGTCGAGGTGGGCTTCGACCGCGAGCGCGACGCGGCGAGCTTCAGGAAGCTGGAAGCGGCGCGCAAGCCGAAGGCCGGCAAGGCGAGTGCCAAGGCTGCTTCGCCCGGTAAGGGGAATGGCGGAAAGGGGGATGGCGCCGTTGCTGCCGGTGATGCCGCAGCCTGAGCGCGGCAGGCAACAACGCAGGCGATAGTGCAGGGACTTTTACGCCGGAGGTTCAACCATGCAGGAGTTCGACTTTTACCTCAACCTGAAGAAGCCGACGCTGGGACTCTATGTGCGCAAGGGGGCGGGGCTTCCCGACCTTGCCGATGCCGCGCAGTGGCGGCTTGAAGGAACCGTCGCCGAGACCGATGTGCCGCCCGATGTCCTGAAAGGACTCGGTGCCAACGGTCACGCCTTCCAGGAACTGGGCGGCTGACCGCGCCAGGCGCGGCCGCGATGGGCCCGGGGGATCGCGGCCGCCAATCGGAGGGGAGGGCAGGCGGCCACGTCAATGCCCGGAGCCGCTGCGGTCCGCCAGCGCTTCGAGCAGGTCGGCCGAGGGGACAAAGAACAGGCCGCCGGTGACAGCCCGGCTGAAATCGAGCAGCCGGTCGTAGTTGCCGGGCGGCCGGCCGACGAACATGTTCTCGAGCATTTGCTCGATCGGGGCCGGCGAGCGGGCGTAGGCGATGAAGTAGGTGCCGAATTCGCCCGCACCGGGGCGGCCAAACACCATGTTGTTGCGCAGGATCTTGACTTCCTGCCCGTTGTCGTCGAGCGTGGTCAGCGCGCTGTGCGAGTTCGATGGCTTGACACTGGCGTCCAGCTCGATGTCCGACAGCTTCCTGCGGCCAATGATCAGTTCCTGCGCCTCGACCGGCAACGCGTTCCACCCGGCCATGTCGTGCAGGTACTTCTGCACCATGACGTAGCTGCCGCCGGCGAACCCGGCGTCTTCTTCCCCGATCACCGTGAAGCCCGCGGCTTCGCGGCCGGTCGGATTTTCTGTGCCGTCCACGAAACCGATCATCGCGCGCATGTCGAAGTTGCGAAAGCCATGCACCTCGTCGACCACCCGCACCGCGTCGCCCAGCTTGCCGAGCAGCTGCGTGGCCAGCTCGAAGCAAAGGTCCATCGCTTCGGCGCGGATGTGCAACAGCAGATCGCCCGGCGTTGCCGGGGCCATGCGCTCGCCGGCACCGAACTCGCGGAAGCGGTGCAGCGCAGCGGGACGGGGCGCGCCGAAGAGCCGGTCCCAGGCGTCCGAGCCGAAGCCGCAGACACAGGACAGGTTGCCGTCCGGTACGCGATGGCCGACTGCACGCACCACCGCCGCGACGTCGGCGCACCATGCACGCACGGTTTCGGCGTGGTCATCGCCATCGGCAAGCGTTGCGACGAGGAATATCGCGCTGCGGGTGACGGGGTTTGCAACGGCCTGGGGTTCGGGGAGACTGGTGGGCATCGGTATCTGTTGTGTTCGGGCCAATCCGTCGGTGCGCAGACGGGCGAGAATTCCGCGCATAAGCGTACACGAACTGCGTGCCTGCCCGGGTCTCATCCCGGCAAGGCGAACGGGTTTAACCCGGTACGTTGAAAGCCTTCGCCCGCCACGGCATCGTCCAGCGCCAGCGTGGCCAGATCATCGGCCACCGCTTCGGCATGCGGATCCCGCTCCAGTGACACCACCTTCAGATAGCCGTGGCACACGCCGCAGCTCTCCGCCCGCACCGTGGCTTCGACGGTATCGAGGCTCAGGTAGTCGAGCTCGGCGGCGGAGCCGCAGTTGCTGCATTTGGCCCGCACCATGTGCCACGCGCTCTCGCAGAGCGGGCAATGCAGGTAGCGCATGCCGTGGCGCTCGCCGGTCAGGATCAGGCTTGCCACCGGGGCGGTGCCGCACAGCGGGCAACCTGGCGGCTCGGCGCTGCCGCCGACGGGCACCGGCGCCGCGCGCGCGGCGGTGGCGCATTGCAGCGACAGCGCGGCCCAGAGCAATGGTGCGATCGCCGCCGGCACGGCGTCGAAGCGGCCCGCGGCCAGCGCCTGCGCGGCCGCCAGGCGTTCGACCGCGGCCAGGCCGCGCAGTGCCGTGAGATGGGGTGCGGCCGGCGCGGGAATGTCATGCGCAAGCCGCTCGATCAGACGGTCGAGCAGGGCAATGCAACGCCCCGCATGCGCAATCGCGCCGGCTGCCAGCGGCCCGCATGCGCCGGCGTCGGGCAGCACGGTTGCCTGCGCCTCGGTCACGCGGGCGGCCCAGTGCAGGTAAGCGGCATGGTCGTGGCCTTCGGCCAGCGCATGCAGGCGCGCGGCGCGCCGGCTGTAAAGCTGGAACAGGTCGGGCTGGATCAGCGGCGTGAAATGCCGCGATGCCTCATCCGGCGGCAGCGCCCCCTGCATCTTCGGATGCGGGTTCATTGCCCATGCCCCCTTGCGCTTGCCGCCTGCGCGTCTTTCGCTTCCAGTTCGCCATGCCACCGGTCATGGTGTTGCCTGGCCCACGCGCGCGAGACGTAGCCCGTCACCATGCCGGTGATCGAGCCGCGGACCCAGATTGCCAGATAGATATGCCCGATGATCAGCAGGATCAGCCCGATCCCGACCACGGCATGGGCCAGGATCGCCAGGCGCAATACCGGAATCGGGAAAAATTCGGCGAAATACGCGCGCCACATGACCAGCCCGGAGACCAGCAGCACCAGTATCGAAGCCATGATCAGCCAGAACAGCACCTTCTGGCCGGCGTTGTACTTGCCGATCTGCA
Organism: Cupriavidus sp. SS-3; assembly: GCF_035818815.1. Lineage (NCBI taxonomy): Bacteria > Pseudomonadati > Pseudomonadota > Betaproteobacteria > Burkholderiales > Burkholderiaceae > Cupriavidus > Cupriavidus sp. SS-3. The sequence continues at coordinate 9,258 of NZ_JAYLVT010000028.1, forward strand.
GCGGTTCGCCACCATGCCGGTTCATCAGGACGTCACGGATGCGGCGAAACCAGATCGCATCCGTGCGCGCCGGCAGGTTGTAGCCCACGAAGCGCGCGAACATGTAGCAAAGCCCGCCAAATACCGCGATGCCGAGGAACGGGTGCAGCAGCCGCGCCAGTTGCGGCGTGCCAAGCAAGCCGCTCATCCAGCTCACAGTGGGGAAGAACCATGAAATCCCCGACACCGCGGCAAGGAAGAAGCACAGCACGACCGCCCAGTGGCACAGCCGCTCGGCGAGCTTCGTGCGCAGGATCCTGCCTTCGTGGCGCATCATTTGCCGTCTCCGTTTGCCGTGTCGTCGGTGGCGGGGTCACTCGCGCCGTCGTGGCTGGTGTCGGTGGTATTCGGGCCGACCGCCATGAAATGCGCGGCCATGCCTGCGACCGCGGCTGCGCCGATGACCGCGGCGGCGGGTTTCAGGTCATCCTTCCACCCGGCGACCAGCGCGCTGATCTCGGGGTCCTTCGGCAGGCCCGCGTAGCGCTCGGCATCGTCGGCATGCTGCAGCACGTACATCACGTGGGTGCCGCCCACCCCCGCCGGGTCATACACGCCGGCATTGGCATAGCCGCGCTCGTTCAGCTCGGCCACGCGCTCCGCGCCAAGCGACTGCATCTCCGCCTTCGAGCCGAAAGCGATGGCGCCGGTGGGGCAGGTCTTGACGCAGGCCGGCTCCTGTCCGACCGCGACGCGGTCGGAGCACAGCGTGCATTTGTAGGCCTTGTTGTCCAGCTTCGAGATGCGCGGCACGTCGAACGGGCAGCCGGCGACGCAATAGCCGCAGCCGATGCACAGGTCGGACTGGAAATCGACGATGCCGTTCGCATACTGCACGATGGCGCCGGGCGCGGGACAGGCTTTCAGGCAGCCGGGATCCTCGCAATGCATGCAGCCGTCCTTGCGGATCAGCCATTCCAGCTTGCCAGCCTGGTCCTCATGCTCGGTGAAGCGCATCAGGGTCCAGGTGTTGGGCGACAGGTCGCGCGGATTGTCGTAGATGCCGACGTTTTCCTGCACGTCGCCGCGCAGGTCGTTCCATTCGTTGCAGGCGACCTGGCACGCCTTGCAGCCGATGCAGATCGACACGTCGATCAGCTTGGCCACTTGCATCTGGTGGTCGCGGATGCGCGGCGCCGGCGTCAGCTCGGACGAGGCCGAGCGGCGGATGATGTTCTGTGAGTTCATGCCCGGGCTCCGGCCATCTTTTCAATATTGACGAGGAATGCCTTGAATTCCGGCGTTTGCGAGTTGGCGTCGCCCACGCCGGGCGCCAGGGTGTTGGCGAGATAGCCCTTGCGGGTCGCGCCTTCGAAGCCCCAGTGGCAGGGGATGCCGACCTGCTCGACCGTTTGCCCCGCCACCTGCAGCGTGCGCATGCGCTTGGTCACCACGGCCTTGGCCGTGATGTAGCCGCGCCGGGTGGTGATTTTCACGGTATCGCCGTGCGTGATGCCCTTGTCCGCGGCCAGCTTCTCGCCGATTTCGACGAACTGCTCGGGCTGCAGCATGGCGTTCAGGTGCGAGTGCTTGGTCCAGTGGCGGAACAGCTCGGTCACCGAATAGGTCGTGGCGACATAAGGAAAATCGGTGCGGTTGCCCAGCCGCTGCGCATCGTTCTGGAAGATGCGCGCGGTCGGGTTGTGGGTGACCCTGGCATGCAGCGGGTTGTTTGCGATCGGGCTCTCCACCGGCTCGTAGTGCTCGGGGAAGGGGCCGTCGATCATGCCGCCGGCGGAGAACAGCCGGCCCACGCCTTCGGGCAGCATGATGAACGGCCCAACGGGTGTGCCGGGCGCCGCGGTCAGCGGAAAATCGGGCACGTCGGCGCCCGTCCATTGCTGGCCGTTCCAATGCAGGATCTGGCGCCTCGGGTCCCAGGGCTTCCCCATCTCGTCCATCGAAGCGCGGTTGTAGAGGATGCGGCGGTTGGCGGGCCAGGACCAGGCCCAGCCGGGCGTATTGCCGAGCCCGGTGTCGGTGTTGTCGCGCCTGGCCATCTGGTTGCCGGCCTCGGTCCAGGAGCCGCTGAAGATCCAGCAGTAGCTCGAGGTGGTGCCGTCGTCCCGCAGCTGCGCGAACGAATCCAGCAGCTGGCCTTTGCGCAGGATCTTGTTGCCGCGCTCGTCGAAAACGTCCGCCAGCGCGTAGCCGTTGGCCTCCTTGGCCATTTCCTCGGGATGCGGGTGGTGGGGATCGTGATAGGTGTCGGCGTCCCAGGTCATGTGCAGCACCTGCTCGGGACACGCGCCGCCTTCGGTCTGGTACAGCCTGCGTAGTTCCATCATGATGCCGGCGAGGATGGCGGGGTCGTGGCGCGCCTCGCCCGGCGGCTGCTGGCCGGCGTAGTGCCATTGCAGCCAGCGGCCCGAATTGACCACGGTGCCGTCCTCTTCGGCAAAGCAGCTCGACGGCAGCCGGAACACCTCGGTCATGATTTCCTCGGTCCTGACGTCGTTGAACTTGCCCTCGTTGCGCCAGAAGTTGGAGGTCTCGGTCACCAGCGGGTCGATCACCACCAGGAACTTCAGTTTCGACAGCGCGGCGGAGGACTTGTTCTTGTCCGGCATCGCCGCCAGCGGGTTGAAGCCCTGGACGATATAGCCGTTGACCTTGCCCTCATACATCAGGTCGAAGTACGCCAGCATGTCGTAGCTGCGGTCCCATTTCGGCAGCAGGTCATAAGCCCAGTCGTTCTGCGCCGTGGCATGCTTGCCGAACAGGTTTTTCTGCAGCGAGACGAAGAACTTGGGCAGGTTCTTCCAGTAGTTGACCTGGTCGGGCAGCAGCGCCCTGGGCGTGGCATCGGCCAGGTATTTCTTCAGGGTCTGCTGTCCGTCCGTGGGCAGGTCCATATAGCCCGGCAGCCGTACCGACAGCAGGCCCAGGTCGGTATAGCCCTGGATATTCGAGTGCCCGCGCAGCGCGTTCACGCCGCCGCCGGCCATGCCGACATTGCCCAGCAGCAGCTGGATCATCGCCGCGCCGCGGATGATCTGCGCGCCGCCGGTGTGGTGCGTCCAGCCCAGCGCATACAGCCACGTCAGGGTCCTGTCCCGCGCCGCGCACGTGCCCACGATCTCGGCGATCCGCAGGAAGTCGGCCTGCTTCACGCCGGTGATTTCCTCGACCTTCTCCGGCGTGTAGCGCGATACGTGCTGCTTCAGCAGGCTCAGCACGCAGCGGGGATGGCGCATCGACGGATCGCGCCGGGCGTTGCCCGCGCCGTCGAGTTCATAGGTCCACGACGACTTGTCGTAGCGTTTGGTTTCGGCATCGAAGCCCGAGAACAGCCCCTCGTCGAAGCTGAAGTCCTCGCGCACGATCAGCGCTGCGTTGGTGTACGCGCGCACGTAGTCGTGCTGGATCTTGTCGTGCTGCAGCAGCCAGTTGACCAGGCCCATCAGGAAGGCCGTGTCCGAGCCCGCGCGGATCGGCGAGAAGATGTCGGCCACCGCGGCCGTGCGGTTGAAGCGCGGATCGACGACGATGACCCTGGCCTTGTTCTTGATCTTGGCTTCGATCACCCACTTGAAGCCGACGGGATGGGCCTCGGCGGGGTTGCCGCCCATGATCATGACGACATCGGCGTTCTTGATGTCCACCCAGTGGTTGGTCATCGCGCCGCGCCCGAACGACGGGCCCAGTGCGGATACCGTGGGCCCGTGGCACAGCCGTGCCTGGCAGTCCAGCGCCAGCATGCCCAGCGAGCGGGCAAACTTGAAGTCGAGCACGCCGGTTTCGTTGGACGCCGCCGACGAGGCGAGCATGCCCGAACTGAGCCAGCGGTTCACCAGCTGGCCTTTCTCGTTGCGCGCGATGAAGTGCTGGTCGCGGTCGTCCTTGAGCAGGCGCGCGATGCGCCGGGTCGCGTCGTCCCAGCTGATGCGCACCCATTCCTTCGACCCCGGCGCACGGTATTCCGGGTACAGCAGCCGGTTTTTCGAATGGACGATGTCGAGCAGCCCCGCGCCCTTGGGACACAGCGAGCCGCGGCTGACCGGATGGTCGGGATCGCCCTCGATGTGGAAGATGCGTGGCTTTGCGTTCCTGGCACCATCCCCCAGCGAATACATCAGCAGGCCGCACCCGACCGAGCAATAGGTGCAATTGTTGCGCGTCTCCTTGGCACGCAGCAGCTTGTAGGGCCGCACGCCCGCCGGGGTTTGCGCCCATGCCGGCGCCATGCCCAGGGCCGCGGCCGAAGCGGCGAACGAACCGGCGCCAAGGATCTTGAGGAACCGCCGGCGTCCAATGCTGGTGGGTGTAGTCATCGTGGTCTCATCGTCATTTTTTCCGCCGGCCCGCGGATGAACAGGCCGGGGGTCTCCGCCTTTTTTATGTCCGACAAGGAATGAACGCGCGCGCAGGCCCGCTGCGCGGGGTGGGCGCAGTGGCGGTGAGAGCCATCCTTGATGGGAATTGCCGCCTTGGGCAGCGTGTCAGGTCGTCTCCGGGCGTCGGGTCAGCGTTGCCGTGACGGGCAGCGTCGCCGGCATGATCCGCGCCTTTTGCGCAAAGATATCCGCGTGCCAACCGAAGGACAATTCAGCGATTCTTTGCCAGCCCATAAGCAATCCGTTAAGTGACGCCTCTGGCGCCACAGATGTGACAGGCGCCGGCCTGTCGAATGGTGTCCATGAACACCGTTTCTAGGGCACATGCTTTCCCTACATAGCGCCCCTGCGGCCGCCGCCTTTGCTGCAATCTAATGGGCCTGCCCGAACCGCTGCCCATGAGACGCACCACCACCATTCCCACGCCGCCGCCCGATGCCGCGCACATCCTGGTGCCGGCCGACGTGCCGGGGGGCAATGGCTGTGCCGATGACCGCAATTTCGTCACGGCGCTGGCGCGCGGCATGGAGCTGCTGCGCGCGTTCGGGCCGCAGGACGATTACCTGGGCAACGCGGAGCTGTCGCGGCGCACCGGCATTCCGCGGCCGACGGTGTCGCGGCTGACCTATACGCTGGCCACGCTCGGCTACCTGACTTATATCGAGGCGACGGAAAAATACCGGCTGGGGCAGGGCGCGATGGTGCTGGGACATCGCTATGTCGGCGCTGCCGGCATCCGCGAGATCGCGCAGCCGCTGATGCAGTCGCTGGCGTTTGCGACGGATTGCACGGTGGCGCTGGCGATGCCGGACCGCCATGCCATGGTCTACCTGGAAAGCTGCCAGCCGCGCGGCGCGCTGGTGATCCGGCTGGCGCCGGGCGCGCGGCTGCCGATGGCCACCTCGGCGATCGGGCGGGCGTGGCTGGCGGGTCTGGATGCGGATCACCGCGAAGCCGCGCTGGCGGAACTGGCCCGGCACTACGATGCACGCTGGCCGGCGGTGCGCGCGGGCGTGGAGCGTGCGCTGCGTGACCATGCGCGGCGCGGCTTCTGCGTGGCGCATGCCGAATGGGACCGCACCGTCAGCGGCGCGGCCGCGCCGCTGCGGCTGGCAGGCAGCAGCGAGGTGCTGGCGCTGAATATCGGCGGCGCCGCGGCGCGGCTGTCGCCGGAAATCCTGGAAGCCAACCTGGGGCCGCGCGTGCGCGAGCTGGCGCAGACCCTGCAGGCGCGGCTGTGGCAGCCGGGCGGTGCGCGCGCGACCGCGCGCTTTGCCTCGGCGCAGCCAGAACCGGGGCCCGAGCCCGACGCGGCGAAGCGGGCCTGATGCGTCCGGCGCAGATGCCGGCATTCGAATTCAACGAGGAGACCACCCATGGAAGTACGCAACAAGACCGTCGTGGTGACTGGCGCGGCTACCGGCATCGGCCGCGCGCTGGCACTGGCCTTTGCGCAGGCTGGCGCGCGCGGCGTGGCCGTGGCTGACCTGAACGCGGCCGGCGCCGCCGCGGTGGCGGCCGAGGTCCAGGCCGTCGCGCCCGCCTGCCAGGTGTTTGCCCAGCCGGTCGACGTGGCCGACGCAGCCGCGGTGCAGGGGCTGGCCGACCTGGCCACGCAGCGCTTCGGCCAGGTCGATATTTTCTGTTCCAACGCCGGCATCATCCTGCGCAAGGGCCTGGACGCCAGCGCCGGCGACTGGCAGCGCATCTGGGAAATCAACGTGATGGCGCACATCCATGCGGCAAAGGCGGTGCTGCCGCAGATGCTGGAGCGCGGCGACGGCTACTTCGTCAACACGGTGTCGGCGGCGGGCTTGCTGTCGCAGATCGGCTCGGCACCGTATGCGGTGACCAAGCATGCCGCCATCGGCTTTGCCGAGTGGCTGTCGATCACCTACGGCGAGCGCGGCATCAAGGTCAGCTGCATCTGCCCGCAGGGGGTGCAGACCAATATGCTGTTCGGCGAGAACGGCGAGCGCAAGGGCTTCCTGCAGGAAGGCTCGGTCACCGCCGAGCATGTCGCCGCGGTGACGCTGGAGGGCGTGGCCGACGAGCGCTTCCTGATCTTGCCGCACCCCGAAGTGCTTGAGTACTATCGCCGCAAGGGCCAGGACTATGACCGCTGGCTGCGCGGCATGCGCCGCCTGCATGACAAGGTGATGCAGGAGTTCGGCGGCATCGCGGTCTGAAAGAGGCGGGCAGCCTGGCAGGTTCCGGCGGCGGCATTGCCGCCGCCTTCACAATGCGCGCGGCCACGCAGCCGCGCGCAACCGGAGGAGCATCCCATGCGTTTCGGTACCGTTGCCGCGGCGGCAGTGCTTGCCGCATCCGTCCTGACCGGCCCCGCTGCCGCGCAGGCACAGGGCTATCCCGCCAAGCCCATCCGCATCGTGGTGGGCTTTCCCACCGGCGGCGCGCCTGACACGCTGGCGCGCATCGTCTCGGAGAAAATCTCGCCCGCCTGGGGCCAGCCGGTGGTGGTCGACAACAAGCCCGGCGCAGGCGGCAATATCGGCGCCGAGGCCGTGGCCCACGCGCCGGCCGACGGCCATACGCTGGCGCTCGGCACTGTCGGCACGCATTCGATCAACGGCGCGCTGTACAGCAAGATGCCGTACGACATGGTCAAGGACTTCACGCCGGTGATCCTGATCGCCTCGACGCCCAACGTGCTGGTGGTCAATCCGGGCGTGCCGGCGAAGAACGTGGCGGAGCTGATCGCGCTGGCCAAGGCCCGGCCCGGCGGCCTGACCTTCGGCACGCCAGGCATCGGCACCTCGCCGCATGTGGCCGGGGAAATGTTCAATACGATGGCGGGCGTCAAGATCACGCACGTTCCCTACAAGGGCCGCGCCATGGCCATTCCCGACCTGCTTGGCGGCCATATCACCATGATGTTCGACAACCTGCCCTCGGCCCTGCCCGTGGTGCGCGAGGGCAAGCTGCGCGCGCTCGGCATCACCAGCGCGAAGCGCTCGGCCTCGGCGCCGGATATCCCGACGCTGGCCGAGCAGGGCCTGCCGGGCTTCGAGGCGGATTCCTGGTTCGCGGTGTTCGCGCCGGCGAATACGCCGAAGGAGGTGGTGGCCAAACTGAATGCCGAGCTCAACCGCATCTTCACGCTGCCCGAGGTGCAGGCGAAGCTGAAGACGCTGGGACTGGACCCGGTGCTGGGCACGCCGGAAAAGCTGGCGGCCTATCAGCGCCAGGAAATCGCCAAGTGGGCGAGGGTGGTGAAGGAGTCGGGGGCGAAGGCGGAGTAACACCATTTGCCACCGGCTTTCCAACTACTGCTGGTGTACTCCCTCTCCCGCAAGCGGGAGAGGGGAGCAAACCGGCCGCGTCTCAGCGCATTCCCATCTACGCATCCGGCTCCACCGCCTCCCGCACCGCCGTCTCTCCTCCGGGATCGCGCAACCGGCTCAGGCTGATCATCGCCCCCACCGCCGCCACCGCCGCCGCCACATACAACGCCATGCGCGCCGCGCTGTCCGGCGACAAGCTGAACAGCAGCGCCACCAGTGCCGTGCCGGTGGTCTGGCCCAGCAGTCGCGTGGTGGCCTGCGCGCCGCTGGCGCCGCCGCTGCGCTCCGGCGGCGTGGCGCCGATCATGGCGCGGTTGTTGGGGGACTGGAAGAAGCCGAAGCCGGTGCCGCACATGGCCATGCGCCAGGCGATGTCGAAGCTGCCGGCGTCGGGGCCCAGCGTGGCCAGGCCGACCAGTCCGCCGCCCAGCATGGCCAGCCCGATGCCGGCGAGGATGCTGGCCGGATAGCGGTCCGACAGCCGGCCCGAAACCGCCGCCATCACCGCCACCATCAGCGGCCACGGCGTGATCAGCAGGCCGGTCTCCTGCAGCGAGCGGCCGAGCTGGTATTCGAGAAAGAACGGCAGCGCGATAAAGGACAGCATCTGCGTCATGAACGAGCAGAACGAAGTCCCCACCGCCAGCGCAAAGGCGCGGCTGGCAAACAGGTCGACCGGCACCAGCGGCGCGGCGCGGCCGCGCTGGCGCCGCACCAGCAGCCAGCCCAGCCCCACCGCGAGCGCCACGCCCGCGCAGCCGGCCAGGCGCCAGCCGGGATGGCCGAGGCCGTCGACGCTCAGGATAAACATGCCGAACACCAGCGCCGACAGCAGCGCGCTGGGGTAGTCGAACCCGCGCGGCTGCGGCGGCGTGTTCGGCAGCGCGGTACGGCTCAGCGCCAGCGCGGCGATGGCCACCGGAACATTGACCGCGAACAGCCAGGGCCAGCTGGCCACCGCCAGGATCAGCGCGCCCAGCGACGGCCCCACCGCGATGGTCACGCCCACCACCAGCGCATTGAGTCCGATGCCGCGGCCCAGCCGCGTGGGCGGGTAGATAAAGCGCACCAGCGCGGTGTTGACGCTCATGATGCCGGCGCCGCCGATGCCCTGCAGCACGCGCGCGGCCACCAGCATCGGCAGGTTGACCGACAGCGCGCACAGCAGCGACCCCACCAGGAAGGTGGCCAGCCCCGCGCGGTAGACCCGCTTGTAGCCCAGGATGTCTCCCAGCGACGACAGCGGCAGCAGGCATACGGTCACCGTCAGCTGATAGGCGTTGACGACCCAGATGGTGCTGGCGGGATCTGCCTGCAGTTCGCGCGAGATCGACGGCAGCGCGATATTGGCGATCGAGCCGTCGAGCACGGCCATGATCAGGCCGAAGAAAACGGTGAGGATGGCCCAGGTGCGCTGGGGCTGGGGCAGGCCTTGTTCTGGCGGCATGGGGGAGACATTGGAGACAATGCCGCGCCCGGTCGGATCGGCCAGGCGGGCCACGGCGCGGCGTTGCCATTATGGTCGCGCGTGCGGCTGCTCGCAAATCCGCCAATTGTGGTAAGGCGCTGCCGTCAGCGGTCAGGGCCCCGCCGCGGCGCCGAGCGCGTAGCGCTGCAGCCGCTTGTAAAGGATGTCTGCCGCTTCGGCCATGGCCGGGGCCCAGCCTGGGGCCGCCTCGCACAATGCCTCGAGGTCCTGGCATTGCCTGACGATGGACTGGCGCCGCACGATCATGAAGGCGCCTGCCGCGGCATGCACCCAGTGGCGCAGGCCGGCCGGGTCCTGCTGCGCGAGGATGCGGGCCAGTGCCGGCAGGTCTTGCTGCAGCTGCCGGCGCAGCATGTCTTCGTAACGGCGGCGCGGGGTCTCCACTGTGGTGGCCGGGTCGCGCGGTTGCGCGCAGGCGGCGGCATCGGTCGCGGCGCGAGGCAGGCCGCGCAGGCAGGCGTCGAGGTCCTGCAGCGAGGCGGGCTTGGCCAGGTAGCAGGAAAAGCCGCGCAGGCGCCAGTCGTGCTCGGGATCGCTGCAGGCCACGGCGCTGAAGGCAATGACCGGCAGGCCCGGATACCTGGCCTGCACGGCATGCAGCAAGGCGTGGCCGTCCATTTCCGGCATATGCAGGTCGGTCAGCAGTGCGTCGACGCGTGTGCGCGCCAGCACCGCCAGTGCCTGCCTGCCGTTGCCCGTGACGATGGGGTGGCAGCCGATTGCCTGCAGTTGCTCGGCGACCAGGGACTGGTTCAGCGGGTTGTCCTCGGCGACAAGGATGGTCAGGGGCGCCGCCGCCGGCGCGGGCAGCGCTGGCGTGGGGGCCGCGGGCATGGGCATGGTCGCCTGCTGGGTTGCGCCGGTGGCGGCCGCCACGGCGTCGAGCAGCGCGCGATGGCTGAATGCCGACGCCTCCAGCATGCCGGCGCCATGCTGCCGCGGGCGATGCGGACCGTCGGCCGTCAGCCACACCAGCGGCGCGGTCTGGCGCAGCGCATCCAGCGCCGCTGGCGCAAAGTCTTCGGTCGCGACCACGGCAGCGGGCGCATTGCGCTGCACGCTGTCCTGCACCACGGCGATGGAGGCCACCGCCTCGGTGTGCCACCCCGCGGACTTGAGCCATCCTTCGATCGACGCGCCGGTGCGTTGGTCCTGCGATAGCACCAGCACACGGCCGCTGTGCGTCACGCTCGCCGCCGCTGGTGCGTGCGGCGCTGCATCGGCCGGCGCCAGCGGCACCGACACCGTGAACGCGCTGCCAACGTCCGGCACGCTGTTGACGACGATGCTGCCGCCCATCAGCTCGCACAGCCTGGCGCAGATCGACAACCCCAGCCCGGTGCCGCCATAGCGGCTGTCGGCAGCGGCATCGCCCTGCACGAACGGCTGGAACACGCGCGCCGCCAGTGCTGGTGTCATGCCGATGCCGGAATCGCTGACGCGGCAGACCAGCCGCTGCGTGCCATGCGCATCGGCTTGCAGCTCGCCGCTCAGCGTGATGCGGCCGCTGGCGGTGAACTTGAAGGCGTTGTTCAGCAGGTTGTTGAAGACCTGCACCAGCCGCGTGCGATCGCCCACGACTTCCGTGTCCAGCGTCGGCGACAGCTGCAGGCAGAAGCGCAGCGGGCGGCCCGCGACCATGGGCGCATAGGCGAGCGCCAGGCTCTCCAGGGCCTCGACGGGACGGAATGGCGCATTGACCAGCGCCAGCTGCCCCGCGTCGATCTTGGAGAAGTCCAGCACATCGTTGACGATGCGGCGCAGCGAGCCGGCGGCGGTCTCCAGCGCGCGCAGCCGCGCCACGTGCGGCTCCATGGCGCCGCTGCGCGCCAGCAGTTCGAGGTTGCCTAGCAGCGCGTTCAGCGGCGTGCGGATCTCGTGGCTCATCGCGGCAAAGAAAGTCGAGCGCACCCGCAGCATCGCTTCGGTGGCCTGCTGGGCGGAGCGCAGCTGCTGCTGCAGCGCCTCTTGCGCGGTGCAGTCCAGCACCGCGCAGAACAGCACGGCTTCATCGCGGTAGCGCGCCGGGGCATAGGTGACCTGCAGGAAGCGCGGTGCCGCCGCGGTGGGGCCGGGTGCTTCAGCGGCCGCGACGGTGACGCTGCAGACCGATGCAGGGCCGCCGCCGGCGCCGCAAGGCAGCCGCGCCAGCGCCCCGGCCACCGCGGCGGGCAGCGGTTCGTGCGGCCGCGCCGGTAGCAGCGATGCCGCCAGCGGATTGCAGGCCAGCACGGCGTAGTCGTGCTGGCGCACGATGCACAGGCCGACCGGCGTGGCACTGACCAGCACCTGGTTCATCAGCTCGCTTTCCAGCGCGCGCCTCGCTTCGGCATGCGAGCGCCGCAGCAGGTGCCGGCTCCAGTAATGCGCCGCGAGCACGATGGCAACGGTCAGCAGCAGCATGGCGGCGCCGATCACCGCGAGTTCGGCCGCCAGCGCGTTGAACAGCAGCCGGTATGGCAGGTGGTAGACCAGCAGGCCGAAGCCGGGCTGCAACGGCTGCACCAGCACCACGCCCGAGCGTGTCAGGCGCAGCGCGTTGTGCGGCAGGCCGCGGACCCGCGCAGCGATGTCGCGGGCGCTGGCCGAGGTCAGCGTGCCGGCATGCGGCCACACATCGATCAGGCGGTCCGCGTCATTGAGCAGCGCCAGGCCGGCGTGGTCCTGTGGCGGCGGCAGGCCGGCCAGGAACGCCTGCAGCGGCACGCAGGCGGCCACCAGCATGCTGGCTGAGTCGCCGGCATAGGCGGCGCTGGCCAGGACCATGATCGGGCTGTCGTCCACGGGGTCGCGCAGCGGCCCCAGCCAGACGGTCTGGTCGCGCGCCGGCACGGCGTGGCCGGTGCGGTCAAGCAGCGCGCCAGTCAGCTGCGCGCGCAGGCGCGGGATCAGCGCCGGATCGAGCGCCAGTGGCGCGCGCGCGCCGGCTTCGGGCTGGCGGATCACGACCGCGCTGTCCTCGTCCAGCGAGACCGCGTAGGCGCCATGGTCCAGGTCGAAGGCCTGCTGCGTGGCCACCGCTGCCAGCGCGACCTGGCGCAGCCGCGCGAACTCGGTCGGCAGCCTCGCGCCCCAGGCCTGGCGCGTGGCTTCGCCGGCCAGCAGATGGTAGTCCTTGCGCACGGCCTCGACATGGACCCCGGCCGCGCCGGTGCGGCGCAAGGCCTCGACGTCGGGGTCGCGCGAAGGGGCCGCGACGGCGGCGCGCAGATGGTAGCGGATGCTGAGCGCGGTGCGGCGCACGAACGAGGCTTCGTTATGCAGCCGCTGCGATACCGTGCCGACATACTGCGCAACCTGGCTGCGCCGGTAGTCCAGGTGCTGGTCCGCCGCCAGCCCGGCCAGCAGCGTGCCCGAGCACAGCACGATGGCGATCAGCGCGGCAATGGTCACCGAGTACAGGTGCTGCTGCCGGCGGGCGTGGTCGGCCAGCGCGTCGAAGGTGCCGGCCAGGGTGTCGCGGGTGCGGTCGGGGTCTTGCTGCATCGCCCGCGCGGTCAGATCAACCCGCTTTCATAGGCGTAGCGGATCAGGCCAGTATTGGTCTGCACGCCGAGCTTGCGCATGGCCACGGTCTTCTGGCTGGAGATGGTGCTGACCGAGCGGCCCAGCTTGGCGGCGATCTCGGTCAGCTGCGCGCCCTGCGCATAGAGCCGGATGACTTCGAGTTCGCGCTGGGTCGGCTCCCGCGCGGGCGTGCCGGGCAGCGCCGCGCGCTGCAGCACCGCGTGCACCGCGGGCGAGCAGAAGCAGCCTCTGCCGAACGCGGCGTGGGCGCAGGCGCGCACCACTTCCTCGAGCGGATCCTCCTTGCTGACGAAGCCGCGCACGCCCAGCTTCATCGCGCGGCGGACGATGGCGGCATTGGAGCGGGCGCTGATCACCACCACCCGGGTCGCCGGATGGCGCCGCGCCAGCCGGCTGAGCAGGTTGAAGCCGTCCAGCGAGGCATCGCCTTGGCCCATGCAGAAATCGGTGATGGCGATATCGGCCGGGTGCCGCGCCAGCGTGCCGAGCAGCTCGGTGCCGTTGCGGCATTCGGCGCTGATCTGGACGCGCGCGCTGCGCTGCAGGCAGTCGCGCAGCGCAGCCACCACCAGCGGGTGGTCGTCGGCCAGGGCAACGCGCAGGACTTGGTCGTTCATGGGCAATCTCCGGGTGAGACGGCAACCGGGTTGCGGCTGCGGGCGCCGTGCGGTGGCGTCATCACAAGACTCGGATTCTGGCCAGATTCAGCGCCTCGCTGAATCGGAATTCGGCTAGTTCGCGGATGCCGTGGGATCGCGCAAAGGACCAGATCCGGCCAATGCAATGACATCTCTGGAAGATAAGCGGCAGTCCGCGCCGGCTTGACTCGGGTTTGCGCAGCAATCCGGCCCTTGTCTTGCGATACAGCCATTGCGGGAAATCAATGCACGCCAAAGTGCCGCGGTGGCGACATCGCCGGTCACACGCGCCACGCACATGCCGGTGGAGCGGGATTTTGGCGTTTGGCGGCACGGACCGCTGTCCTAGAATGAAGCTGACACGCGCCCCGCGGCGTGTGCACCGCGTGGGGGAATGCCATGCCCGTCTATCAATACCGCTGCGAGAAGTGCGGCCATGTGTTCGAAAAAACCGAACATCTCGCGGAACATGCCTCTGCCCATCCACCGTGCCCGAATTGCGGCAGCCAGTCCGTGCAGCACGCACCGGCGCCGTTCGTGGCGGTGACCCAGCGCAAGAGCTGAGTCTCGAACAACAAGATCCCAGGAGGGTGCGCGCGCGCCGCCGGCCGGATGCCGGCGCGCGTGTTGCTTCATGCGTGGCGCCTGCGGCGCCACGCGCGTTCGCGCTGCGCGCAAGCGGCGATCTCAACCTTGACGGAGGATGCCATGGCAACGAGACCGTTCACTGAATTTCCCGCCGACGAGCAGCAGCAGGTCCTGGACGCGTGCAGGCATGTCGGGCTGGCGGCGGAGATGTTCGATATTACCGACGAGCACGACGGCGACGGCGTGCGCCGCGTCAGCGTGCGCCGCGTCGGCACCGACAAGACCAGCGTCTATGAAGCCGGCGCCGGCACGTCATGGATGGAAGAGTTCGAAAGCGACCTCGAGTGCGGCCTGTACGGGCCGATCACGGTGTAGCGGCGCCGCCGGCGCGGCTCAGTGCCGGCCGCGCTCGCCGGTGCGCGACACCACCGAGGCGCCGGCGATCAGCTCCTTGAGCAGCGCCAGCGAGGCCGCGCCGCCGGTGCGGTACGGGTCGAGCTCGGCGCGCGCGGAGAACTTGAGCAGGGTGGCGGCATTGAGCCGCGCGGCATTGACCTGCCCCATCGCCCAGCCGGCAAAGTCGCGCGTGCAGGTTTCCTCGAAATGCAGCAGGGTCACGTCGTGGTGGCGCGGATCGCGCGCGATCGACTGGAACAGCTGCGAGACCTCCTGCCGGTCGCCCTCCAGCGCCTGCAGGAAGATGCCGTTGCCATGGCACAGCACGCCGGTGATGCCGTGGCGCGGATTGCGTTCCAGGCTGGCGGCCAGGATGGCATCGAGCAGGGCGGCATCGATGGCCTGGCGGGCACGGCTGGCATAGAGCAGGCGGACTAGCATGGTCGTGGCGCTCCGGTAATGGCGCTCCGTGTGGCGGCAGGGCCCGGGCCGCTAGCCGCGGTTATGGTTCAGCAGCGTGAGGAATTCGCGGCGCAGGCTGTCGTCCTTCAGGAAAGAGCCGCGCATCACGCTGTTGGTCATCTTGGCGTCGGTGTCGCGCACGCCGCGCCAGTGCATGCAGAAGTGCTCGGCCTCCATCACGATGGCGAGGCCGTCGGGACTCATCTTTTCCTGCAGCAGGTCGGCCACCTGCGCCACCGCCTCTTCCTGGATCTGCGGACGGCACATGATCCATTCGGCCAGCCGAGCGTACTTGGACAGCCCGATCAGGTTGGAATGCTGGTTCGGCATCACCCCGATCCACAGCTTGCCGATGATCGGGCACAGGTGGTGCGAGCAGGCGCTGCGCACGCGCAGCGGGCCCACGATCATCAGTTCATTGAGCTGGCCGACGTTGGGGAATTCCGTCACCGGCGGGGCCTTGGCATAGCGGCCGGCGAAGATTTCCTTCAGGTACATCTTGGCCACGCGGCGCGCGGTTTCCTGCGTGTTGTGGTCGTTGTCGACGTCGATCACCAGTGCCCGCAGCACGTCCTGCAGCCGGGACTGGACTTCGGCCTGCAGCTGCTCCATTTCACCCGGCTCGATATAGCGGGCGATATTGTCGTTGGCGTGGAAGCGTTCCTGCGCGGCTTCCAGCCGCGCGCGGATGCGGGCCGAGACACTGGCGGCGGCGTGACCGGCCTTTTCGCCGACCCTTTCGTCGGCGTTGCTGTCCTTTGCGCGGTGCGCTGCGTCCTTGCTGTTCATGGATTGGGTTGGTGATGACGTGAATGGCTGCGCAGCGGGTGTGTGCCGGATTCACTATATGGCAGATGCCGTGGCCTCACAACCCGCGCGGTGGCCGGAAAACGAGCTCCCGGTGGGTCGGATACGCCACAGCGAAAGGGCTTTCCATGAAGAGTTCGTGACATCGCTCAAGCCCGCCACGCAGGGCGACGACAACCCCACATAATGTCTGCACAACACCCAGGCAGCCCGTCGCAGGCTGCCGGCACCCGGCCGCGGCCAAGCGCGGCCTGACGCTTTGTCGGGATCCACCTCATCATGCCGATCGCCTTTCCGTGCAGCAGCCTGATGTTGCTCCATGTGGTGACAGTGCCGGTACCGGCCACGCCGGTGGAAACCGGTGTCGCGGAACACCATGCCAGTGCCGTGCGCCACGGCGCGGGCGGACTGCGCCGGCCATTGTCGCCGGCGCCGCGCAGTCCCGCGGCGCAGGTTCCCGCCAGCGGCTGAGGCCGACCGCCTAAAGCAGCAGCAGCGCCAGTGCCGGCAGCATCGCCGCCGGCATCACCACCGCGCCCACGCGCAGGAACTGGCCGGCGCTGACCTGCAGCCCTTCGCGGCGCAGCGCCGTCAGCCACAGCAGCGTGGCGAGCGAGCCGGTGACGGACAGGTTGGGGCCCAGGTCGATGCCGACCAGCACCGCGCCGCTGACCGCGTGCGAGGCATGTCCGGCGTCGAGCGCAGACGCCGCGATCAGACCGGCCGGCAGGTTGTTGGCCACGTTGCCCGCCAGTGCCACCACCGCGCCCACGCCCAGCAGCGCCACCGCGCCGCCGTCGCGCGAGGCGGCCGCCACGGCGTCGGCAAGAAGGCGGATCACCGCGGTCTGCTCCAGCGCCGCCACCAGCACGAACAGGCCGGCCACCATCGGCAGCACGCCCCACGACACCTCGCGCAGCGTCGGCCACAGCAGTTCGCGCCGGGTGGCGCAGACCAGCAGCAGCGTGGCCACGCCCGCGGCGCAGGTGGGCCAGCCCAGCGCGTCGCCGCGTAGCGAGGCCAGCAACAGCACCAGCCCGGTCAGCACGATGCCCAGCGCGCTCAGCCGCGCCTGCAGCGACAGCGGCGGCACCGGCACGTCAGCGGCGATGGGCTCGGCCAGCGCCGCGCGCTGGGTCCACCACAGCGCTGCCAGCGTGGCCAGGATCGCGGCCAGCGACGGCAGGGCGAAGCTGGCCAGCCATCCGGCCAGCGGCGGCATGCGCTCGCCGAAGATCACCAGGTTGGCCGGGTTGGAGATCGGCAGCACGAAGCTGGCCGCGTTGGCGATAAAGGCGCAGGCGTACAGGTAGGGCAGCGGCTGGCGCACGCGTGCGGCGCGGGTCGCGGCCAGCACCGCGGGCGTCAGCACCACGGCGGTGGCGTCGTTGGACATGAACGCCGTCACCAGCGTGCCGAAGCCGTACACCAGCAAAAACAGCCGCGGCGCCGAGCCGCGCGCCAGGCGCACGGCGAGCGCGGCAACGTGGTCGAACAGCCCGGTCTTGCGGGCCAGTTCCGCGATCAGCATCATGCCGGCCAGGAACAGGTACACGTCGTAGCCGCGCAGCACCGCGGCGAAGGCCTCGGGCAGCGCCATCAGGCCGGTGGCGCACAGCAGCAGGGCGCCGCCGGCAGCCCAGAAGGCTTCGGGCAGGCGGAAGGGGCGGAACAGGACGCCAGCGGTGGTTAGCGCGGCGACCGACCAGATCAGCAGCGGGCTGTGGCTGGACATCGGGTACGGGGCGGAATTCGGGAAAGCCGCAAGTCTACAGCGGGTTGCCGGCCGGCGCTGCCGACGTGGCGGCGCCTGGCGCCGCGCTGGTGACGGGGGTGGGTGCGGCCGGAGCCGCCGGAGGCGTCGGAGGCGCCTGGGAGGTGCCGTCGAGGTTGCTTGCGAGCGGATCCATCAACGGCTGGCTGGCCGGCGCGATGGGGGGCGCCGGCGGCGGGAAGCCGATAGCGGCGATGCCCTGGCTGCCGTCGGCATTCTCTGCGTACATCCAGTCGCCGCCCGCCTGCACGAGGCCGGCGGGCGCCTGCACGTCGGCCTCCGGCACGCCGGCCAGGCGGCCTTCCATGTAGGCGGCCCACACCGGCAGCGCAGTGGTCGCGCCGAACTCATGCTCGCCCAGGCTGCGGTTGTCGTCATAGCCCATCCACGCCACCGTGACCACGCCGCCGCCATAGCCGGCGAACCAGCCGTCGACCGAGTCGTTGGTGGTGCCGGTCTTGCCGGCCACGTCGTGGCGGCGCAGGTAGCGGCGCACGCCGGTGCCGGTGCCGGTCTCGACCACGCTGCGCAGCAGGCTGTCCATCACGAAGGCGTTGCGCGCGCTGATCACAGGCGGCGGCGCGGGGCGTTCCTCCGTGTCCTGCGCGGCGCTGAACAGCACCTTGCCGTCGCTGTCGGTGATGCGCTCGATCAGGTAGGGCTCGACGCGGTGGCCGCCGTTGGCGAATACGCCATAGGCCGCGGCCAGGCGCAGCGGCGAGGTGGTGCCGGAGCCCAGCGCCAGCGGCAGGTAGCGTGGCAGCCGCCTGGGCGAGAAGCCGAAGCGGCTGGCGAATTCCACCGCATAGGGGATGCCGATCGCCTGCAGCGTGCGGATCGCCGGCAGGTTGCGCGATTCGGCCAGCGCCTGGCGCACCCTGATCGGGCCCACAAAGCGCCCGTCGTCGTTGGACGGCTGCCAGCGCGAACCGGCCGGCAGCGGCGCGTCGTTGATCAGCGTGCCGGGCGACACGCCGCGCTCCAGCGCCGCGGCATAGACGAAGGGCTTGAAGGTCGAGCCCGGCTGGCGCAGCGCCTGGGTGGCGTGGTTGAAGCGGCTGGCGGCGAAATCGGCGCCGCCGACCATGGCCTCGATCGCGCCGGTGCCGGTGTCGAGCGACACCAGCGCGGCCTGCGGCCCTTGCGACAGGTCCTTGACGAACTTGCGGTGGCGGCGCGCGTAGCGCTCCAGCCCGCCGTGCACGGCATCGTAGGCCAGGGTCTGACGCACCGACGACACCGTGGTGTAGACATTGAGGCCGCGCGTGTAGGCGTCGTCGCCGAAGCGCTCGCGCGCGAGCTGGCGCGCCAGTTCGGCGACGTACTCCGCATGGCCGGCAAAGCTGCCGGGGCTGTCGTCGCTGATGGCCAGGCGCGCGCCGCGGGCTTCGCGGTAATCGTCCTGGCTGATCATGCCCAGCGCCAGCATGCGCCCCAGCACATACTCCTGGCGCCGCTTGGCGCGCGCGAAATTGACCACCGGGTTCACCGCCGAAGGCGCCTTCGGCAGGCCCGCCAGCATTGCGGTCTCGGCCAGCGACAGCGCCGCCAGCGGCTTGCCGAAGTAGGCGTGCGCGGCGCTGCCGAAGCCATAGGCATGCTCGCCCAGGTAGACCTGGTTCATGTACAGCTCGAGGATGCGGTCCTTGGGCAGCGCGTGGTCGATGCGCCAGGCCAGCAGCATCTCGTACCATTTGCGCGCCAGCGTCTTCTCGCGCGACAGGTAGAAGGCACGCGCCACCTGCATGGTGATGGTGGAAGCGCCCTGGGCGTAGCCCTGGCCGAGGTTGGCCAGCGCGGCGCGCAACACGCCGGGGATGTCGATGCCCTGGTGCTGGTAGAACTGGTCGTCCTCGGCCGCGAGCAGCGCCTGCACCATTTGCCTCGGGATCTGCTCGAAGGGAATGAACTCGCGGTGCTCGCTGCCGAACTCGCCGATCTGGACGTTGTCGCTGGTGTAGATGCGCAGCGGCACATCGGGCCGGTAGTCGCGCAGCGCATCGACGGGGGGAAGCTGCCGCAGGCTGACTACGGCGGCAAAACCGGCCAGCAAGGCACCGGCGGCAGCCAGCGCCAGTGCGGCGCCGCCTGCCTTGACTGCGAATTTTTTCATGGGCCGCATTTTACCCGCTGCAACTGACCGACCCGGCGGCCGGCTCAGCGGTTGGCCGCCAGCGGCAGCGGATTGCCCAGCTCGTCATGGTCGACCGGCTGCGGTGCGGGCACCGCTGGCGCGGCAGGCTGGGCCGGCCGGGCCGGTGGCGCTGGCTCCACCGGCTGAGACCCGGCCTGGACCGCGGCCATGCGCAGGCGCGCCTGGCTGTGCTGGCGCGCGAAGTCGCAAAGCGACAACCAGGTTTCCTCGCGTTCGATGATGGTGAAGTGATCGGTATCCGGCACGGTCTGCAGCGCCACCGGGCCGGGCCAGGCCGCCATCAGCCGTTCGGAGCAGGCGTGCGGCACCACTTCGTCGGTGGCGGCCAGCAGCACCTTGGTGCTCTGCACGACCTTTTTGCAATGCGAGATAGAGTCGAAGTGGTGGCGCATCAACTGGCGCAGCGGCACCAGCGGAAAGCGCTTGCGCACCAGCTCGAGCAGCGAGTCGTAGGGGGTGATCAGCTGCAGGCTCTCGAAATCCTGCAGGTCAGCCAGCTGGATCGCCACGCCGGTGCCCAGGCTGCGGCCCACCACATGCACGCGGGTGTCGGGGAACACGCGCCGCACATGCAGCAGGAACTGGCTGGCGTCGGCCACCGCCGCGCCCTCGGACGGGCGCCCGTCGGAGTGGCCCAGGCCGCGGTAATCGTAGGTGGCGAAGCCCATGCCGGCAGGCAGCCAGCGCGCGTATTGCAGCGTTTCCAGCACATCCTCGCCGCGGCCGGGCAGGTAGAACAGCAGGTCGCGCACGGTGTCGCCGGGCGCGTGGTAGATATAGCCGCGCACCACGCCGCCGGGAATCAGGTGCGAATAACCGATGATGCCGTCGGGCAGGTCGCGCGGCGGCCGCCGGCGCGCGTCGAACAGCAGCCGGTCCTGGTTCAGCGTCAGGTAGGTCCAGTAGCAGGCGAAGCCGCTGGCGGTCATCAGCGCGGCCGCCAGCGCGCGGCGGGTGGTCAATGGCATGGCATTCGTCAGTGGCTTCGGCCAGGCGTGGCGCGTGTGCGCCGGCCTTGCCGCCCAGCCGCGCAGCCTACCTTATTTTTGCCGGCGGCGTGGCCGCGGCGCAAGCCGGCCCGCGCAGTTCTTGTACGATATGCCTCATTCGGGCGCGCGCACCCCACCGAGACGACGCGCCTTCAGGGAGCCAACCGGCATGAGCGAACAGAAACACGAGCAATACCGCGCCGAAGAGGCGCAGGCCATGGAACGCGTGGTTGCGGCCACGCGGCAGGTGCAGGTCGCCTTCACGGCGCTGCAGGCCCACTATCCGCCGCAGGGCAGCGGCAAGCCGTCGAAACTGGCGCTGCAGACCTTCGACGCGGCACTGCAGGCGCTGGAGGACGCGCAGGCGACCTTCGACGAGATCCTGAACGACCTGCTCGACGAGAAACGCTGAGCCGCAGGGCCGCAGGGCCGGAGGGCCTTTTGGGCTTTTGGGCTTTTGGGCCCGCATCGGTCTTGCAGGCTGCGTAGTACGCGGCGGCGGCCTCGCGGAAAAGCATCACGACCGTCGTTCCCGCCTTCGCGGGAACGACGGTCATGAGCGGAACGGCGTGACGCCGCTACCGCGGATTGTGTTGCCCAACCTCCGCCACAAAATCGTCCCCCTCCGGCAATCCCAACGAAAACTTCACCGGAAAACTCACCGTAATCCCGCCCTCAAGCTGCCGCACCACCCCCCGCGCCCGCACATGCGCATCCTCGAACAACTCGGCAGATCCCAGCACCGGCGAGAACGGGATATCCAGCGGTGCAAAGAAGCCCGCCCATTCCGCCAGGTCGCGCGTGCGGAACACCGCCGCCAGCAGGTCATTGACCTCCACCTTGTGCCCACCGCGCCCGGCGCGCGTGGCGAAGCGCGGATCGCGCAGCGCCGGGAACGCGTCGCCCAGCGCCGCGCACAGGTTGTCCCAGAACTTGTTTTCCAGGATGCCCAGCGCCAGGTGCCGCCCGTCGCGGGTTTCGAACAAATCGTTTTCCGGCATCACGGTGGATGAGGCCCGCGGGCAATCCTCGTGTGCGCGCGCAGTCCACGCACCAGGGGCGGTCCACGACAGCACGGCATCGTGGATCGACACATCGAGATGCTGCCCCTGTCCGTGCTGCCGCGCGCTCATGATCGCCACGGCCAGCGATAACGCCGCGTAGCCCGACGCTGCGTAATCCGACACCCGCACGCGCGGGCGCGAGACTGCATCGTGGACCTGCACCGGCGTGGCCCAGTACCCGGCCAGCGCCAGGTAGTTCAGGTCATGCCCGGCGTGGCTGGCGTACGGTCCGGTCTGGCCGAAGCCTGAGACCGAACACAGCACGATGGCCGGATTGACCGCCGCCAGCGCCTCATAGCCCAAGCCCAGGCGCGCCATCACGCCGGGGCGGAAGCCTTCGACCACGGCGTCGGCATCGCGCACCAGGTCCAGGAACGCCGCGCGGCCGGCGTCCGATTTCAGGTCCAGCGCCACCGAGCGCTTGCCGCGATTGAACTGCGCATACACATGCGCGCCCAGCTGGCGCGCGGTGTCGCCGCTGCCGGGCGGCTCGACCTTGATCACCTCCGCGCCAAGCTGGCGCAGCAGGCTGCAGGCGTGCGGGCCGGGCAGCAACTGGCTGACGTCGAGGATGGTGACGTCGTTCAGGCAAGACCATGCTGGCTTCATGCGGAGCCTCAGGAAAGGAGAAAACACAAGCGCCGCATGCGCGGCGTGGCGCGCGATGCAGGGAGCAGGCCAGCTGTATCAGCCCAGGTCGCCGGTCATGCCGATCGACTTCATCAGGTCGCCATAGCGCGCGTTGTCGCTGGCCACCATGGTGCCGAACTGCGCCGGCGACGCGCTGCGGCGCAGCTCGCCGGCATTGGCCTTGAGCTGGGCGTCGAACACGCCGGCGGTCTGCAGCGCGCGCACCGCGGCGTGCAGCTTCTGCGCCAGCTCGGCCGGGAAATTGGCCGGCGCGAACAGGCCGCTCCAGTTGTCGATGACAAAGCCCGGCGGCAGCGCTTCGGCCATGGTGGGCACGTCGGGGAAGTAGGGCGAACGCGCGGCCGCGGTGACGGCCAGCACCCTGACCTGGTTGTTGCGCACGTACTGGGTCGCGGTGCCCAGCACCGGCATGCCGAACTGGGTCTGGCCGGTCAGCATCGAGGTGAGGATCTCCGGCGCGCCCTTGTAGGGAATATGCACTGCGTCGCAGCCGGTCTGGTGCAGCATGGTCTCCACCGCCAGATGGGCGATGCTGCCCTTGCCGCCGGAGCCGTAGTTCAACTTGCCCGGCTCCTTCTTCATCGCCGCGACCAGCTCGGCGACGGTCTTGTAGGGCGAGGACATGGGCACCACCAGCGCCGACGGCCCGCCCGACAACGCCGTGATCGGCGTGAAGTCATGGGTCGGGTCATACGGCATCTTGCGGTACATGTGCACGTTGATGACGTGCGAATTGGCCAGGATGCCCAGCGTGTAGCCATCGGGCGCGGCGCGGCGCAGCGCGCCGGCGCCGATGATGCCACCGGCGCCGGGCATGTTCTCGACCACCAGCGGCTGGCCGAGCTTCTTGCCCAGCTCCGCCGACAGCGTGCGCGCGATATTGTCCGGCGTGCTGCCGGCGATAAACGGAACGATCAGCCGGATCGGGCGGCTGGGATAGGGGGATGCGGTGCTGGCGGCGCGGGCCGGCAGCAGCAGGCTGCCCAGCGCGGCGGCGCCGGCGGTGGCAAGCCAGTTTCGGCGGTTCATGCTTGGTCTCCGTGGTCTTGTCGTATTGTGCTGTGGCCGGGATCCGGATGCCGGCGGCGACCGCGCCGCCGGCACGGTCAGGCTTTCTGCTGCAGCGGTTCCAGGATAGCCCGCGCAATGGTGTTGCGCTGGATCTCGCTGGTGCCGGTAAAGATGCGGAACATGCGCAGCTTGCGGAAGGTCTGCTCGACCGGATGGCCGCGCGTGACGCCGACATTGCCGTGGATCTGCACGGCCTTGTCCGCTACCTCGAAGCAGCGCTCCGAGACGAACAGCTTGCACGCCGCGGCCTTCATGCGCAGGTCGGCGCCGGCGTCGGCCAGCGCCGCGGTGTGCGCGATCATGCTTTCGCAGGCCCACAGCGCCGCTGCCATGTCGGCCAGCATGTGCTGGATTGCCTGGAAGCGCGCGATCGGGCCGCCGAACTGGCGGCGCTGGCCGGCATATTCCACCGATGATTGATAGGCCCGCATGGCCAGCCCCAGCATGCTGGGGCAGTGCAGCAGGCGGTTCACGTTGATGCGCGACATGCCCAGCTTGAAGCCGTTGCCTTCGCCGCCGAAGACGTTGGCGCGCGGCACGCGCACATTGTCGAAGCGGATATCGCCATCGATATGCTGGCCGGACATCGGCACGTATTCGTTGGTCACCGTCACGCCGGGCAGGTCCAGGTCGACCAGCACCGCGGTGATGGCCGGCGGCGTGGCGGTGGCGTCGGTCACGCACATAACGATGGCGAAGTCGGCGAAGGGCGCGCCACTGATGTAGTGCTTGCCGCCGTTGATGACCAGCTCATCGCCGTCGGCCACGGCCGCGGTCCTGATGCTTTGCGCATCGGAACCGGAATGCGTTTCCGTCAGTGCGAAGCAGGTCGACTTCTCGCCGCGGATCACCGGCTTGAAATACCGCTCGAGCTGCTCGGGCGTGGCGTACTTCAGCATGTTGCCCACGCGCGGCGGGCCGCCCAGGTCGCCCAGCACGTGCGCGGCCAGGGTCGAGCCGCTCGCGGCCAGGTCGGCCTTGAGCGCGCATTGTTCCTGGATGTTCAGGCCCTTGCCGCCGAGCGCGGTGGGCAGGCAGGCGGCGTAGAAGCCCAGCTCGCTGGAGCGGCGCCAGACCTGGCGCAGGGTCTCGCGCGGCCACGGGTCCTCGGAGCCCAGGCCGAGCTCCTGTTCGAGCGGGCGCAGCTCTTCGTCGATAAAGCGGCGGATGCCGGCGCGGGTTTCCAGCAGGACGGGGTTGGTCAGGTGGTCGAACATGGCGGTTTCCTCGGTGCGTTTCCGGGTTCAGTTGACGCGGCGTCCGACGCCTTGCCAGTAGCGTTCGCGCACGATCTTGCGGGCCAGCTTGCCGCTGGCGTTCTTGGGCAGCTCGGCGACAAAGTCGACCGAGCGCGGCGACTTGTAGTCGGCGATGCGCTCGCGGCAGTGCGCGATCAGCTGCTGCGCGGTGGCCTCGCGGCCGGGGCGCAGCGTGACCACGGCCTTGACGCTTTCGCCCCAGGTGTCGTCCGGCACGCTGATGACGCAGGCCTCCAGCACGTCGGGGTGCTGGTAAAGCGTGGCCTCGACCTCGGTCGGGTAGACGTTGAAGCCGCCGGAGATGATCATGTCCTTCTTGCGGTCGACCAGGTAGAGATAGCCGGCCTCGTCCACGCGCGCCATGTCGCCGGTATGCAGCCAGCCGTCGACCAGGGTCTCGCGCGTCAGCGCGGGCTCGTTCCAGTAGCCGCGGAATACGTCGTCGCCGCGGATCACCAGTTCGCCGATCTCGCCCACGGCCACTTCCTTGCCGTGCTCGTCGACCACGCGCACTTCGGTCTCGCCCAGCGCGCGGCCGCACGAGGCCAGGCGCTCGGGATGGTTGGCAATGGCGTCGGCATGGTCGCTGGTGGACAGCCGCGTGACGCCGGAGGTCGATTCGCTGGCGCCATAGCCCTGCGACAGGATCGGGCCGATGCGCTCCCAGGCCTCGCGGATGCGGGCCGGGGCCATCGGCGCAGCGCCGTAGGCCAGCGTCTTCAGGCTCGACAGGTCGGCCTGCGCCAGCGTGGGCTCGGCCAGCAGCATGTTGATCATGGCCGGCACCATGAACACATGGGTAATGCGCAGGCGCGCGACTTCGGCCAGGAAGTGCGCCGGCTCGAATTTTTCGAACAGCACCAGCGTCGCGCCCACATACAGGTAGGGCTGCATCAGCATGCCGGAGGCGTGCGTGACCGGGCCGATCAGCGCCAGCCGGTCGCCCGGGCGGGCGGGGCGGTCCATGCCGGACACCATCTTGCGCAGCGCCGCGATGCGGTTGCCGTAGCTCTGCATGGCCGCCTTGATCTTGCCGGTGGAGCCCGACGAGAAATGCAGCACGGCCAGGTCGTCGGCCGCCGGGGTGATGTCGGGCGCGCTGGTGCCGGCGTTGGCCAGCAGCGCCTCGTATTCGACGTAGCCGGCGGGCGCCGCGCCGATGGCGATAAAGGTCTCGATGCTGCCGAAGCCTGCCGTGGCGCGGTCGTAGCCGGTATAGCCGGGGCCTGCGATCAGCACGCGCGGGGTGCAGTTGTCGACCACGTCGCTGGCTTCGGCCGCGGTAAAGCGCGGGTTGAGCGCGGCCTTGACCAGGCCGGCCTTGTACAGCGCGCATTCCAGTTCGACCAGCTCGGGCCGGTTGCGCGACTGCACCGCGACGCGGTCGCCGGGGCGCAGGCCCAGCGCCAGCAGCGCATTGGCCAGCCGCGTCGAGCGTTCGTCGAGCTGGCGATAGGTCACCACCTGGTCCTGGTAGAGGATGGCGGGCTGGTCGCCCCAGTAACGCGCGGCGCGGCGCAGGAAATACGCGAAACCCATGCTGTCTCCGTGTAGGCTGAATGATCTTGCTGCACGCTCGGTGGTGTGCTCGTGCGCTGTAGTCTGTAAGATGGCGGGCATCACCACAATGAGGTATTGGCTATAAAGCCATAACCGTCGGGAATGTGAGGCAATGGAGACGCGGGATATCGAATACATCCTCGCCGTGGCGGCGCACGGCGGCATCGGGCGGGCCGCCGAGGCGCTGGGGATCAGCCAGCCGGCGCTGACCAAGGCGGTGCAACGGGTGGAAGCGCAGGCGGGGCTGCCGCTGTTCGAGCGCACCGCCAACGGCATCGCCGCCACCTACGCCGGCACCCGCTTCCTCGAGCGCGCGCGGCGCATCCAGCTGGAGTACCAGGACGGCATCAAGGAGATGCTGGGCATCCGCACCGGCGAGCAGGGCATTCTGCGCGTAGGCTATTCACCGTCGATCCCGGGCGATGTGATCCTGGGCGCGTGCCAGCAGCTGGTGCGCGAGCGGCCGGTGGCGCGGTTGCGGCTGCGCCGCCGGCTGGCGCGCGACCTGCTGGACCTGCTCGCCGCCGGGGAACTGGACATGGCCGTGGCGCCGACCCCGTCCGGCGCGCTGGCGGACACTTTCGCGGTGCAGCCGCTGTTCGACGACCGGCTGGTGGTGGTGGCCGACCAGGGCCACGCGCTGCTGCGGCGGCGCAAGCTGCGCCTGGCCGACCTCGCCGACCAGGAATGGCTGCTGCCCGAACGGCATATCACGCTGCGCCAGCAGGTCGACGCGGCGTTCCGCCAGCGCGGCCTGCCGGAGCCGCAGCCGCGCATCGAGATCGACTTCGGCAGCAGTTCGCTGTTCGCGCTGATGCAGGGCACGCAGATGCTGAGTATCGCCAATGCCGGCGGCGAGGCCATGCAGCGCGGGCTGCGCGAGCTACCGCTGGGCGTGGAAGAGCTCGACCTGCGCCGGCGCATCGGCGTGGTCACGCGCGCAGGCGCCTACCTGTCGCCGCTGGCGCAGCGCCTGACGGTGCTGCTGCGCGAGCACAGCGGCTAGGGGGCGCGATTACTGCAGCGGGATTTTGGCCACGGCCGCGAGCCGCTTCCAGCGCTCGATCTCATCCTTCTGGTATTGCCGCATCTCGGCCGGCGACGACAGGATCAGTTTGGTCGACTGGCGCGTGTAGTACTCGCGCACGTCCGGGGCATTGCCGGCCTGCGTGAACAGATCCCGCAGCCGCTTCACCAGCGCCGGCGGCGTCCTGGCCGAGACCGCTGCCGCGACCCAGTTGTAGGCCAGGAAGTCCGGCAGGCCGGCTTCGACGATGGACGGTACGTCCGGCAGCAGCGGCGAGCGCTGCGGCGCGGTGTAGGCCAGCGCGCGCGCCTTGCCGCCGCGGGCCAGCTCGATCGCGCCAGTGGCATCGACCACGGCGAAATCGACATTGGCCGCCATCACGCCATTGATGGCATCGCCTGCGCCCTTGTACGGCACCGCCGTGGTCTTGATGCGGGCCAGCTCGTTGAGCCATTCCGAATACAGCGTGTATGAAATCGAGCCCGTGCCGTAGTTCAGCGCGCCGGGACGTTTGCGCGCGTCGTCCAGCAGCTCGGCCAGCGTGCGGTAGGGCGAGCCGGCGGGCACGATGATCACGCACGGCCCGCGCGACAGCAGCGTGATTGGCGCAAAGTCCGTCAACGGGTCATACGGCAGCTTGCGGAAGGTGGCGGCATTGGTCGACAGCGTGGAATTGCTGCCGATAAAGACGGTGTAGCCGTCGGCCGGCGCATTCAGCGCGGTCTGCACGCCGATAAAGCCGTTGCCGCCGGGCTTGTTTTCGACCACCACGCCCTGGCCGGTCAGCTCGCCGATCTTCCTGGCGAACATGCGCGCGGTGGTGTCGGTGCCGCTGCCCGAAGGGAAGGGCACGATGAAGCGGATCGGCCGCGCCGGAAAGGCGTCGGCATCGGCGGCGCGCGCCGCCGGCAGCGCGGCCGCGCCGAGCAGCGCCAGCGCGGCCGGAAAGAGTTCGAGGAAGCGGCGACG
Source organism: Cupriavidus sp. SS-3 (assembly GCF_035818815.1). Taxonomy (NCBI): domain Bacteria; kingdom Pseudomonadati; phylum Pseudomonadota; class Betaproteobacteria; order Burkholderiales; family Burkholderiaceae; genus Cupriavidus; species Cupriavidus sp. SS-3. The sequence continues at coordinate 37,366 of NZ_JAYLVT010000028.1, forward strand.
GGAACGGAAAGCCTGTTGCATGGTGGTCTCCTGACAGTGGCATGCCCGGCGTGTTTCCGCCGGTGCAAGGGATCGATGCGGGCCTAGCGGCGCAGGCCGAGCAGGTCGCGCGCAATGACCCAGCGATGCACTTCGCTGGGACCTTCGTAGATGCGCATCAGCCGGGTCTCGTTGGCCATCTGCTGCAGCGGCAGCTCCTTGGTCATGCCCATCGCGCCGAAGGTCTGCATGGCCTGGTCGATCACGTCCCAGGCCATTTCGGTGGCGAACACCTTGATCATCGACACCTGCGTGCGGGCTTCGTCTCCGGCGTCGATACGGGTGGCGGCTTCGTAGGTCATCAGCCGGCAGGCGTGGATGCGCGTGGCGGCGTCGGCCACCCACCACTGGATCGCCTGGCGCTGCGCCAGCGGCGCGCCGAAGGTCTGCCGCTGCGGTGCGTATTCGCAGATCATGTCGAGCGCGCGCTGGGCGCGCCCGATGCACCACGCCGCCATCTGCACGCGGCGCGTCGACAGCCGCGCCTGCATCGGCGCGAAGCCTTGCCCCTCGGCGCCGAGCAGTTGCGTGGCGGGGATGCGGCAGTCTTCCAGCACCACTTCATAGGTCGAGGCGCCGCCGATCATCGGGATGCGCCGCTCGACCCGCAGGCCGGGCGTGCCGCGCTCGACGATAAAGGCCGAGATGCCGCCGCGCGCGCCACGGGCCTTGTCGGTCACGGCCATGACGATGGTCCAGTCGGCGCGCGCCGCGCGGCTGATCCAGATCTTGCGCCCGTTCAGCACCCAGTGGTCGCCATCGCGTTCGGCGCGCGTGGCCATCATGGCCGGATCGCCGCCGGCGCCCGGTTCCGAGATGGCGATGGCCGAGACGGTCTCGCCGCGGGCATACGGCGCCAGGTAGCGCTCGCGCTGGGCCGCGCTCGCGGTCAGCATCAGCATGCGCAGGTTGGGCGAATCCGGCGGCAGGTCATAGGGGGTGATGGTCTTGCCCAGTTCTTCGTTGACGCCCACCATCGCCACCGTCGGCAGGTCGGAGCCGCCCAGCTCGGCGGGGGCGTCCAGGCCCCACAGGCCCAGCTCGCGCGACATCGCGTCCAGGCGTGCCTGCTCTTCTGGCAGCAGCGCCATCTGGCCGCCGGCGGCTTCGCGCGCCAGCACCGTGGGTTCCAGCGGGATCAGCTGCTCGCGCACGAAACGCGCGACCAGCTCCTTGAGCATCCGGTGTTCTTCGTCGAGGTCGAAATGCATGGCGGTGTTCTCGGCTGTTTATCGGGATCGGCGCGCATCCTGCGCCATGGCCAGTTCGCGCAGGACCTCCTCGGTGTGCTCGCCCAGCGCCGGCGCATGGCGGCGCAGCGACAGCGGCGTGGCCGAGAAGCGCGTGGCCGGGCGCAGTTCGCGCAGGGGGCCCTCGGTAGGGTGGTGCGTTGGCTGGAACAGCCCGACCGCTTGCAGGTGCGGATGGTCGGCCAGGGCATCGAGGCCGTAGATCGGCGTGGCCGGAATGTCGAGCGACTCGAACAGCTGCATCCATTCGCCCGTTGTGCGTGCCGGCGTCAGTTCGGCCAGGTGGCCGTACAGCGCGCGGATATTGGCGTTGCGCTGCGCGCGGTCGCCCACGTCGTAGCGCTCGGCCAGGTCGTCGTGGCCCACCGCGCGGAAGAAGGCCTGCCAGTGGCGTCCGGTGTAGGGCAGCGCGCAGATCCAGCCGTCGCGGGTGGGCGCGGGGCGCCGCCCGCCTTGCAGCAGGCGGGCGTAGCCGGCGCCGGCCGGTGGCGGGTCGAAGGTCAGGCCGCCCAGATGCTCGGTCATCACGAAGGCAGTCATGGTTTCCAGCATCGGCACCTCGACCATCTGGCCCACGCCGTGGCGCTCGCGGTACAGCAGCGCGGCCAGCACGGCATTGGCCAGCGCCAGCCCGGTGGTCTTGTCGGCGAGCAGGCTGGGCACGTATTGCGGGCGCTCGCCGCCGGCGCAGCCCAGCGCGACCAGGCCGCAGCCGGCCTGGATGATGTCGTCGAAGGCCGGCTTGTCGCGGTGCGGGCCGTCCTGGCCGAAGCCGGTGGCCAGGCAGTAGACGATGCGCGGGTTGATGCGCGCCACCTCGGCATAGCCGAAGCCCAGCCGCTCGATCGCGGCAACGCGCATGTTGTGCACCAGCACGTCGGCGCCGGCGATCAGGCCGCGCAGCGCCGCCGCGCCCTCGGCGGTCTTCAGGTCGAGCACCACCGAGCGCTTGTTGCGGTTCAGCGCCAGGTAGATGGAACTCATGCCGGCATGCTGCGACACGCCATTGGCGCGCATCAGGTCGCCTTCGGGGCCTTCGACCTTGATCACGTCGGCACCGAAGTCGGCCAGCACCTGCGTCGCCAGCGGGCCGAGCACGACCGCGGTCAGGTCGAGCACGCGGATGCCGTCGAGCGGGCCGGCGGGTGCCGCGCGCTTGTCTGCTTCGCTCATGGATCTCTCCTTCAACGGCGCCGGAACACGGGGGCGCGGCGCGCGGCCATGGCGGCGACGCCCTCGCGGAAATCCTCGCTGCGGAACTGTCCGCGCTGGATCGCCAGTTCGCGCTGGTTGACCTCGGCAATGCGGTCGGCGAGCCCGTCGCGCAGGGTGGCGCGCGTGGTTTCCACCGCCAGCGGGGCCGACGCGGCGATCTCCTGCGCCAGCGCCATGGCGCGCGCGTCGACCTCGTCCCCGCCCACCAGCTCGTCGGCAAGGCCGATCCTGACCGCCTCGGTCCCGGTGATGCGCCGGCCGGTGTAGAACAGCAGCGCTGCCTGCTGCTCGCCCACCAGGCGCGGCAGCGTCAGGCTCAGGCCGAAGCCGGGGTGGAAGCCGAGCCGGTTGAAGTTGGCGCTGAAGCGGGCCTCGGCGCAGGTCACGCGGAAATCCGCCACCAGCGCCAGCCCGAGCCCCGCGCCGATGGCGGCGCCTGCCACCGCGGCGACGATGGGCTTGCGGTTGCGGTACAGCTTCATCGCATGCACGTAGAAGGCGGCGGGGTCGCTGGCGACTTCGCCCTGGCCGGCGCCGCTGAAGTCGGCGCCGGCGCAGAACGCGCCGACGCCCGAGGCCAGCACGATGGCGCGGCAGTGGTGGTGGTCGTCCAGGGCCAGCAAGGTGTCGGCGAGGCGCCGCATCACGTCGACATCGACAAAGTTGTGCGGCGGGCGGGACAGCACCACGCGGGCCACGTGGCCGTCGCGGGTGACATGGATCTCGGCATCGGATGACATGCGGGGGGTGCTCCTCTGTGGTCGGCCGGCTCGGGGCCGCGTGCCCACAGTATTCGCGCCGCGCCGCCGCACCGCTATACTCGAATTTCACTTACTGAAATTGCCAGCGATGCCTGACGCCATCCCGCCCCAGGGATCCAGCCGCAGCGTGACCCATCGGACCGGCCGCTTTACCCGGGACACCGCGGGCAGCCAGTCGCTGGAGCGCGGGCTGGTGCTGCTGCGCGCCTTCCGCGTCGGCACCACCAGCCTGACCAATGCCGAACTGGCCGCGCGCACCGGCCTGCCGCGTCCGACCGTGAGCCGGCTGACGCGCTCGCTGGTCGATGCCGGCTTCCTGCGCTACGACGTCAACGAACGCGCCTACCGGCTCGCGCCGGTGGTGCTGAGCCTGGCGGATGCCTTCCACCAGTCCAGCCGCGCGCCGGAGATTGCGTTGCCGCTGATGCGCAAGGTGGCCGAGGCCGGCAAGGTCAACGTGGGACTGGCGGTGGGGGACCAGCTGGAGATGGTGTACCTGGCGTCGATCCGGCACAGCCGCGACAGCGTGTCGCGCACGCGCCGCGTGGTGCCGGGCTCGCGCGTGCCGATGGAGCTGACCGCGATCGGCCTGTCATGGCTGGCGGCGCAGCCCGAGGAGGTGCGCAGGGACCTGCTGGCCGGTATCGCTGCCCGCCAGGGCGAGGCCTGGCCCGGCATGCGCGCGCGTGTGCTGCGCGGCATCGCGCAGGCTCAGCGGCACGGCCATTGCACCGCGGCCTACCAGCCGGGGCATCTGCTGGCCGTGGGCGCGGCGTTTTCCGGCCCGGACCAGCAGCTGTACGGGCTGAATATCAGCTACCCGTTCAACGACACCGAGCGCCGCCGCGACCACGCCCGCTATGCCGCACAGCTGGAGCGGCTGGTGGCCGAGATCCAGCAAGCCTGGCGGCGCGCCGCGGGCTAGCCGCGTCAGTACACCGGCGGCATGCCTTCCGGGCGGTTCTTGAAGCGCCGGTGGATCCAGTAATACTGCTCCGGCATGGTGGCGATCTGGGCTTCGAGGAAGGCGTTCATGCGGCGCGAGTCCTCTTCGACGCTGCCGGAGGGAAAGCCCTCCAGCGGGTCGAATACGCGCAGCCGGTAGCCGCGGTAGTCGGGCAGCACTTCGGTGGTGAACGGCACCACGCGCGCGCCGGTCAGGCTGGCCAGGCGCGAGGCCGAGGTCAGCGTGCACGCCGGCACGCCGAAGAACGGCACGAACACAGAATCGTTGATGCCGAAGTCCATGTCCGCGGCCAGCATCACCGGGCAGCCGGCGCGCAGCGTGCGCACCACCTGCTTGCCGCTGCCGTTGCGCGGGATCATCTCGGCGCCGAAGCGCCCGCGCTGGGTGCGCGAGATCTGCTCCAGCAGCGGGCTCGACATGCGCGTGTACAGCGATGCCACCGGGTGGCGCATCGAATAGAACATGCAGCCGGCCTCGATGCCGACGAAATGAAAGCCCATGAAGATGGTCGGATGCTCCGCGCACGAGGCCAGGTCGATGCGCGAATCCAGCTCTACCAGCTTGCCCAGCCGCTCGGCGTTGCCGAACCACTGCACGCCGCGCTCCAGGTAGCTGCGCAGCACATGGCCGAAGTGGTCGCGCGCCAGCCGCTCGCGCTTGCCCGGGTCCATGTCCGGGAAGCACAGTGCCAGGTTGGTATGGACGATGCGCCGGCGGCGGCTGGGGATGCGGTACAGCAGCTTGCCGAGGGCGTCGCCGAGCCGGGCGGTCACGCCGTAGGGCAAGGCGGCAAAGAGCTTGAAGGCGGCGATGGTGAGCGCAGCCTGGAGCTGGTGCGTCATGAAGATCCTGGGGGCGGCAGCGGCGGTCGGGGCGGACCCGCGGACAGGCGGCTGCGCGGCAATGGTTCGGCGCCAAAGGGGTGGCGAGCGGCAAGCGCGCGCTACGCTGGCGCGCCATCCCCGCGGCGCCCGGTTGCGGGCCGCTGGAGTGCGCTATGCGTCGCTGCGCAGCTTTGTGCTGAGGGCGCACTGTAGCACGATGGCAGGGGGCCAGGAATGGCCGTTACGACCGGTATCAAACCGGCAACAGAAGTCGGTTGCGCAACCTCACCGCGCGGGGATAGCGAGCGGATAGTGCGGACCCGGCGCGGCCTGACAGCAAAACCGGCCGGGGCAACGCGCACGGCGCGGGGCCGTCAGCGTTGCTTCAACTCGCCGAGGTAGTAATTGACCTCGGCCAGCAGCGCCGTGTGGAATTCGGCCGGCAGCACGTGATCGTCGGTCAGCGACAGCAACTGGTCGATGCGCTGCCGGAACTGCCGCTGGGCGCTGGCGCGCGCATCGGGCGGCAGCGCCACCGCCATGGCGCACAGCATCTCGCGCATCACCAGCAGCCGGGCGCCGTACTGGATCATGGCGTCGCCCTGGGTCTTGAGGTTCTGCGCAAGCTGTTCCGGCATGCCCTTGCGCGGCGCGCCGGCGCCGGACGGCGCCGGCGGCGGCTCGGCGCGGGCCTTGCCGCCGGCCTCGGGCGCGGGTGTGCCCAGCATCTTGCCGAGCATGGGGATCTTGAACATGGGCGAGGCTCCGGATGCGCCGGGGGCGGGGTGGTCGGGTGCATCCATCATGGAAGGGTGCGGGTGGCCGGACTGTGCGGCAGCAGACAATGGAGCCGGTGCGGCACCGGCGTTCATGCGCCGGCGGGTCCGGATTTGCGGCACTTGCCCGCGCGTGCCGGCGGCAGGCACAGGCCGCAGGTGTAGCGCTGGCGCGCATCGTGGGCGCACACCACGAACTCGCCGCGGCAGCACTGGCAGCGCGCCAGCCGCAACATGCCGCGCTCATAGAAGCGGACCAGCATCCAGGCGCGGGTAAAGCTGAGCTGGGCGGTCTCGCCGGTGGCGCTCAGGTGCTCGCGATACATGCGGAAGCCAGCCAGGGTGGCACGGATGCCGTCCAGGTGGCCGGCGCGGATCATGAAGCGGTAGGCGCCGAGCAGCATCGAGGCATGGGCGTTGGGGCGCCAGCTCAGGAACCAGTCGGTCGAGAACGGCAGCATCCCCTTGGGCGGCGACGCCCCGCAAAGCTCCTTGTACAGGCGGGTGAGCCGCTCGCGCGGCAGCGACACCTCCGCCTCCAGCACCTGCAGGCGCGCCCCCAGGCCGATCAATTCGATCGCGAGCCGGGTTTGCTCCAGGTCGTGCAGCATGCTTTTGCGGGCGGGGGCCGGTACAGGTGCAAGTAAAGGGCGGGAAGCCGCCGCGCCGGGGCCGCCAACGGCGGCGACAGGGTTTGCGTCCATGGTCTCCTCCTGCCGGGGCGTGCCACAGTGCGGCGTTGTCCGCCTGCGTCCCGCGGGTCCGGTTTTGCGTGATGGAGGACGATTCTTCGATCGCAGTCGGCTTATATCCGTGATTCTTGTCAACAATCGCAATTCCACGATCGACAGCATCAAGTTTGCCGGGGCCTGTTGTTGGCGCAATTTGTCGGTGTCCGGCACGCCATCCAGGACGACTGTAGGAGAAGCGCCCACAAGCTATCGGACAGACGCCGATTTAACGGTTCTGCCCATCGGCTACGCTGCAAGAACACCAACGACAGGGAGCAACCCATGGCTGCAAACTTCCTGATCAGGCAGACCGCTCAGGGCTGGGAACTGACGGTCGAAAGCGCGCGCAAGGGCCTGGTCCAATGCGACGACCGCGACGTCGCCGTCAACATCGGCATGGCCGCGGCCAAGCGGCGCGGTGTGGTGCTGATCGTGCATGAAGACGAGGACGATGCCCCGCGCGGCCTCACTCCCCTGGCCGCATGACGAGGTAACCCCAGAGGCAATCCCGCGGCAACCCGGTTGCGTGACAAAGGCGGGCGCCCTTTACTGGTGGCGCCCGCCTTTGCTTTGGCGCGCGGCGCGCGGCAGGCGTGCCGTCCTCCATGCCCGCCAATGGTATGGAACTTGCGCCCCGGTGACTGGCGGCGCGGCCCGCCGGGCCGCGCCGGAAGCTCAACCCTTGGAGACAGCGATGCATCCATTCCGAAATGAAGGCGGCGGCTCCTGGTGGCGCGAGGACCGCGACGCCGATGAATCCCGCCGCAATCGCGGCGACCCGCGCGGCGGCGATCCGGGCGGCTACGGCGAGGGGCGCTACGGCCAGCGCGGCGGCCCCGCGCGCGACTACGGCGAAGGCCGCTATGAAGGCCGCCAGCGACACGACAGCGACGTGCGCGAGTCCGGCTACTACGGCGGCCGCTCCAGCCCGGCGCAGCGCGTCTGGGAAACCTCCGCCCGGCGCCCGCCATGGGAAGAGGACGAAGCCTGGCGCCGCGGCAGCGAGGTGCGCGACGAGTGGGGCGACAGCGGCGGCGACAGCCGCGGCAATGCGTCGCGCGAGATGCCGCGCGGGCGCGACCGCGTCGGGCCCAAGGGCTACCAGCGCAGCGACGAGCGCATCCGCGAGGACATCTGCGAACGGCTCGCGCATGCGCGCCATGTCGATGTGCGCGAGGTGGAAGTCGAAGTGCAGGGCGGCGTGGTGCGCCTGACCGGCAACGTGCGCGACCGGCGCCAGAAGTACTGCATCGAGGACATCGTCGACGATGTCTTCGGCGTGCGGGAGATCCATAACGCGGTGCGCCTGGGCGCGCCGGGCGCGTTCGGCGTGTCGGGGATCACCGAAGGAGCGCAGTCTGGCGGGCAGGCCGGAGCGCAGTCCGGCGGGTCCGGCCAGGGGCGCGTCAGCGGCATCAGCAGTTCAGGCAGTGCCACGGGCTCCAGCGCCAGCAGCTATGGCGGCGGCATGGAAACCGGCAGCGGCGGTCCCGGCCAGGGACGCGACGGCACCGGCGGCACCACGCGCATGGGCTGATGCGGAATTACGGCGCCGGCGGCTTGTCCGCCGGTGCTGCCGGGGCGCTCCCCGGCGCGTGCTGCGGCTCGGCCATGCGGCGATGCTGCTCGGCCAGCACGTCGGCGGGCGTCACCATGGCGATTGCGGCGCGCAGCTTGTTCTGCCAGCCCGGCACCACCTCGCCCTCGCCGCGCATCATGGCATCGAAACCGATCCGCGCCACCTCGGCGGGATCGGCCTTTTTCTGTTGGCCGAGCCGGGTATCGAGCAAATCCGCGCGTTCGAAGAAATCGGTTTCGGTGGCGCCGGGCATCAGGCAGGTGACCGACACGCCGGTGTGCCGCAGCTCGTGCCGCAGCGCGTAGGAGAAGGAGTCCAGGAAGGCCTTGGTTGCGTTGTACACGGCCTGGCAGGTGCCCGGGACGAAACCGGCGATCGATCCCGTGATCAGGATGCGCCCCTCGTGCTGCGCGCGCATGAGCTGCCCGACCCGGTGCAGCAGGTGCAGGGTGCCGGTCACGTTGGTCTCCACCACGCGCTGGATTGCCGCGAAGTCCTGGTCCAGGAAGGCGTGGCCCAGGCCGCGGCCGGCGTTGGCGCACAGCACGTCGACGCGGCGGCTGCCCAGTGCCGCGCAGACCTGTTCGACGCCGTCGGGCGTGGACAGGTCCGCCAGCAGCGCCGTGACCTCGGCGCCTTGGTCGCGCAGTTGCCTGGCGGCGACCTCGATCTGCGGCTCGTCCGCGGCAATCACCAGGTCATAGCCACGCTGCACGCAGCAGCGCGCCAGTTCGTAGCCGATGCCGGACGACGCACCGGTGACGACGGCAAGCAGGCTGGTGCGGCGAAGCGAAGTGTCAGGCACCGCATGTCCTCTGGGGTTTGTGGCGAGTTTTTACTGTGGCGTTGTAAGGATTAGCGACGCATCACCCTACGCGCCGCCAGGTGCGCACGCCCATCCAGACCCCCAGCAGCGCCACCAGCGTGACCAACACCGCCAGCGTCACCGCGGTGCCGGGGCCGAGCCCGCCGAACCACGCATAGGCATCGGAACGGCGCCACAGCGCCCAGGCCAGGGTGGCGGTGGCCACCACCAGCGCGGTCTGCGTCAGCGCATCGACCACGCGCATCACGCCGCGCGCCGTGCCGGCAAGCGGATCGCGCCGGGCTTCTGAAGCGGTAATTTCGGGGTCTTCCATGGCGAGGGTTTGCAAAGGGAATGCGTGGGACGTGCAAGTCCCGTTCCCGCTCCGCGCCCCGGTTGCCCGATGGCCGGGACGGCCTTAGAACACCCCCAGGCCGAGCCCCGCGGCCAGGCCCTCGCCAAGCTCGGCGCACCGCGCCAGGTCGGCGGCTTCGATCTGCTTGGGGGCGAGGATGCGCTCCGGCGTCTGCGCATGCGTGCAGACGATCAGGCCGGGCGCGACGCGGTTCAGGCGCCAGCCGGTGGCGATGCGCTCGAGCTGGCGCAGCGCGTTCTGGCCGTCGCTGCCGGCGCAGATCATGGCGGCGTATGGCCGGCCGTTGATGCGGTCCAGCGCGGGGTAATAGCAGCGGTCGAAGAAGTCCTTCATCATGCCCGCGATCGCGGCCAGGTTCTCCGGGGTGGCGAACAGGTAGCCGTCGGCGGCCAGCACATCGTCGGGGCCGGCCTCGGCGGCGGTCTTGAGCACGACCGTGACGCCGGGCTGCCGGCGTGCTGCATCAGCGGCGGCCGCGGCCATCTGGCGCGTGCCGCCGGTCATGGTGTGGTAGACGATCAGCAGCGTTTTCATGCGGGCGGTAGGGCTTGCGCGGCCATGTGCCGCGCCCGGGCACTGTATCACGCCGCTGCCGACGCCTCTCCACTCCCTCAGTCGAGCGTCACCCCCGTATCAGCCGTCAGCTTCAGCACCACCGGCAGGTAGGCCTTGTAGGCCGCCTCGGCCTGCGCCGGGGTGGTGCCGAGCGGCTCCGCGCCCATGTCGACGATGCGCCGCTGCATGTCGGCGCTGGCGACCAGGCTCGCGGTTTCGCGGCCGAGGCGGTCGATGATGTCCTGCGGCGTCTTGGCGGGCGCCATCAGCGTGATCGGGCCGGTCAGGCGGAACGGCTCGTCGGCGTAGCCGGCCTCGGTGAAGGTGGGCACGTCCGGCAGCGCCTGTGCGCGACGCGTGCCGGTGACCGCGAGCGGACGCAGCTTGCCGGTGGCGAAATGCTGCTTGAGCGCGGTCACCGAGCCCACCGTCACGTTGACCTGGCCGGCCAGCAGGTCGGTCACCATCGGCCCTTCGCCGCGGTAGGGCACGTGCAGCATGTCGACCTGGTATTGCCTGGCGAAATAGGTCTGGATGGTATGCGGCTGCGTGCCCGCGCCCCATGAGCCCATGCGCAGCTTGCCGGGCGAAGCCTTGGCATAGGCCAGCAGTTCGGCGACGGTCCTGGCCGGCACGCTGCTGTTGACCGCCAGCACCGTGCGCGCGGTGGCGATGTCGGAGACCGGGCGCAGGTCGGTGCGCGGGTCGTAGGGCAGCTTCTTGTACAGGGCCAGGTTGGAAGTGATCGGGCCCGGAATGGTCATCAGCAGGGTGTAGCCGTCCGGCGCCGCCTTGGCGACATAGTCGGTGCCGATGATGCCGCCGGCGCCGCCCTTGTTCTCGACCACCACGGTCTTGCCGAGCTGGCGCGACAGGCCGTCGCCGACGGCGCGCGCCAGCGTGTCGGTAAGGCCGCCCGGCGGATAGGCGACGATCAGGTGGATGGGCTTGGCCGGGTAGGCGCCCTGTGCCGGCGCGGCCACGGGCGCGACGGCGAGCGCCGCGATGCCGAGCCAGGGCAGCGCGGTCCGCAGCAGCGTGCCGCGCAGCGACGGCGAAAAACGGGCAACGGTCTTCATGATGGCGTGGTCTCCTGTTTTATGCGATGTCACGGTTTGCCTTTGCTCGGACGCTGTGCGTTCGTACGCTAGTCCAGCTTGATGCCGCGCGCCTGGATCAGCTTGCCCCATTTGCCGATCTCCTGGTCGATGAAGGCCGAGAACGCGCTGCCGCGCTCGGGATGCGGCTCCAGGCCCAGGCCAAGCAGCTTGTTGCGCGTTTGCGCATCGGCCAGCACGGCCGACGCCTCGCGGTTGAGCCGCTCGGTGACGGCGGGCGGCGTGCCGGCCGGCGCGACCAGCCCGAACCAGCCGTAGCCGACCATGCCCGGATAGCCCTGTTCGGCGAAGGTTGGCGCATCGGGATAGACCGGCGTGCGCTGCTCCGACGCCACCGCCAGCACGCGCAGCTTGCCGGCCTTGATAAAGGGCAGCGCCGAGGTGATGGCGGTCAGCGTGGCGTCGGCACGGCCGGCCAGCAACTCGGTGTAGGCGGTGGCGTCGCCGCGGTAGTGGACGCTCAGCAGCTTGAACTTGCCGACCTGCCCGAATAGTTCGGCGCTCAGGTGCGGGCCCGAGCCGGCGCCCGGCGAGGCCACCGTCACGCCGTCGGGCTTGTCCCTGGCCATACGCACGAAGTCGGCCACCGTGCGCGCCGGCGAGCTGGCATTGACGATCAGGAAGATCGGCCCCAGCACGCGCGGCCCCACCGCGACGAAGTCCTTGTGTACGTCATAGCGCTGCGCGATGCCGGCGGCGGTGTTGATGGCGAAGGGCGCGGCCGCCCACAGCAGCGTATAGCCGTCCGGCGCGGCATGCGCCACCTGCTCCGTGGCCAGGCGCGTGCCGGCGCCGGGCTTGTTCTCGACCACCACCTGCTGGCCGAGCTTGCCGCTCAGCGCCTCGGCCAGGATGCGCGCCGAGATGTCGTTGGAGCCGCCTGCGCCGTAGGGCGACACCAGCTTGACCGGCCGCGACGGATAGGTTTGCGCCTGCGTCGGGCTGCCCAGGCACAGCAGCGCCACGCCGGCCGTCAGCACGGCCCGGGCGAAGACTATGGTTCGCTTCATGATGCTTCCTTGATGTGGCGGATGGCGGGGTAGCGGAAGGTGCGTTCCAGGTGCGCGCGGCCGGGGACGTACAGGCGCAATGCCACGTAGAACGGTTCGGGCGGCGCAGGCAGCCAGTTGCCGGTATCGGCGGCGTCCGCCGGCGCGCGCGCGCCCAGCACGATGCGCAGGCTGCCATCCGGCGCCGCGCGCAGGCCTGGCGAGCGGTCACCGAGCGAATAGCGCTGCAGCGGATTTTCCGCCAGCATGCAGTCCGATTTCCGGTACATGGTCAGCGACCAGAACGCGCCCACCTGCGGCAGCCCTTGCGCGGGGAACACCAGTTCGTACTGGTGCGTGCCGTCCAGCGGCAGGCCGTCGGCATCGCGATCGGCCATCAGGTACATGGCTTCCTCGATCCCCAGCGCGCCGATGTAGTTGCGCGCCACCTCGGCGCGCAGCGCGTATTGCGCGCCGAACGAAGTGCGGATTTCCACCGGCAGGGACCAGCCGCCGCCCAGCGCGGAAGCTTTGGGCGCGGACAGTTCGGCATCGACGTGCGCCAGCGCGGCTGCCAGCGCAGTGCGTTGCGCCGGCGTCAGCGGCGTCGCGCTGCCGATGCCGGCGGTGGCGAAGCTGCGCACCAGGTCCGCTTCGGCGGCGGGCGGCGGGTTCTCGGCCAGCATGCGCCGGATGATGGCGGCGTAGCGGTCCGGGTCGCCAGGGCGCTCGCCGGCATGCATGCCGGCGTCGATCACGCTCGCGGCGGCGGTGCCGTCGGGCCGGCGCAGGCGGATGCCGTCCTGCAAGGCATGCGCGCCAGCCAGGTCGGCTTCGCCGTCGGCCAGGATGCGGCCGATGATCCAGACCGCATCGGTGGGGCAGGGCAGCGGCGTGGCGCCGGCCGGCACCTCGCCGCGCCAGGCCGGCCCGTGCAGCAGCCAGGTGCCGCCTTGCATGCCGGTGGTGCGGGTGCCGATGTAGCCGAACGGGTTGGTATAGGCGTCGAGCAGCCCGAGCACGTAGTAGCGGCCGTGGCAGTCGGGCACGTCGAGCAGCAGCGGGCCGCGCGACAGGTCGAGCCAGGCGTTGGTGTAGAGCGTGTCGTTGTTCGGTGTGACCACCTGCCGGTGTTGCGGGCCGAGCAGCGCGCGCACGTGCGTGACGGTGTTGATCCAGCGCAGCGTGGAATCGGGGCCATCGCCGGCAAAGGTGCCGGCGCTGTCGCGGCGCGGGCAGGTGGCGGCGCGCATGCGCGCCATTTCATACAGCGGCAGCGTATAGCGCACCGCGTCGCGGGCGAGCGCGTCGAGGGAGTTGTCGTGGGTTGTCATGGGCGGCCTCCTTCAGGCGATGCGCCGCAGCGGCGGGATCACGTAGTCGCCGGCGATGAAGCCGTCGGTGGGGTGGTACAGACGCAGGATCAGGTAGAACGGGGCGTCCGGTGCCGGCAGCCAGTTCTCCTGTGCCTGCGCGGGGCGCTGGTGCGAGATCGTCAGCGTGAGCGCGCCATCGGCGTCGTATTGCAGCCCCGGGCTGCGGTCGCCGAGCGCATAGCGGCCGATCGCGTTGTCGGTGAAGAAGCGGTCGGCGCCGTAGAGCGAAACCGACCAGAACGCCTGCGCCGGCGGCAGGTGCCCGGCCGGGAAGTGCAGCGCGTAGCTGTGGCGGCCATGCAGCAGTTCGCCGTCGGCATCGTAGTCGGCGGCGGCGTAGACGGCTTCGTCGGCGCGCAGCGCGCCCAGGCCTTTCATCGCGGTCACGGCGCGCTGCATCCAGTCGTCGCCATAGCGGCCCAGCAGCAGGCTGTAGGTCCAGCTCTTGCGCGCATGGCTGCGGGTATTGGCTTCGATCAGCGCCATGCCTTCGCGCCACGCACGCACCAGGCCCTGCTGCACCGCCGGCCGCAGCGCGCCCACGTCGACCGGCTCGCCCGCACGGATGCCGCACTTGCGCAGCAGCGACAGCAGGCCAGCCATGGAAGGCTCGGCCGGATACTCACGCAGCGCGTTCAAGACGTTGGCGAAGAAGTCGAGCGCCGGCTCGCCGCTGTCCTGCCAGTCGCGCACGCAGGCGGGTTGCCGCGCGCTGCCGCCGGACAGGCGGAAGCCCTGCTCGAAGGCGCTGGCGGCGGGCAGGTCGTCGGTGCCGGTCACCAGCACGCGGCCCAGCAGCCAGACTAGCGACGTGGGGCAATGCACCACGTGCGCGCCGTCGGCATGCTGGCCGGGGCCGGCCAGCACGATGTCGGCGCCCGCGGCGGGCACGTTGCGCGGGCCCAGGTTGTCGAAGTTGTTGGTCCACGCGTCGAGCAGTTCCACCACGTAGTAGCGGCGCGCATCCGGGAGTGCCGGCACGTGCAGCGTGACGGGACCGTCAGCCAGGTTGACCCAGGCGCAGAAGTAGAGCAGGTCATTGGCCGGCGTGACGATGTCGCGGTCGCGGTGCGTCCACGGCTGGGTGCTGGCCGACAGCGTGTTGACCGGCGCGCGCCCGTAGCCGGTGGCCTGCGCCACCGAAGTCTGCAGGCGGCAGGTGCGCAGGCTTTCGAACAGCGGGTAGGTGGCCAGCACCAGCGGCAGTGCCGCGGCGGCGGTCAGGGCTTCCTGCGGGGTGTCGATGGGAGCGCCGGCAAGGAAGGGCGCAGCGGGTTGGTTCATCGGGTGGTCTCCTCGTTGGGTCTGTTCGTGTGGCTGTCGGGCTCCGCCGCGAGCAGGGTCACCACGGCATCGGCGGCGACCACGCCGCGCGCGGTGACGATCAGCGGGTTGATTTCGAGTGTGTCCAGCCGCGGCCCCAGCGCCGCCGCGGCCTGCGAGACGCGCACCAGCACCTCGGCCACGGTCGCGGCGTCGATCGCGGGATGGCCGCGGTGGCCCGACAGCAGGGCCTCGGCACGGCTCGCGCGCAGCATGGTGCGCGCGCGAGCATGGCTCAGCGGTGCCAGGCCGAACGCGGTCTGGCGAAAGATCTCCACCGCGGTGCCGCCGATGCCGGCCAGCGCCACCAGCCCGAACACGGGGTCGCGCCGCACGCCGACCATCAACTCGCCCCAGCCGCGCACCATGCCGGCGACCAGCGCGCCGTCGAAGCGCGCGGAGGTGCCGTGGCTGGCCGCGGCGGCCTGCACCTGGGCAAAGGCGGTGCGGGCCGCCTGCGCGTCGGCCACGTTCAGCACCACGCCGCCGACATCGCTCTTGTGCAGGATGTCCGGCGAGCACAGCTTGATCGCGACCGGATAGCCGATGGTGTCGGCGATGCGCGCGGCCTCGTCTGCATCGCGCGCCAGGCCGTGCGGCGCGGTGGGGATGCCGCAGGCGGCCAGCCATTGCATGGCTTCGAACTCGGACAAGGCGGTGGTGCCGGGCGGGACATCGGGAACGGGCAGGCTGTCGGCGGCGGCCGCTGCGGGGATGGGCTCCTGTGCCGCCGCGGCTTGCGCCGCGGCCCTGGCCAGCACGGCCACGGCCTGCACCGCGTGCGCCGGTTCGCGGAACACCAGCGCGCCGCGCGCTTCCAGCCAGCGGCGCTTGTCTTCATCGGCGAGGCCGCTGAACAGCAATGGCGCCGCGGTGCCGCTGCGGTGCAGGGCGTCGACGGTGTCCTGCAGTCCGGGCCAGATTCGCGGCGAGCCTACGCCGCCGGCCAGGAAGGCCACCACGCTGCCGTAGTCCGGGCTTTGTGCGGCAGCGGCAATGGCGCCCAGCAACACCTCGGGCTGTGCCACCACCTGGCCGGTGACGTCGATCGGGTTGGCGGTGCTGGCGAACGGAATCGCGCTGCGCAGCGCCGCGGCCGGGGCTTCGGGCATCGGCGGCAGCGGCAGGTCGAGCGCCTCGGCCTGGTCGGCCATCATGATGCCGATGCCGCCGGAGACAGTGACCAGCGCGACCGGGGTGACGGCGTTGGCCGGCTCCTTCGCCGAAGCCTGCCATCGCGTCGGCCGGCGCCCGCGCGACAGCACGTAGCCGAGCCGGAAGAATTCCTCCAGCGTATCGGCGCGGAACACGCCGTATTCATCGAACACCGCCTGGTAGACCGCGTCTTCGCCCGCCAGGCTGGCGGTATGCGATTGCGCGGAGCGCGCGCCGGCTTCAGTCGTGCCCACCTTGGTCACCACCACCGGCTTGCCCGCTGCGCGCGCCGCCGCCAGCGCGCGGCGCAGGCGGGTGCCGTCGCGGCAGCCTTCCAGGTAGGCCAGAATCACGCGCGTGGCATCGTCCCGGGTTAGCCATTCGATCACGTCCGCCACATGCAGGCCGGCTTCGTTGCCGGTGGTGACCCAGTGGCTCAGGCCCAGCGCGGCCTCGCGCGCCAGCGCGAAGGCATAGGCCCCGAACGCGCCGCTCTGGCTGACCAGCCCGACCTCGCCGACCGGCGGCAGCCCGCCGAGCGGGATCGGCGAGAAGGTGGCGAACACGCGCTCGCGCAGGTTCATCGCGCCCAGGCAGTTCGGTCCCAGCAGCGTGATGCCATGGGCCTGCGCCAGCGCCGCCAGCTCGGCCTGCAGCGCGATGCCATTGCCGCCGGTCTCGGCAAAGCCGGAGGTAAAGAACACCGCGGCGCGCGTGCCGTTGCGCGCCAGCTGGCGCATCGCGTCAAGGCTGGCACTGACCGGCAGCGCCACGATGGCCAGGTCGGCCGGCGCATCCAGCGCGTCCAGGGTCGGCACCGCGGCCAGCCCCTGCACTTCGCTGGCGGTGGCGTGGACCGGGACGATGCGGCCGGCGTAGCCCAGCTCGGTCAGCAGCCGCACCGGCATGCCGCCTACCTTGTCGGGCTGGGTGGATGCGCCGATCACGGCGATGGTGCGCGGTTGCAGCAATGCGCTTAGGTCTGGCATCGGTTGTCTCCGTATGCGTGCGCCGTCACGTGGAGGCCCTTGCAGGCCGGCGCGACTGGTCTTGTCATGGATGATGCCCGGCCGATGTTGTCATAACATGTTATGATGAGTCAACGTTGTTATGATAAGTAGATGCCCGCATGGGCCGTCCCCATGAATCCCTCGAATCTCGTGACAACCAGCTCATTGCCCCGCTTCAAGCAGATCGAAGGCGCGCTGCGCCAGCGCATCGTCAACAACGAATGGACGCCGGGCATCAAGCTGCCTTCGGAAGCCGAGTTGATGGCGGAGTTCGGCGTCAGCCGCATCACCGTGCGCCAGTCGCTGGCATCGCTGCTGGCGGAAGGACTGATCGAAACGGTCCACGGCAAGGGCAGCTTTGTCAGCCGCCCTGCGGGGCAGGCCGACCTGGGGCCGCTGACCGGCTTCTACGACTACATGCGGGCCCGTGGCCACGAAGCGCACGGCAAGCTGCTGTCGACGCGGCTGATTACCGCGCCGGCCATCGCCGCCGACGCGCTGCGCATGCCCCCCGGCAGCAAGCTGCTGAGCGTGACCACGCTCAAGTCCGTGGGCGGCACGCCGGTGGCGGTCGGCGTGACCATGGCGCCCGAAGCGCTGATGCGCGCGATGCTCGAGCACGACCTGGAAAACAACGACGCGCTGATGATCGTGGAGGCGCGACTGGGCTATCGCCTCAAGTACCTGCACACGGAAAGCGCGGCGATCCCCGCCAGCGCGGAAAGCGCGCGCCGGCTCAAGGTCGAGCCGGGCGAGCCGCTGCTGCGCATCCGCTTCACGCCGCACGACATCGACGACCGGCCGCTGGCGTTTTCGGAATTCATGTTCCGCGGCGACAAGTTCACCTACAAGGCCTGCGTGCGGCGTTAGGGCCGCTGGCTGTGGCGACAAGGGAACTTTTGCATGCGCGCCGCGGCCTGAACTGCATCGACGCCGGCGCCAGGGTGGTGCGATCCGGCGCCGCCCAGTCGCAGGAGTCCAGGATGTTCTCGCCGCTTTCCCCACGTTTGCTGTCTACCGCGCTCGCGGTAGCGTTGTCCGCGGGCGTGCCGGCCGCGCTGGCCGCGGCCAGGCAGGATGCATCGCGGCCGCCCGGCAAGGAGGGGGCGCCCGAGGCCGCCTGCAAGCAAGCGGTCAAGGCGGCGCTGCCCAATCCCGGCAGCTTCAAGTGGGTGTCCGCCACCGCGCGCCAGATCGACAAGGACAACTACAGCGTGGTGGCCGATGTCGAATACCTGGCTCAGGACGGCGCCGTACGCGAGGCCAAGGTCCAGTGCGACGTACGCCGCGCCCAGGGCAACCGCTTTGCCGTGCCCAAGCTGCGCCTGCCGCAATAAGCTCAGTCTGTCCCCCTCAGTGCCGGCTGTTGCAATTTAATGTGGACGCTGTCCATTTCGTTTGCTAGTCTATGTGTACAGCATCCACAAATGCTCGCGGCAACCGCCGCACCCCGGCCGTTACCCATTCACTGGAGACCGAAAATGCAAATCGAAGCACAAAAGGAACACCGCTGGCTGCAACGCCTGGTTGGCAACTGGTTGGCGGAGGGCGAGGCCGTCATGGGACCGGACCAGCCGGTGCAGACCTGGCAGATTCCGGAGCGGGTCAGCGCGATCGGCGACGTCTGGGTGCAGTGCGTAGCCCAGGGCGACATGCCCGGCTGCGGCCCGGCATCGACGGTCATGACGCTGGGCTACGATCCGGCGCGCAAGCACTTTGTCGGCACCTTCATCGGCTCGATGATGACCCACCTGTGGGTCTACGAAGGCGACCTCGACGCGGGCGGCCAGCAGCTGACGCTTCGCGCCGAAGGACCGGACTGCTCGGGCAACGGCCGCATGGTGCAGTACCGCGACGTGATCACGTTCCGCGACGACAACCACCGCGAGCTGACTTCGTACATGCAGGGCGAAAACGGCGAGTGGACGCAGATCGTGAAGGCCACCTACCGCCGCCAGCCGTGAGTGTCAGGAACGCTCGCCGGCGATCCGCGCCAGCCGCGACAAACGCGAGCCGGGGCCGGGCGGATCGTCGTGGCGGCCGCCGCGCGCTGCATTGCGCCGTCGCCGGCGCAGCACCAGCAGCAGCGAGGCAGGCACCAGCAGCACCAGCGCCAGCAGCGCAAAGGTGAACAGCCCCGGGTCGCGCGCCGCCGCGGCGACCCGGTCCACCAGCAAGGCACTGACCACAATGCCCGGCAACATCCCCAGCGCGGTCCCGATCAGGCAATCGCGCAGGCTGATGCGCGAGGCGCCCACCACCATGTTGACCAGCGAGAACGGTGCGATCGGCACCAGCCGCAGCACCACCATGGCGACGACGCCGTGCTTGCCCAGCTGGTGGCTGACGCGGTTCAGCCGCCTGCCGCCAAAGCGGCGCACGGCGCGGCGCCCCAGCAGCCGCCCGGCCAGATAGCCGGCGCCGGTGCTTAGCACCGTGCCGCACAGGGCCAGCACGGCGCCGTAGAGCGGGCCGAACACAACCACCGTGACCAGGATCAGCAGCGTCACGGGCAGCATCGTCACCGCACCGGCCAGGTAGACCCCCATCATGGCCAGGGGCGCCAGCGGCATCTCGTCGACGCGCTCGATGGCGCCCAGCAAGGCACGGAAATCCGCCCACTCGCGCAGCGGCGTATAGCGCCACGCAAAGGCCAGCCCCGCCATCAGCAGCGCCAGCGCCACCATCACCCCCACGCGCCCGAGCACGCGCGGGCGCGCCTCGTGGCTGACGAACTCGGCCAGCACCTGGTCGCTGTCGATCGGCTCGATCGGGTCCAGCAGGTTGGCGGCCGGTGACGCGGCATCGACATCGTCGGGCAGCGGCGGCACATAGTCTTCCAGCGAGCGGCCGTCGCTGCGCTGCAGGTTCCGGATCGCGCCGAGCACGCTGCGCGTGGCGGCCACCTCGGCCTGGAATGCTTCGGGCGATACCTCCAGGTGTTCGCCCAGCAGCCGCGCGCGCATCGCGGCGATGGCGGTCTGGATGCGGGGCTCGCCGCCGGAGACCACCACGATATTGCACTCGGTGTCCAGCCCCAGCGAGCGGTTGCTGAGATTGGAGGAACCGATGGTGAGGAAGTCGTCGTCGATCACCGTCACCTTGCTGTGGACGTTGACGCATTCGGGGTGCAGGTTGGGGATCGTCGGGCAGTACAGGCGGAAGCGATCGAACTTGTCGGCCGCGCGCAGCTGCCGGTAGAGGCGCGCACGCAGCACGCCCATGCTGTGGGCCTCGAGCCAGCCGCTCTCGTTGCGGCGCGACACCAGCACGATATCCGGGCCGTCCTCGTGCCCCAGCCGCGCGGCCAGCGCCTTGGCGATCTCGCCGGAGCTGAAGTACTGGTTCTCCATGTAGATGCTGTGCCGGGCCGAGGCGATGGCATCGCGCAGCAGCATGCGGATCTCGCTGACGCCGGGCTCGTCCTCGCACGTCGGCATGGTGCGGGCGATGCCCACGCGCACGTCGGTCAGCTCTGGCGCCAGGCTCGGCGGCCACGGATCCGACGAGGTCGGTGCCACCGGCCGCGGCTGCTTGCCGCTGGCGCGCAGCCAGCGCTCCGCGCAAAGCTTGCCGAGCGCCGCGGCCGCGCTGCCGTCGACCGCGCACTGCACGTCATGGAACGGCGCGTAGGGTCGCCCTTCGGCCATGCGCAGCGGCGCGCCGGGCGCGTGCTGGTTGTCGTCCCAGCGGCGCAGCGTCAGGTCCAGCCCGCCGACGAAGGCGACCTTGTTGTCGAGCACCACCACCTTCTGGTGGTGCGATGCGCCGGGAGGATGATTGCCGTCCAGCAGGAACGACAGATGCCGGTGCGCCTGCCAGTGCGCGCTGGCCGAAGGCAGCCATTCGCGCTCCATCGCCATCACCATGGCGTAGTCCCAGCTCAGGATGTAGATGCGCAGGTCGGGGCGGCGGTCGGCCAGCGCGCACAGAAAGTCGCGCAGCCCCGGCGGCAGGCCATCCTGCGCGCCGGCGGGGACCAGTTCCATGCGGCTGTCGATGTCCCAGCCCAGGATGAAGATGGTGTGCTCGGCCCGCGGCAGCGCCTCGCGCAGCGCACGGAAATAGGCGTCGGCGTCGACCAGCATGGCAAAGCGCCGGCAAGGTTCGACGCGCCAGCAGTTGCGCCCGGGCTCGAACTGGAAGCCGGGCGGCGGGGCGGGATCATGCGGTGGTGGCGACGCCGTGGGCGCTGGGGACGCCGTGGTGCCGGGCGGATGGTATTGCCTCATTGCGCACGCTCAGGGGGAAGCGAAAGCCATAGCCTGAAGCGTCGCGCAAGTTCCGTACCCTGCGCAAGCGCCCGTTGCCGGCGCGCCGGGCTCGACTTTTGCGTGTGCGCCTTACCTGCCTTTGTAAGAACGGCACGCGCGAGCCAGCGTGCCGATGGGCATGGAGCGTGTCAGGAAGCGTGTCCGCGCCGCAGCGTGGCGGGCCGGGCGATGCCCCAGACATCCAGCAGCGGTTCGAAGTGCGGGGTGTTGTCGCGCGGCGCGGGAGTGACGCGCCGGGGCGGCGGTAACGGCCGGCCGGTCAGCACCAGCGGAGTTTCGGCCTCGGGCGGCAGGTCGGGCTCGCCGTCATAGGCCACGACGCCCATCTGGCGGGCGGATTTGAGCGCGCGGGTCAGCTCGGCGGCGCTCAGGCGGCTGGCGGTGGCGAGCCGGTGCCGGGGCATGGGCCCATTGGCACGCAGGCTGGAAATCAACGCCATCACGCATTCCCGGGTGGTTCGATTCATGTCGCTGCGTCAGAAAAATGGTGCGGCAGCGAACCCGCCGATCGGGTTCCTTGCCTGCGGATAACCATTCTTCAGCAGGGGTCATGGTCTTGCCAACCCGATATGACACTTGTTCACATTCCTGCCAGAAAAGGCAATGTCCTTGCATGGCGCATCAGTGCCGCGTTTTCGGGTCGCCGGTGGGAAAGCCCGACGGCGCGCCGTCATGCCGGGTCAGCATGGAGCCATGCCGGCGCCACTTGCGTGCGTGGCGATCCTGGATGTCTTCGGCAAGATCGTGCAGTTCCGCCACCCTGGCGTCGAGCGGGTCGGGATAGATGTCCAGCGGACGGTATCGGAGAAGAAGAAAACGCATGGCGGGTCTCGGTTGTCCTGGTCGTCGGCCAGTGGCCTGACTCCAGTATTGGCGGTGGACCCGAGGTTTTCAGCAGAAGATGCGCGACACTTTGATGCGACTCAATGCATCCGGCGCAATGAACGGTTGCGGCCCGCTGTGTCAGCGGGCACGCAAGGCAATGATGGCGAGGCAGCTGGCACCGCGACGGCGGGCCAGCCTAGACGGCGCTAGCGGCCGAGGCGGGCATTGCCGCGGCCATCGCGGCAGTAGATCTTGCGTTCACGCACCAGGCCGTCACGGCCATGGATGCACAGCGACACGCCATCCTCGCGGGCACGCATCCAGCCGGCAGCGATGGCGGCTTCCTGCGTCGGGAAGTGCAATGCCGCGTCGTCGGGGCCGCTTTCCAGGCCCTCGATGGTAAGCGCCCATTCCCCCTCGCTGGCGTATTCGGAGTCGCCGGTCGTGGCGGGAAGCACATGGATGCTGCGTGACGTCATGGTGTTCTCCGTGATGGCTGGCAGTGACATTGGGGTTTTATAGGATCCCGCGGGCGCGGGCTATCGGTGGCAGTCCTACAAGCATATTCGGGACCAGCCGGCACGCCGGGTTTGGCACCGTCGTAGTGCGGCATGGCGCCGTGGCATGTCGCGCGTTCTGCTGACATCGCGGTAGGACGAATGCCGACTTTTCGTCGTGCCACGGATTGCTACGATCCAATTGCCGGTTGGGCAACAGGCTGCCCGGTCAAGCCATTCCGAGCTCTTCTATCCTGGCGGCGCATGCCGCATCCACACGAAGCAAGGAGATCATCATGAGAAAGCTATACGCACTGTTTGCCCTCGCTGGCATGCTGCTGGTCACGGGTTGCAACACCATGGCCGGTGCCGGCAAGGATATCGAGCGCGGCGGCGAGAAGGTGCAGGGCGCGGCGGAAAACACCAAGCAGAAAATGTAAGACACTGACGGCCACGTGGTGGCCGGTCGACGGCCCGTGCCCCAGGCGCGGGCCGTTTTCGTTCATGCGTGCGCCGCTTCGGTGCAGTTGCGGCGCCAGCTGGCCGGCGGCAATCCGAATTCACGCTTGAAGGCCCGGCTGAAGGCGGCCTCGGAGTCATAGCCGACCGCGCCGGCGACCTCGCTGATCGAGCGGTTGCCGCTGCGCAGCTCGGCCGCGGCGGTGCGCAGGCGCCAGTGCGCGAGGTACTGCATCGGCGGCTGCCCCAGCAGGTCGGTGAAGCGCTGCGCCAGCGCCGAGCGCGACAGGCCTACGTTGCCGG
This sequence comes from Cupriavidus sp. SS-3, assembly GCF_035818815.1. Classification (NCBI taxonomy): domain Bacteria; kingdom Pseudomonadati; phylum Pseudomonadota; class Betaproteobacteria; order Burkholderiales; family Burkholderiaceae; genus Cupriavidus; species Cupriavidus sp. SS-3. The sequence continues at coordinate 60,573 of NZ_JAYLVT010000028.1, forward strand.
CCAGTTCGTCGACAGTCCACGGATAGGCCGGCCGCGCATGCATGCGCGACAGCGCACGCGCCACGTAGCGGTCGCGCAGCGCGGCGAGCCAGCCGCTTTCATTGGCCGGCAGGGTGTCGATGCAGCGCCGCACCGCCTGCACGAAGAGCAGTTCCGACAGCTTGGCCAGCACGGTGGCGCTGCCGGCGCGCGGTTCCGCCGCCTCCGAGGTGGCGAAGGCCAGCGCCGAGGCCAGCCACGCGGATTCCAGCCCGCTCCCGAGACCTACCTTGAACAGCCGCGGCAGCGACGTCAGCAGCGGATTGCCCATGGTGTCGTCGAACCCGAGAAAGCCGCAGACCATGCGCGTGTGTTCGCCGCCGCCGCCGTACGAGACCCGCATGACTTCGCCGGGACTGTTGCGCAGCAGGTCATACACCAACGGCGCAGAAGGCAAGGGCTGCAGGTGGAGGTCGCTGCCAAGCACGTGCGGCTCGCCCTGCGGCACCACCAGCAGCTCGCCGGCTTCGACGCGCACCCCGGGGCCGGTGTCGTCGACCAGGCGCGCCCAGCAGATACCTTCGGTGATCAGGTGATACGAGACCACGCGGTCGGCGCGCGGCAGGAACGCGGCGCGCAATTCAGCATCGGCTTCACTGATCAGGCACCATGGTGATTTGAATTCGCCGTTCAGGAACACGGCACCGCTCAGTTGCACGGCGCGCAAGAGGTCGGACAAGGCATCCATGGCCACATTCCTCCAGATCCGGGGTTTCGCGCAAGAAAGCCGGACGCCCGATCATACGGGCGAGGGGACCGGGCTCCGATACTAGCACCGTGCCCGTGGCCGTACAACGGCGCGGGACACGCACCATAACCGGACGGAGACAACACCATGGAAACCCTTTCCGCAGCGGATGCCAGCGCCGGCGCGCAGGCCGACTGGATCGGCCTTGCCGCCACGCTGGGCCGCACCTTCGATGGCCGCGCGCCCGAGATCGACGCGAGCGAGCAGTTCGTCAGCGCCAACTATGACGACCTGCGCGCGCACCGCTTCTTTGCCGCGGCGGTGCCGCAAGAGCTGGGCGGCGCCGGGCTGTCGCACCAGGAGCTTGGCGCGGTGCTGCGCGAACTGGGCAAGTACTGCGGCTCGACCGCGCTGGCCTTTGCCATGCATACGCATCCGGTGGCCACGGCCGCATGGCGCTGGCGCAATCAGCAAGCGCCGGTGGAGGGCCTGCTCAAGCGCGTCGGTGCCGAGCAGCTGGTGTTGCTGGGCAGCGGCGGCTCCGACTGGCTGCAAGGCAGCGGCAAGGCTACGCGCGTCGACGGCGGCTATCGCGTCGACGCGCGCAAGATCTTCGCCAGCGGCGCGCCGGTGGCGGACCTGTTCATGACCTGCGCGGTCTATGACGACCCGCAGGCCGGTCCCACCGTGCTGCATTTCGCGCTGCCGATGAAGACGCCGGGCGTGCGCGTGCTGTCGAACTGGCACACGCTGGGCATGCGCGGCACCGGCTCGCACGATGTCATGCTGGAAGGCGTGCTGGTGCCCGACACCGCCGTTGCCGCGCGCCGCCCGCAAGGCGTGTGGCATCCGATGATGCATACGGTGGCGATGATCGCGTTGCCGCTGATCTACGCCGTCTACGTCGGCATCGCCGAGGCCGCGCGGGATATCGCGCTGCAGCTGGCGCGCCAGCGGCGCCTGAACGCGCATGCGGTCGAGGCCGCGGGACGGCTGTGCAATGAAGCGGATGCCGCGCAGCTGGCGCTCGATGCGATGTTCGCGGCCGCCGCCGGCCAGGCACCGGGCGCGATCACCACCAACCGCATCATGAGCGCCCGCACGCTGGCGGCGCGCGCGGTGCTGGCGACGGTGGAAGCGGCGATGGACCTGGCCGGCGGCGCGGGCTTCTATCGCGATGCCGGGCTGGAGCGGCGCTTCCGCGATGCGCAGGGCGCACGCTTCCATCCGCTGCAGGCCGGGGCCCAGCAGGAGTACGCCGGACGCATGGCGCTGGGGCTGGATATCGATGCGCCCCCCGGCGAGGTGCGCACGGCAGCGCAATGATGTCCGCCCTGGCCCAGCTCTCCTACGACACCGAGGCCTGCAATGACAGCGGCCAGGGCGAAGACGCCTGCGCCATCGGCCACGATGGCGCGGCGCGCCGCGCCTTGCGCGATGCGCTGGGGCAGTTTGCCACCGGCGTGACCGTAGTCACCGCTGCCGGCGCCGATGGCCGCCCGGTCGGCGTGACCATCAATGCGTTCGCTTCCGTGTCGCTGGCGCCGCCGTTGCTGCTGTGGTGCCTGGCGCGAAGCTCAGGCAGCCTGCCGGTGTTGCGCGCCGCGCCCTGCCACGCGATCAACGTGCTGGGCAGCGCCCAGCTGGATGTGTGCCGGCGCTTTGCGGCGCCTGCCGAAGATCGCTTCGCCGGCATTGCCCATCGCCCCGGCCCGTGCGGCACGGTGCTGATCGACGGCACGCTGGCCTACTTTATCTGCCGGCATCGCTCGGTGCGCACGGTGGGGGACCACGTGCTGTTCGTCGTGGAAGTGGTGGCCTATGGCGCCGCGCCGGGCACCCCATTGGTGTTCCATGGCGGCGGCTTTGCCGACGCGCGCGTACCCCGCGCGGGCTAGGCGCGCTCGGCCCGCTTGCCCAGGATCACCAGCGCGATGCCGCCCAGCACCGCCGCCGCGCTCAGCGCCAGCCGCAAGGTCAGGTCCTCGCCGAGCCACGCGGTGCCGCCCACCGCGGCGATGACCGGCACGCTCAGCTGCACGGTGGCCGCGGTCGCGGCGCGCAGGCGCGGCACCGCGGCGTACCAGATCACATAGCCAAGCCCCGAGGTGATGGCGCCGGACACCACCGCATAGGCGAGCCCCGGGGCATCCAGCGAGCGCTGCGCCTGGATCGCCGCACCGAGGGCCAGCGCCATGGGCACGGCGCGCACGAAGTTGCCCGCGGTGGTTTCGACCGGATCCGCGGCGCGCTTGCCACGCAGCGAATAAACGCCCCAGGCGATGCCCGCCGCAATCATCAGCAGCGATGAGGCCAGCGGCGGCGTCGCCAGGCTCGGCAGCATCAGCCAGACCAGGCCGGTCAGTGCCAGCGCCAGGCCGACCCACTGCTGCGCGCGCAGCGGCTCGCCGGAGTAGAGCCCATAGCCCGTCATGGTGGCCTGCACCGCGGCGAACAGCAGCAGCGCGCCGGTGCCGGCGCTCAGGCGTTCATACGCGAACGAAAACGCCGCGGCATAGCAGAACAGCGCCAGCGCCGATACCCAGTTGCCGCCCAGCGTCATGGCGCCCGCGCCGTGGCGTCCGGCCTGCCGCCGCGCCACCACGATCAGCCACAACACCGCCGCCGCGGCCGCGACGCGCGCCAGCGTGAAGGTGCCGGCGTCGATGGTGGTGCCTTTCAGCGCCAGCCGGCACAGCAGCGAATTGCCGGCGAACGCCAGCATCGCCAGCGCGGTCAGCAGCGCGGTGTTTGCATGCGGCATGCGGGCCGGTCTTGCGCTTAGCCGCCGGGCCTTGCGTCGCCGCTCTCGCCGGTCTCGTCGGAATCGCCGAGGGCGAATGAAGACAAATGCTCGATCGCCCGGACCAGCCCGGAATGGTCCCAGGCCGCGCCGCCCAACCCGTTGCAGACATTGAACAGCTGCTGGCACGACGCCGTATTGGGCAGGCCCACGCCCAGCTCGCGCGCGGTCGACAGCGCCAGTTCGAGGTCCTTCTGGTGCAGCGCGATGCGAAAACCCGGATCGAAGGTGCGGCGGATCATCCGTTCGCCATGCACTTCGAGGATGCGCGAACTGGCAAAGCCGCCCATCAACGCCTCGCGCACGCGCGCCGGGTCGGCGCCGGCGCGGGCCGCCAGCACCAGTGCCTCGCCGACCGCCTCGATGGTCAGCGCCACGATCACCTGGTTGGCCACCTTCGCCACCTGGCCGTCGCCGGCCGCGCCCACGCGCGTGATGTTCTTGCCCATCAGCTGCAGGATGGGCAGCACGCGGTCGAACACCTCCTGCTTGCCGCCGGCCATGATCGACAAGGTGCCGGCCCTGGCACCGACTTCGCCGCCCGACACCGGCGCGTCGACATAGTCCGCGCCAATCGCCTCGATGCAGCGCGCGAACTCGCGCGTGGCGATCGGCGAGATCGAGCTCATGTCGATCACCGTGACGCCGCCCGCGGTATCGGCCAGGCCATCGGCGACGCCGCGCTCGCCGAACAGCACCTTCTCCACGTCGGGCGTGTCGGGCAGCATCAGGATGATGGTCTCCGACTGCCTGGCGACGTCCTCGGCGCTGGCACAGGCCTTCACGCCGGTATCCTGCAGGTCTTGCGGCACGCCGCTGCGGCTATGGGCGAACACGCTATGCCCGCCGTCGACCAGGTGCCGCACCATGGGCTTGCCCATCACGCCAAGCCCGATAAAGCCGATCTTGCTCATGTCAGTGTCCGGTAGGGGTTCAGGCGTCAACCCGTGCGTGCGTGGCGCACCGCGTCGGGCGCATATCTGATGATAGTCAGCCGCGCGCCAGCGCAGACAGCGGACCAGGCGCGGGATGCGCGCTGGCCCGCGCCGCCGCCACGCGCGCGGCGGCGTCGTCCAGCTGCGCCAGCGTGCCGGCATCGATCGGGATCTGCTGCGCGCGGGCCGCGCGGAATGCACGCTCCGGTTCTCCGGGCAGACGGATGCCGGACTGGCCGGGCTGTAGCCGCGCGCTTTTCATCCAGTCGGCGAAGGCCGCCACTTCATGCCCGAACGAGGTGCTGGTGCCGAGCCGCGCAGGATCGAACACGATCGCCAGCATGTTGTTCCAGACCGCATGCTCATGCCGCAGCGTTTCCGGGCGGATGGTATGGCCGCCCGTGACCGCGGCGCCGAGCAGTTCGCACATCACCGCCAGCACGTGGCCCTTGTGCTCGCCGAAGGGCCGCAAGGCGCCTTGCGGCGTGTCGGCGGGCGGGTACATCACGGCGGCATCGGTGGTGGCCTCGCCCTGCGCATCGAGCAGGCAGCCGGCCCCTACCGGCACGCCCTTGTTATGGGCCACGCGCACCTTGCCCAGCGCGATGGCGCTGGTGGCGAAGTCCAGCACCAGCGGCGGCTCGTCGGCCATCGGCACGCCGATGGTGAACGGATTGGTGCCGTAGCGTGCGTCGTAGCCGCCGTGGGGCGCCACGATCGGCTTGGACAGCACGTTGACGAAGTGGATCGAGATCAGGCCCGCCGCCGTGGCCTGCTCGGCCCAGTGGCCCACGCGCCCGAGGTGGTGCGACTGGCGCAGCCCCATCACGCAGACGCCGTGCTCGCGCGCGCGGGCGATGGCCATCTCCATGGCCTGCGCCGTTACCGCCTGTCCCATGCCGCGGTTGCCGTCCAGGCTTAGCAGGCTGCCGCCGTCCTGCAGCACGCTGACCTGCCGGTTCAGCTGCAGCTCGTCGGCCTGCCACGCCAGCACATAGCGCGGGATCATGCCGACGCCGTGGGAGTCATGCCCGCTCAGGTTGGCGCCGACGAGATGATCGGCCGTCAGTTGCGCTTCGCGGGTGCTGCTGCCGGCGGCAAGCCAGAGAGCGGTGACCCACTGGTGCAGGGCGCGGGTGGGAATGCGGAGTTCGCTCATGTCGACCTTGCAGGAAGGAATACGTTGTGAAACACAAAGCCCCGTTGCCGGGTGACGGCAACGGGGCTTTCATGATACGTCCGGCACGCGCCCGATGATCCGCGCATGGCCGGTGATCGGCAAATGCCTACTGGCGCGAGGCCTCCTGCGCCGGGGCTCTTGCCAGGATTTCCCTGATGCGGGCCAGGTAGCTGTCGCCCACCGCGCGGTGGATGCGTGCCGTCTCGGCGGCGAACTGGCGCCGGCTGGGCGGGCGGATGCCCAGGCTGCGGCAGAGCGTGGACAGATAGGGCTTGCGCGGGCTCGCCAGCCGATGCACCGCGCTCTGCAGGGCGGCATCGCCGATGCGGCCGCGCAGCCAGGCCAGTACCTGGCGGTCATAGTCGTTTTGCACGCGGATCAGGTGTTCCATGCCGGGGCTCCACTGTTCATCCATACAGGTACTGTAAATATATACAGTATCGGCGTGGAGGCAAGAAAAATCCGGCCCTGGCTGGGAAAAAGGCCTCCCTGCGGTTATGCGTTGGTAGTGATCAGAAGATTCTTGGCGTCAGTGCCGTCACCCGACACCAGCGGCAACACCGCGTCGCGCTTCTCCAGCAAGTGGCGCTTCAGTACTGCCGCCAGGCGCTTGCCGTCGCGGGCTTCCAGCGCCTGGATCATTTCTTCATGGTCCTCGACCGCCTCGTCCCACTTGCCGCTTTGCTGGTTGGAGCGGAAGCGCAGCGCCTGCAGGCGGCGGTTGATCGACTGGTAGGTCTGCCGCAGCGCGCCGTTGCGCGCGGCCTCGTTGATGCGGTCGTGGATCTCCTGGTTGCGGCTGTAGTAGCCCGGCAGGTCGTTCCGGGCGCGGCAAGCCAGCATCGCGTAGTGCAGCGCCTTGATCTGCGCGAGTTCCGCCGCGGTGATGCGCTCGCAGGCCAGTTCGCCGGAAAACGCCTCCAGCCCGCTCATCAGCTCGAAGCTCTCCCTGACTTCGGCCTCGGTCATGCGCGAGATGCTGGCGCCGCGGTTGGGCAGCAGGTCGATCAAGCCTTCTGCCGCCAGCACCTTGAGCGCCTCGCGCAGCGGCGTCCGCGAGATGCCAAGGGTCTCGCACAGCTCGCGCTCATTGAGCTTGGTGCCCGGCGCGAACACGCCTTCGACGATGAACTGGCGCAGGTGCTCGACCACGGTGTCGTGCAGGCGCGGGCGTGCCAGGCGCGGCAGCGAGGGCGGTGGAACGTGCTGGTCAACACCCGCCGCATCGGCATCGCTATATGGTTTTTGCATTCAATATCCTCTATCCATTTGGCGCGGATTCTACTGCATCTTGCTTCCTGGCTCCAAAACGCGGGTTAACCATCACAATTTGCCGTAAGTTTCGCCTTGGATCACATCGATCGCTCTGCTATAGTCGATTGCATTCAAAATTCATAAAACAACAAGGAGGCGCGATTTCCATGGTTCACCTCGATTTCCATCCCTCTGGCCGTCACTTCCTGCAGATCCCGGGCCCGAGCCCGGTGCCCGATCGCATCCTGCGTGCGATGAGTTACCCGACCATCGACCACCGCGGGCCGGAGTTCGGCGCGCTCGGCCGCAAGGTGCTGGCCGGCATCAAGGAAATCTTCAAGACCCGGCATCCGGTGATCATCTATCCGGCGTCAGGCACCGGTGCCTGGGAAGCGGCGCTGACCAACACGCTCAGCCCGGGCGACCAGGTGCTGATGTTCGAGACCGGGCATTTCGCCACCCTGTGGAAAAAGATGGCCGAGGCGCTGGGTCTGCGGCCGGAATTCCTGGGCCTGCCCGGCATCGAGGGCTGGCGCCGCGGGGTGCAGGCGGACATGATCGAAGCGCGCTTGCGTGAGGACCGCGGCCATGAGATTCGCGCTGTCTGCGTGGTGCACAACGAGACCTCGACCGGCGTGACCTCGGATATCGCCGCGGTGCGCCGGGCCATCGATGCCGCCGGACACCCGGCGCTGCTGCTGGTGGACACGATCTCCGGCCTGGGTTCGGCCGACTACCGCCATGACGAGTGGGGCGTGGATGTGACCGTGTCGGGCTCGCAGAAGGGCCTGATGCTGCCACCGGGCATCAGCTTCAACGCGCTCTCGCCCAGGGCGATCGCCGCCAGCCAGCACGCCCGGCTGCCGCGCGCGTTCTGGGGCTGGGCCGAGATCATCGAGGCCAACAAGAACGGCTACTGGCCGTACACGCCCAACACCAACCTGCTGTACGGCCTGTCCGAAGCGCTCGACATGATCCTGGGCGAGGGCCTGGAACAGGTCTTCGCCCGCCACCAGCGGCTGGCGGAGGCGACACGCCAGGCCGTGCGCGCCTGGGGCCTGCAGATCCAGTGCGCCGACCCGGCGGTGTACAGCCCGGTGCTGACCGGCGTGATGATGCCCGACGGCGTCGACGCCGATGCTGTGCGCAAGCTCATCTACGAGCGCTTCGACATGTCGCTGGGGCAGGCGCTGGGCAAGATGCGCGGCCGCATGTTCCGCATCGGCCATCTCGGCGATTGCAATGACCTGACCCTGATGGCGACGCTCGCCGGTTGCGAGATGGGGCTGAAGCTGGCAGGCGTGCCGCTTGCCGGCAGCGGCGTAGCCGCGGCGATGGCGTCGCTCGCCGCGCACGCCGACAAGCCGGTGCTCAAGGCCGCCGCCTGAGCGCAGCCAACCAAGCGCAGCCGACCGAGCCGCGCAGGCCATGGCAGGCGCGGCACGGTCCGCCGCCTGCCTGATTTCCTTGCCAAGGCATCACCACGACATGCGCCCACCGCAGGCGGTCGCATGCATCGCCGTGGGCGCGCGGCCCTTGTTTCTTGCATGCCATGAACATGACTTCGTCCTCCCTGCTGGTCAAGCCGATCCACCTGGTGCCCGCGCAGCGCCGGGCCCCCTCGCCGCTCTCGCCGCTGTCGGCGCTGCTGCGCAAGGAACTGCGCGGCGACGTGCTGTTCGACCGCGCCGCCCGCGGCCGCTATGCCACCGATGCTTCCATCTACCAGATCATGCCGCTCGGCGTGGTGGTGCCGCGCGACCAGGACGACCTGGTGCGCGCGCTCGACATCGCGCGCGACCAGCGCATGCCGGTGCTGGCCCGCGGCGCCGGCACCAGCCAGTGCGGCCAGACCGTGGGCGAGGCGCTGGTCATCGACACCAGCAAGTGGCTCAACAACGTGGTCGCTTTCGATGCCGGCGCGCGCACGGTGACGGTGGAGCCCGGCATCGTGCTGGACCACCTGAACGCCTGGCTCAAGCCGCACGGGCTGTGGTTCCCGGTGGACGTTTCCACGGGGGCGCAATGCACCATCGGCGGCATGGCCGGCAACAACTCGTGCGGCTCGCGCTCGATTGCCTACGGCAACATGGTGCATAACGTGCTGGCCATCGATGCCGTGCTGGCGGACGGCAGCGATTGCCACTTCGGTTCGCTCGCGCAACCAGTGGCGGCCGGACGCACCGAGGGCATCCTCCATGGGCTGCAGCGCATCGCCACGCGCGAGCGCGGCGAGATCGCCGAGCGCATGCCCAAGGTGCTGCGCCGCGTCGCCGGCTACAACATCGACCTGTTCGACTGCCAGAACCCGCGCGCCTATACCGACGACGGCCACGCCAACCTCGCGCATATCCTGGTCGGTTCCGAAGGCACGCTGGCCTGCAGCCGCCAGCTCACGCTGAAGCTGGCGCCGCTGCCGGCGCACAAGGTGCTGGGCGTGGTCAACTTCCCCACCTTCTACCAGGCGATGGACCTGACGCAGCATATCGTCACGCTGCAACCGGTGGCGGTGGAACTGGTCGACCGCACCATGATCGACCTGTCGATGGCGAACCCGGCCTTTCGCCCGGTGGTCGAGCGTGCGCTGGCCGGCGATCCGCAGGCCATCCTGCTGGTGGAATTCGCCGGCGACGACCGCCAGGCGCTGCTGGCGCAGCTGGACCGGCTGGCCGAGCTGATGGCCGACCTGGGCCTGCCGGGCTCGGTGGTGAAGATGCCGGAGGAGAAGGCGCAGAAGGCGCTGTGGGATGTGCGCAAGGCCGGCCTGAACATCATGATGAGCATGAAGGGCGACGGCAAGCCGGTCTCGTTCATCGAAGATTGCGCGGTGCCGCTCGGGCACCTGGCCGAATACACCCGCCGCTTGACCGAGGTCTTCCACAAGCACGAGACCGAGGGCACCTGGTACGCCCACGCCAGCGTCGGCACGCTGCACGTGCGGCCGATCCTGGACATGCGCCGCGACGGCGCGCTGCGCATGCGCGAGATCGCGGAAGAGGCGGCCGAGCTGGTGCGCGAATACAAGGGCGCGTATTCCGGCGAGCACGGCGACGGCCTGTGCCGCGGCGAATGGGTGGCCTGGCAATACGGCCCGCGCATCAATGCCGCGTTCAGCGAGATCAAGGCGCTGTTCGATCCGGACAACCGCTTCAATCCCGACAAGATCGTGCGCCCGCCCCGCATGGACGCGCGCGAGAACTTCCGCTTTGCGCCCGGCTATGCTGCGCTGCCGCTGACCCCGGCGCTGGACTGGTCGGCGTGGAACGTGCGGCGCGACCCGATGACGGGCGCCGAGACCGCCCCGGGCACGGGCAGCGATACCGCCACGCATGGCCTGGCGTCGGCCGTGGAGATGTGCAACAACAACGGCCACTGCCGCAAGTTCGACGCCGGCACCATGTGCCCCAGCTATCGCGTGACCAAGGACGAGCAGCACGTGACGCGGGGCCGCGCCAACACGCTGCGGCTGGCGCTGACCGGGCAGCTCGGCAGCGACGGGCTGGCCAGTGCGGAAGTCAAGGAGGCGCTGGACCTGTGCGTCTCGTGCAAGGGCTGCAAGCGCGACTGCCCGACCGGCGTCGACATGGCGAAGTTCAAGATCGAGGCGCGCCACGCCTGGACCAGCCGGCACGGCATCAGCTTGCGCGAGCGCATGGTCGCATTCCTGCCGCGCTATGCGCCGGCGGCGAGCCGCGTGCCGGGCCTGCTGGCGCTGGCCGACAGCCTGCCTGGGGTGTCCGGCTGGATCAAGCGCGCGCTCGGGTTTGCCCCGCAGCGGTCGCTGCCGCGCTTCACCGCGCCGTTCCTTGCGCGCGGCCGCGGCGAGGGCAACGCCGCGGGCAGCAAGGCCGATGGGCGCGAGGTGCTGCTCTTCGTCGATACCTTCAGCAACTACATGGAGCCCGACAATGCGCGCGCCGCGCAGACGGTGCTGGAAGCCGCGGGCTATACCGTGCACTTCAATACCCGGGCAGGCGAACGTCCGCTGTGCTGCGGCCGGACCTTCCTCGCCGCGGGCCTGGTCGACCAGGCGAAGGCCGAGGCGCGGCGCCTGCTCGATACGCTGCGCCCGTTCGTGGAGCGCGGCGTGCCGGTGGTCGGCCTGGAGCCGTCGTGCCTGCTGTCGCTGCGCGATGAGTTCCTGGGCTATGGCTATGGCGACGAGGCGCGCCAGCTGGCCAGCCTGTCGTTCCTGTTCGAGGAGTTCCTGGTGCGCGAGCGCCAGGCGGGCCGGCTGGCGCTGCCGCTGCAGCCGCTGCGGGTGTCCGAGGCCATCGTGCACGGGCACTGCCACCAGAAGGCGTTCGATGCCTTCACCCCGGTGCAGACCGTGCTGGGGTGGATTCCCGGCCTGAAGGTGGCGCCGGTGGAGTCGTCGTGCTGCGGCATGGCCGGCAGCTTTGGCTATGAGGCGGAGCATTTCGCGGCGTCGCAGGCGATGGCCGAGCTGTCGCTGCTGCCAGCGGTGCGCCGGCGCGCCGGCGATGCCATCGTGGTCGCGGACGGCACCAGTTGCCGCCACCAGATCCGAGACGGTGCGAATGCCGAGGCTGTGCATGTGGCCCGGGTGCTGGCGATGGCGCTGGAGGGCAGCCGCCATGACTGAGCCGATGCGCAATCCGGTCCACGACCGTGCCCGCCTGCAGCCGCCGCCGGCGGCAAGGATCGGCGATCGCGTCGAGGACGTAGGCACGCCGGCGCTGCTGGTCGACCTCGATGCCTTTGACCAGAATGTGGCGCGGATGCAGGCGCTGGCCGATGCCGGCGGCGTGGCGCTGCGCCCGCATGCCAAGGCGCACAAGTCGGTCGCGATCGCGCAGCGGCAGCTTGCCGCCGGCGCGGTGGGCATCTGCTGCCAGAAGCTCAGCGAGGCCTATCCGTTTGCCGCCGCCGGCATCGCCAACATCCACATCAGCAACGAGTTCGTCGGCGCCGACAAGCTGGCGATGGCCGTGGAGCTGGCCCGGCATGTGGACCTGAGCGTGTGCGTGGATGACGTGCGCCAGGTCGCCGCGATCGCCGCCGCCGCGGCGGCCTGCGGGGTGCGCATCACCGTGCTGGCGGAAGCCGATGTCGGGCAGGGGCGTTGCGGCGTCGACAGCCCCGAAGCGCTGAGCCGGCTGGCCGATGCGATCGGCGCGGCGCGGTCGCTGCATTTCGGCGGGCTGCAGGCGTATCACGGCGGCGCCCAGCACCTGGCGCACTGGACGCAGCGCCGCGACGCGGCCCGGCGCGCCGCCGACCAGGCGGGCGCCTATGTGGCGCACCTGCGTGCCCGCGGCATCGCCTGCCCGGTCATCACCGGTGGTGGCAGCGGCACCGCGGAGTTCGATTGCGAAAGCGGCGTCTATACCGAGATCCAGCCCGGCAGCTACGTGTTCCTGGACGGCCACTATGGCGCCAGCGAATGGCCCGGGCGCTTCCAGCCCCGCCACGGCCTGTTCCTGGCGACCACGGTGATGAGCACCGCGCGCGCCGGCGTGGCGGTGTGCGATGCGGGCCTGAAGTCGCTAGCGGTGGATTCCGGCCTGCCACGCGTGTGGTCCGGCCCGGGCAGCGAGTGGTTGCGCTATGTCGCGGCCAACGACGAGCACGGGGTGCTGCAGGTGCTGGACCAAGACGGCCAGAGCCTGCTGGGCAGCAAGCTCTGGCTGGTGCCCGGCCACTGTGATCCCACCGCGAACCTGCACGCGCAATACGTTTGCTGCCGCGACGGGCACGTGGCCGAGCTGTGGGACATCGCGGCGCGTGGCCTGAGCCGCTGATGCCGCGTGGCAGCGCAGAAAAAGAAGAGAGAAGAGCCGCGGCAAGCGGCACCGGGTAGTCAAAGCCAAAGGAGACCAACGATGCAACGCAACACATTCAGGAAGACCCTGGCGGCCGTGGTGTGTGCCACGGCCTGCCTCAGCGCATGGGCATGGGAGCCGGCCAAGCCGGTCGAGATCGTGGTGCCGTTCAGCGCCGGTGGCGCCTCGGACCAGATGGCGCGGTCGATCCAGGGCATCATCGCCAAGCACAAGCTGATGAGCCAGCCGGTGATCGTGCTGAACAAGGCGGGCGCCAGCGGCGCCGAAGGGCTGATGGATACCAAGGCATCTCAGGGCAACCCGCACAAGCTGCTGGTGGCCTCGTCGGCGCTGTACACGGTGCCGATGGTGAGCCACCTGCCGTTCAGCTGGCGCGACCTGACCCCGGTGGCGATGATCGCGCAGGACGAGTTCGTGCTGTGGACCAATGCCGCGGCCCCGTACAAGACCGTCGCCCAGTTTATCGACGCATCCAGGGCCAGCGCGGGCAAGATCAAGGTCGGCGGCACCAGCTCCAAGCGCGAAGACCAGATCATCAGCGCGCTGGTGCAGAAGAAGACCGGCACCCGCTTCATCTACGTGCCGTACAAGGGCGGCGGCGAGGCCGCCACGCAGCTCTCGGGCCAGCATATCGACGCCAACGTCAACAACCCGTCCGAATCGATCGGCCAGTGGCGCGCCGGCGAGCATCGCGCGCTGTGCGTGTTCGCGCCGGAGCGCATGGCCTACAACGGCAAGGTCACGCAGACCCAGAGCTGGCATGACGTGCCGACCTGCAAGGAGCAGGGCCTCGACGTGCAATACCAGATGCTGCGCGTGTTCATGATGCCGGGCGGCGTGACCCCCGAACAGCAGAAGTACTACGTGGACCTCATGCAAAAGATCGTGGCCACGCCGGAGTGGAAGGAATACCTGGAGAAGAACGCACTGAAGAACGACTTCCTGACCGGCAAGGCGCTGACCGACTTCCTGGCGCGCGACGAAGCCGCGCACCGCGACATCATCAAGGAGGCGGGCTTCGTCGCCGCGCGCTGACGCTGGCGCGGATCATCAACGGGCTGCGCCGCGCGGCGCAGCCGATGGCCTGAAGCAAGGCGGGGGACAACATGGACTCACAACAGGAAACGGCGCATGCGGGCGCCGGCATTTCGGTCAGGGCGGTGGAACTGGCGGTGGCGCTGTGCTTGCTGGCCGGTGCGCTGGTCGTGATCTGGAGCAACCACGGCATCGGCGCCGGCTGGGCGCCGGACGGGCCGGAAGCAGGCTATTTCCCGATGCGGGTCGGGATCATCATCCTGGTCTGCAGCGTGCTGGTGGGCGTGCAGGCGCTGCGCGCGGACCGCAACGCGGTATTTGCAACGTGGCAGCAGCTGCGGCAGGTGGGCGTGATCCTGGTGCCGCTGACCGTGTATGTCAGCCTGATCGGGCTGCTCGGCATCTACGTGGCATCGGCCGCCTTCGTGGCCGGTTTCATGGTCTGGGTGGGCAAGGCGGCGTGGTGGAAGGCCGCGCTGGTCGGGGTCGGCATCAATGCCTTGCTGTTCTGGATCTTCGAGATCCAGTTCCGCGTGCCGCTGCCCAAGGGCCCGCTGGAAGCGGCGCTGGGCTACTAGGGAGGGGCGGATCATGGATGAACTCAATGCACTGATGGGCGGCTTCGCCGTGGCGCTGTCGTGGCAGAACGTCGGGCTGATGTTCGTCGGCATCCTGCTCGGCATCGTGGTGGGCGTGCTGCCCGGCCTGGGCGGGCCCAACGGCGTGGCGATCCTGCTGCCGCTGACGTTTTCGATGGACCCGGTGTCGGCCATCATCATGCTGTCCTGCATCTACTGGGGCGCATTGTTCGGCGGCGCGATCACCTCGATCCTGTTCAATATTCCGGGCGAAGCCTGGTCGGTGGCCACCACCTTCGACGGCTACCCGATGGCGCAGCGCGGCGAGGCCGGCAAGGCGCTGACCTCGGCCTTCACCGGCTCGTGCCTGGGGGCGCTGGCCGGCGTGCTGCTGATCACCTTCCTCGCGCCGATGGTGGCAAAGTTCGCGCTGCGCTTCGGCCCGCCCGAGTTCTTCGCGGTGTACCTGCTGACCTTCTGCAGCTTTGTCGGCATGGGCAAGGAGTCAAAGCCCAAGATCCTGATCGCGATGTGCCTGGGTTTCGTGCTGGCCGCGGTCGGCATGGACACGGTCTCGGGCACGCTGCGCATGACCTTCGGCTCCACCGAGCTGCTGCGCGGCTTCGACTTCCTGGTGGCGGTGATCGGCCTGTTCGGCATCAGCGAGATCCTGATGACGATGGAAGAGGGCGTGGCCTTCCGCGGCAAGCAGGCCCGCATCGACCTGAAGGTGGTGCTGAAGACCTGGGCCGAACTGCCGCGCTACTGGCTGACCGTGGTGCGCTCGTCGGTGATCGGCTGCTGGCTGGGCATCACCCCGGGCGGCGCCACCGCGGCGTCGTTCATGGGCTATGGCGTGGCCAAGCGCATGGCGAAGGATCCCGACTCGTTCGGGCAGGGCAATGTCGAAGGCGTGGTCGCACCCGAGACGGCGGCGCACGCGGCCGGCACCAGCGCGCTGCTGCCGATGCTGGCACTGGGCATTCCCGGCTCCGCCACCGCGGCGGTGCTGCTGGGCGGCCTGATGATCTGGGGCCTGCAGCCGGGGCCGCTGCTGTTCGCCGAGCAGGGGCCGTTCGTATGGGGGCTGATCGCCAGCATGTACCTGGGCAATATCGTCGGGCTGATCGTGGTGCTGTCGACGGTGCCGCTGTTCGCGGCGATCCTGCGCATCCCGTTCTCGATCATCGCGCCGCTGATCCTGGTGATCTGCGCGATCGGCGCATACACCGTGAACGGCGCGTTGTTCGATGTCTGGCTGATGCTGGGCTTCGGCGTGGTCGGGTATGTGTTGAAGAAGCTGGATTATCCGTTGGCGCCGATGGTGCTGGCGCTGGTGCTGGGGGATCGGGCCGAGGACGCCTTCCGCCAGACCATGCTGGTGTCGTCCGGGGCGCTGGATGTGTTCTGGTCGAACGGGCTGGTGGGGACGATCATGGGGCTGGCGGTTTTTGTGCTGGTGTGGCCGGTGGTTAGTGATTTGAGGATGCGGGGGAGGAAGGGGGTTGCCTGAGGGTCGGGTCGCCGTGCTTGGCGGGCCAGTATGTTCTGGGAACGCGTTGGCGGTAGCCCCTTGTGATAGCGGATTCCCCCTACTCGTGATGCCCCGTACGCACGTAGAATACTGAGCGAGCCAGGGCTCACGGGATATTCGGCCAGCAGGCCTTCCTGTTCCACGGCTCCAAACAACACTATGACTTGAGGAGAGCGACATGACCGTACGCAAATTGCCGGCAGTTGGTTTCGCAGTCCTGATGGCACTCACTTCTCTAGGAGTGAGCGCCCAGTCGGCTCAAGGATCCCAAGGCGAGGTTCCCAAAGCACCACCGACTACGGCACAAGCCAAGGCCTTGATTGCGGAGCGATTCAAGGCGGCCGATGCCAATCATGACGGCAAGCTGACCCGCGATGAAGCGCAGGCAGGCATGCCCCAGGTCTACGCGAATTTCGACAAGATTGACGCCAAAAAGAAGGGGTCGGTCACGGAACGCCAGATCGGTTCGTACTGGATGAAGAAGACCAAGGATCAGATGCAGAAGGAAGATCCGATCTGGAACTAAAGGACTGATACGCTCAGGTTCAGACCTTACAAGGTGACGGAGCGGGCGGTAAGGGGCAGTACCGCTCGCTCCTGGAAAAGGACTCCGTCAGGTCATCGCTACAGCGTGCCGCGATTGGTCAGATCAGCGGTTTCCGCGCTGCCTGCCACGCTTCACTAAAGCCGCAAACGTAGTAGTACGACTTGTTGCCCGAAACTAACGAGCGACCAAACACGTGGCGCCCGTACCACAAACGAATAATTTCATTTATAGGCCCAAAACATTTCAGATCGCCGATGGCGATCAGGTGATTGGTGAAGAAGCCGGAAACGTTGATCAATTCAAGGTCGGCGGATGTCGTCACCGTTGAATGCAAGGAAGCGCTGTCGCGGGCATGAAGGCGACGTAGTTGCGCTTCATTGTCTTCACGCAGCTTTCGGCCACCCATCCTCGTGGTCAGGCCCGGGGGTCGCTACTCTCCTGCATGCGTTCAGAACAACGTTCCGAGAACATGCAAGGGTTGGGGGGAGAGGGCAGGAGCATCCACGAAGTCACGACTGCAGATTCACGTCGCTTCACCACCCACGGCAGGTCTTGCGGAATCGTTTCGGAGATCGACTATTTGCGAGCGGGCGCAGCGACGGCACGATGCTGCGTCCGCGCAGGAATGGGAACTGTCCTATCGAGTTCCTGACTCTGATGCGGGAGACTGACACGGTCATCGCACACAACGATGGCCGGGCGTGGAAGCCCGAACTGCAAGCACCACAGGTCGGCGTCTTCGACGCCGCCTGTCTCCGCATACGCGCTTGTCATCCATGGCGGGCCGACACGAGGCAGCCGCAAGGCTGGCCGGCTTGGTGTTTGCATCGGTCTTCCACCCTCGTCGTCAGGCCCGCCGCCCTCCGCTAGCGTTGTGCGGTGGACCTTCAGGTAACGATTGGAGGGGCCTATGTCGGAAATCGATCTATCAACGGCGCGGTACAGTCTTTTGGCAGTGGCAGCGGGAATAGACGGCGTGCTTGCACTGCTAGAGCAGCAGAGTGAATGGTGGGAGGGGGCTTTTGGGGCGTTTTGCTTATTGGGGTTGGTGAAGGCGCAGTTGGAACGGGTGTTGGAAGAGGAGTTGCCGACTTCTTGATGTAGAAGGGTTGGTGGCATGGTTGACTGGGATTGCGGTCGGCTCGCTTCGGGGGTGGGATTTGAGTGGTTGCTGTTGGTGACATGCTGTCGGCTTTTGAACCGCGTGGTTCCGCCCTGCTGGGCGGGTCACTTTTTGGCCGAGCGCCAAAAAGATGGAATGAACGCGCCCCGGCCCGCTCCG
>NZ_JAYLVT010000029.1:0-43387 GCF_035818815.1 Cupriavidus sp. SS-3
GACCTGATCACGCACACGCTGCCGCTGGAGCGCATCAACGAAGGCTTCGACCTGATGAAGCGCGGCGAGTCGATCCGTTCCGTGGTGCTGTACTGAGCCGGGCCTGACGGCTATGCGGGGCTGCGACGCTGCGCCTCAGCCTGCGCCGGCGGCTTCATCGACGCCGGTGCTGGCAAAACGCTCGCGATAGGCGCCCGGCGTGACATGGAGCCGACGCTGGAACGCCTGCCTGAGCTTGGCCTCCGAGCCGAAGCCGCTCTCCACGGCGATCCACTTCAGCGGCTGGCTGCTGTCTTCCAGCAGCCGCCGCGCCGCATCGAGCCGGGTCTGCTCCACATAGGCCGACGGCGTATGTCCGGTTTCCTTCAGGAATACCCGGGAGAAATTGCGCTCGCTCATCGCAAAGCGCTGCGCCAGCCCCTGCACCGAGAGGTCCGCCTTGGGCGTGCGGTGGATATAGTCCTGGATATCGCGCACGCGCGGATGCCCCGTCATCTGGCTGAGCAGGTGTTCACTGAACTGCGATTGGCCGCCCGGCCGCTTCAGGTAGACCACCAGATCCCGCGCCACCGACAGCGCGATGTCGCGCCCGAGGTCCTCCTCGACCATGGCCAGCACCAGGTCGAACACCGCGGTCACGCCGGCCGAGGTCCAGATAGCCGCATCGCGCACGAAGATGGCATCGGCATCCACCCGGATCCCGGGATACCGCTGCTGCATCAGCTCCGCCACGCTCCAGTGCGTGGCCGCGCGCCGGCCGTCAAGCAGGCCGGCCTCGGCAAGGAAGAAGCTGCCCGAGCACAGGCCCACGATGGTCCGCAGCCGGCCGGCCTGGGCCCGGCACCAGCTGACGATGTCGCCGCACGCGCCCAGCACGTTGAGGATGTCGCGGGCGCCCACGACCACCACCACGTCGGCGGGCGCCAGGCCAGCGAGCGCGTGCGTGGCCTCTAGCGATACCAGCGTGTCGGAGCGGACCGCGCCGGGGCGCGGACCGACCAGGCGCAGCTCGTACTTCGGCTCGCAGCCGAGCTGCCGCAAGCGGGTGTTGGCGTAATCGAAGACATTGATGGCGCCGACCGCTTCGACGGCCTTGAATCCGGGATAGATGACGATGTCTACAGTAGTCTTGATCTTCATGGCGCGCGGCGTCGCGGCAAGGGGCAGCAGAGACGCCTTGCGGCGTGGGTCGAACGCCGATTCTATCCAATCCGCGCACCGCACCCGGCCTGGAGGGCAATGCCGCAGACCCGCGGCGGGCCATCGCGCGGATCCAGGCGATGTCGTCGACGGCGGTGCGCGCGTTCAGGACGGCAGCGGTAATGCTGCGGACCGAGGCGGCAAGTCAGCCCGCCGCCGCGCTCCAGTCCCCGCCCAGCGCCAGCAACAGCGCGATCCGCTGCTGGAGGTGCCGGCCGTGCGCGTCGATGCAGTCGATCTCGGCCGCCAGCAATGACTGGCGCTCCTTCAGCACGCCGCGCATGTCGGACGCGCCTATCCCGGCACGGGCTTCCTCGCGCCGGACCAGCTCCCGGCTTTCGGCTACCCGGTCCTGCAGTTGCCGGGTGCGCCCGGCATGGCTGGATTCGGCCTGCAGCGCCGCTTCGACCTCGCCCAGCGCGGCCAGCGCCTGGTTGCCATAGGCGATCAGGGCGGCCTTTTGTTCGGCGGTGTAGTAGTCGGCCCGGGCCTTGAGTTCGCCGCCGCTGAAGAGCGGCGCGAAGAAGGAGCCGTTCAGTCCCTTGATCGGGCTGCCGGCCTGGTTGAGCAGGAATACGTCGCTGCGGATATCGGTAATGGCCGCGCTGATGGCAATGCGCGGCAGGCGCGCCGCCTGCGCCGACTGCCGCATGTCGAAGGCCGCGGCAACCTGGTGTGCGGCCGCGCTCAGGTCCGGGCGGCGGTCGAGCAGGTCCGCGGGCAACCCGGCCTGCGGCGCCGGGGGCACGGGCGGCAGATCGCGCCCGGACGCCATGCTGCCGATCTCGCCGGCCGGATAGCGTCCCAGCAGCAGTTCCAGCGCCTGCGCGGCCTGGCTGCTGGCCAGCCTTGCCGACTCCAGCGCATCGACCCGCGACCGGCGCGCATTGCGCGCCTGCACCAGCTCGGTGTCCGGCGCGGCGCCGATGGCAACCCGCTGGCCGGCGATGCGCAGCAGCTGGTCGTGGATGGCGACGGCTTGCCGCAGCCGCGCTTCGCGTTGCGCGTGCTGGATCAGCGTGAACCATGCCCGGGCCGTGGCCGCGGCGACGACGCGCCGGGCCCACAGCTGGTCGTCCCGCGCGGCAGCGTAGCGGGCTTGTCCGGCCCGCGCCTGCGCGCGGATGCGTCCCCACAGGTCGATTTCCCAGGTTGCGCCGATGGAAAGGATCTGGGTCTCGGAATTGCCCGCCCTGCCCTTGACGGCCGCATCCGGCAGCAGGCCGCTGCCCTCGATGGCGACCAGCGCCTGCGCCTGCCGGACCCGTACCTCGGCGAGCCGCAGGTCGCCGTTGTGCGCGATGGCCTCGCGCACCAGCCGCTGCAGTTCGGCATCGTCGAAGCTGGCAAGCCAGCCGTCGGCGGAGTTGCCCGCCACGGCAGGGTTGACCCAGGCGGGCTTGCCTTCAAGCACCGGCACGGCCTGGCGCATCAGGTCGGCGCCTTCTGGCGGCGCCTGCAGGGCACAGCCGCAGAGCATGGCGGCCGCCATCGACAGCGCCGCCGGAACCCTCTTCTTGGCGTATGACGACACGGGCATCCCTCTAGTGAAGTTTGAGTACCAGGTAGTTGAGCTTGGAGCTGACGCGCAGGAACACCATCCGGACGATATGGAACATCTTCAGGTGCTCGGTATAGATCGCGCCGGCGCCGACGGCACCCACGGGCAGGTGCTGCCTTGACTCTTCAAGCAGCGCCAGCTTGACCGCGAAGCGGTTGGGCACGGCGTCGGTGGTGCCCGTGCTCGGGATCATGCCGCCCTGCGCCACCTGCCCCTGCGCTTGCGCCCAGACGATCGAGTCGACCCGCGCCTTGATGATCTGGCCCGGATGCGTAGGCAGAAAGATCTCCGCGAGGTCGCCTTCCCTGACCCGGTAGAGCTCGTTCTGCCGGTAGAAGGCGAGCACCTCCTGCTGGTCCTCGACAAAGCTGAAGGCCGGCGAGAACGGGAACGGGACCAGCATGGTGCCGACGCGCACCTGCAGGTTCACGACCCTGCCATCGGCGGGGGCGCGGTACACCGTCTGCTCCAGCTCCCACCTGGCCTGCTCCAGCAGGACTTCGGTTTCCGCGCGCCGGGCGCGCGCCGTGGCGATGGCCGCGAACTCGCCCTGGCTTTTGGCGGACAGCTTCTGCCTGGCCTCGTCCTCGGCGGCCTGCGCGCTGGCCAGTTCGCCTTCCAGTTCGCGCTGGCGCGACAGCGCCTCATCCCGATCGAACTTCGCGCCCGCGCCGGCCGCGAGCAGCGCATCCTGTTCCTTGAGCCGCTGGCGCGCCAGTGTCAGCCGGGCCGTCACCGTGCTCACCCTGCCGGCCGCGCCACGCACGGATTCGCCGAGCTGGCGCGCCGATGCCTGCGCCTCGGCCAGCGCGGCGTCGTCGGCCATCAGCCGGCGCTCGAGCTGGCGGACCGAGGCCTGATACGGAGTCGGATCGATGCGCAGCAGCACATCGCCCTTCCGGTAGCGCCGGTTCCCCTCGGCCGGGAGCTCGACGATGCGACCGCGTACCTGCGGCACCACCTGCAGGACCTTGCCGACGACGCGCACGTCATGGGAAGACGGCGCGACCACGTTGAGCGTCAGGACCATCAGCGTCAGCGCGACCACCGGGATCGTGACCACGATCACCATCGCGGTCGCGTTCCACGGCAGCCATCTGAACTTGAAGAAGATCAGCCATACAACCAGCGCATAGGCCGCAAGCAGCAGAGCGTCCATTCAGGTCGGCTCCTTGCGCCCGCGCATGGCGCTGGCGACGGGCTGCACCGCGGCTCCATGGTCTTCCGGTGCCTTGTCGGTGCCATAGGCGGCCCGGTAGAACACCGGCTTGGTATGCGCCCAGAGCCAGGCCAGCGGCCATAGCAGCCCGCCGAAGAACAGCGAGAGCAGGCACAGCGCGTGGATCGCCTCCTGCTGCGGATGGCGCTTGCGCTGCGCGATCCGCTCCGGCCAGATATGGAGCATCCAGAACAGGTAGATCGCGCCTGCCGGCACGAATACCAGCACCACCCAGGAGATGGCGTTGGCGGCGGTCTCGAGTGCCTTGCCGCTGAGCAGCGAGGCGAACGCGGGTTCAGTCGACGCCAGCAGGGCGATGCCCGCCAGCAGGTGTGGTCGCAGTTTCATGGCGTAACGATGGGGTGGAACACGGGGCGCGGCGCTGCCGCGCACATGGGCCTAGGAGCCTGCCGCCGTGCCGTGCAAGCCCGCGCGGGGCGCGTCCAGCGACGTGCGTCGCGCCGGCTGGTCCGAGGGCGCGGGTTCTGTTTGCGGCACGGTGTCCACGGCTTCCGGCGCGTCGTCGGCGTACAGCAGGTTGTACTTGCTGCGGCCGGGATCGTCCGCAGCGCGGCACGCCGCCGTGGTCGCGGCAAGCCCGGCACCCGTGCATGCGGGCGGCAGGTCCGAGGCCGCTGGCTGCGCGGGCGTGGCCGGGTGCCGGGCATGCGCCTGCGCGCCGGCCATCACCAGCAGTGCGATGGCTGTCGCGGTGGCAGCCGATCGGCAGTTCTCGATCATGTTTGCAGTTTCTCCGAAGTCCTTGCGCGGCCGTCGATGCGCGCCGGCGCGCCGGCCGCGTCCCGGCAGAGCGCACACCTTAGGGCAGCGCCTCGGTCTCCGGCTATCAAAGGAATTAGAAAGTTGGCACGGGCTGCTCGACACATTCACCGCAGCCCGGCCTTGCCACGCGGATTCGAAGTCCTGTGATAGCCCGCGCGCCCCGGCCGCGCATACGCTGACGGCCTTCGCACACCCCCGGGTTTCGCCCGGGTCCGCGTGAACCCGTTGCCACCATGAATGCTGTTTCCCTGATGTGCGCCGGCGTCATTGCCGCCGCAAGCACCCTGAGCGGATGCGCGATTCCCACTGCCGAGACCCTGAACCCGTTCCAGGAACCGTGGCCATGGACGCGCATCGTCGCCGTCAACCGTACCGGCCACGACGTGACCGGCGTGCGCGCCGGCCGTTGCGAAACCGGGCCGGTGTCGCGCCACTCGCAGTCGTCGCCGTCGTTCTGCTTCCCTGGCGAGCGGCCCGACAAGGCGATCGAGGTCAGCTGGACCGATGCCGCCTCCGGCGCGCCCGGCGCCGGATCCGCCGGGGGCAAGCGGCACGCCGCCACGGTGCCACCGCCACCGCTGTGGCAGGAAGGCCCACATCTGGAGGAACTCACCGGCGGCTACCTGTGCGTGCTGCTGCGCAGCGACGCGCCGGTCGGGCTGATGCTGGCCGGCAGCGCCGAAGCGTGCGCCGTCCTCTAGCAGCCTTTACGCGGCCGCCTGGCCGGCCACCAGCGCCTCGCACATCCGCCGCAGGCACTGCGCGATGAATCCGGACTGGCATTCGATCTCGTCGTCCCACTCCGCCTCGTTCGCCTTGTCCACCTTTTCCGTCGCATAGTCGCGCAGGTCGGCGCACAGCTCGGCCAGCTGCGAGCCGCCGAGCACGGCCAGGGTGCCCGAGATGCGATGCAGCAGCCGTTCCAGCCGATGCACGTCGCGCGCGGCCCGGATGGCATCGTATTGCGCCAGGTCCGCGCCAGTCTGCGCAAGGAAGGCTTCGGCATATTCGCCGGGCACCGCCGGCAGTTCGGGCAGCGCCTCATCCGCCAGCGTGTCAGCCTGTGCGGCTTGCCGCTGCATCGCCCCTGCCGTAGCGTCGATGCGGGCAAGCACCGAGGCGAGCGCGGCGAGAGACACCGGCTTGGTCAGGTAGCCGCTGAACCCGCCCGCCATCCCGCGCGCGACGTCGCCGGGCTGCGCGCTGGCGCTCACGGCATAGGCCGGGATTGGCATGCCGGCAGCTCTGATTTCGCCGAGCAGGTCGAAGCCATTCATCACCGGCATGTCGATGTCGGTCAGGACCGCGTCCACGCCATCGCCATGTTGTCGCAGCATGGCCATGGCCTCGTTGCCGTTGCCCGCCTCGATCACGCTGGCCCCCAGGGCGAGAAGCTGGTCCCGCAGCAGGTTGCGGTTGAGCTGGTTGTCTTCGGCGACCAGCACCACGCGTCCAGCCAGCGGCGCAGGCACGCACGCCGGTTCATCGAGGCCGGCCTGGCTGGCGGCCGGCTGCGGCAACGGCTGCACCTTGTTTACCACCGCCACGACGGCGGCGTGGATGCCGGTCAGGCTGTAGGCTGACACCTCGCTGCCGCCGTCCGGACGCGTGGTCGCGACGGGCGGCCCCGACTGCTTCAGCCACACGATCGCGGCCGGCCTGCGCCACCAGGCGATGACTTCGGCGGGATCGAAGCCATCGGCCACCAGCAGGCAGTCATGGCTGTCGGCGTCCACCGGCGCATCGGTGTCCGTGCGCGCCGATGGCTCGCATGCGCCCCAGTCGAAATGGTTCAGCAGGCCTTCGAGACATTCGGCCTCGCGCGCCAGCACCAGCGTCCGGCTGCGCGGCAGCCGCAGCCGCGGCGACGGCGCCGCATCGGCCACCGGCAGCGGCAGGCGCACCGTGACCCGCGTGCCGACTCCCACCATGCTGTCCAGCGCGATATGACCCTGCATCCGCTCCACCAGGCGCAGGCAGACCGACAGGCCAAGCCCGGTTCCGCGCGCCTGGCCGAGGCGGCTGTCGCCGACCTGGGAGAACGGCTGGAACAGCCGCCCCTTGCACGCCTCGGCGATGCCGATGCCGGTGTCGGAAACGACGATCTCCAGGTGCCCGTCCACCCACCGCGCGCGCAGCACGACCTTGCCCGCTGGCGTGAACTTGAACGCATTGCCGAGCAGGTTGCCGACGATCTGGGTCACGCGCACCGGGTCGAGTTCGACGCTTGCGGGCAGCTCGCTGCCGTACACCGCCAGGAAGCCCAGCTTGCGCTGCCCCGCCAGCGGCGCGTGCGCGAGCGCGATTCCGCTGAAAAACGTCGTGACGGATACCGGTTCCTCGGCAAGGCTGAAGGCGCCGACATCGATGCGGGAAAAGTCGAGCACGTCGTTGACGATCTGCAGCAGGCCCTCGGCCGACATCTGCATGGCACTGACGCGTGCCCGCTGCGCCGGTTCCAGCGCGCCCATCGCGACCAGCTCCATGTTGCCCAGCAGCGACGCAAGCGGCGTGCGTATCTCATGGCTCATCGACGCAAAGAACGCCACCCTGGCCCTGGCGGCAGCATCGCTGGCGAGCTTCGCCTCGTGCAGCAGCCGCTGCGCGCGCGCCGATTCGGCATAGGTGCCGGTGAGGAAGCGATAGTTCCAGTAGCGGTACATCGCAAGCAGAAAGCCGATAAGCGCGGCGGCGATCAGGCCGATCACGCTCAGCTCGCCCGCCATGTCCCGAAGCTGGTGGCCGATCGGCAGCGCAAAGATCAGGTGTCCGAAGTCGGCCACCAGCGGCGGGCGGCGCAAGGCCCAGCCATAGTCCGCAACCCAGTGGAACAGTCCGTCCGGCTGCAGCGCCAGCCGCTGGTCCAGGCGCTGCATGCCGGCGCGGGCGGCCGCTGCCACCAGCGGCGTGCCGCCACTGTCGAACACGACCGGTTCGGGAATCGGCAGGTTGGGCCCCGCCGGCCGCAGCAGCTCGCGCAGCGGCATGCGCGTCAGCACGATGGCGTAGAGCGCGTCGCCCTGTGCCACCAGCGATGCGCCAAGGATCTCCGGCTCATGCCCGTCCGTGCCGGCCGGGATGCCCTTCCAGATCACGCGCTTCTCTCTGGCCGCCTGCAGCAGGTCGGGGTCGCGGCTGCGGAAGCTCTCCAGCACCGCGGCGCTGATCGCCGCGGGCGGCATCCGCGGCGGTGCCGCGCGCGTGGCCGCCGGCGCCGGCTGCGCCGCCTCGTAGCGATACATGGCGCCGCTGGCCAGCGAGATCATCTCGATCGAAGGCTTCTGGCTGGCGGCCGTCAGCGTACGGACCGCCTGGTCGCAACTGCGCTGCAGCACCTCGTCCGCGGGCGCAGACGGCGCGACCCGCCTGCACAGGTGGCCGGCCGGCCGCCCCGGCGCGGCCGGAAACGTGCCACTGGCGTGCAGTTCCAGGATCAGGTTGGTCGCGGCCAGCGTGCTGCGGCGTGCCAGCAGGGCATCGACCACGCCTTGCTCATACAGGCTGGCCACCTGCTCCTGCGCGCGCAACGAGCCGTTCAGCCGGACCAGCACGGTTGCCGCGGCGCTGGCGACCACGACCAGTGCCAGCAGCAGCACCACCATCGCAAAGACCCGGCGTTCTCGCTGCAGGTTGCGTTCGATGGCTTGCAGGTCGGCCTGCGCTGGCGCCGGCGCAGGCGGCTCGAACGGGCCGGGCGTCATGCCAGGCCATGGTCGCGCGCGTAGGCGACCAGGTCGGCATTGCTGGTGATGTTCAGCTTGCGCATGGCCGAGCGCTTCTGCGTCGCGACGGTCGCCAGCGACCGATGCAGGTAGGCGGCGATGGCCGTGACGGTGCTGCCCGCCGCGAACATGCGCACCACTTCGATCTCTCGGGGAGACAGCGGGCTCGCGGCGCCATCGGCGCGCGCGCCGGCGCTCGCCATCAGGCCGGCAATCGCCGGCGACAGGCGCTGGCGGTGGCCGGCCAGCGCGTCGAGGCAGATCTGCCGCAGCACGGCCGGATCCTCGTTCTTGCCGACGATCGCGGCGACGCCCGCCTCCCTGAGGCGCGTGAGCAGGCCGCCATTGGTCAGCATGGTAAACACAACCACCGGCGTGGCGGGGCTGGACTGCCTGAGCCGCTGCATCAGGCGCAGCCCGTCGTCATTGCCCTCGGAACGGCCCATGGTGAAGTCGGTGACGATCAGGTCGGGGCGATGCGTGACCAGCGCGGCGAACAGTTCCTTGCCCGACGCGCACGTCGCGCAGACGTGCAGGTCCGGGGCCACGCTCAGGGTGCTCCTGACCGCGAGCTGGATGACCGGGTGATCGTCGGCGATCACGACAGAGAAGGTACGTGGGGGCATGCGCGTTATGTCTCGACACTGCGGGCAGGTCCCGGAGAGGACACGCCCTGCCCTGCAGTTCTCGGGGAGGTTCCCGCCGGGGCAGCGTCGCGCTACGGTGCTGAACGGCTGATGGACCGGGGATTCTAACAACTTGCCAGCCAGCCCATTTAGCAATACGGGACGCGCAGTTGACCGTTCGTCCCACCCCCCCCGCGGCGGCGCGAGGCATCGCGCCGCGAGCATGCCGCCGGCGCCTGAAGGCGCTCGATGCGGTGGCGGGTCCGCTGTTGCCTCCTGCGCCGGACCGTCCACCGTGCGCCAGCGAACAGAACGCCGCACCGGCTGCCGGCATGCTGGAACATCGCCGTCCCCCCCAGCGGGGGCCTGTGCTGTGCAAGCCATGGAGCGCAACGAGGATGAGCCAGCCCGAGCCCCCGGACATCGCGCCGCCGCTGCCCGATCTGCTGATATTCAGCGCGCCGTTCCATCCTTCGGTGGGCGGCATGGAGCGCTTTGCCGAAGACCTGGCGCTGGGACTGACCGAGCTGGGCTATCGCATCGAGCTGGCGACGCGCACGCCGGCGGCCGCGGGCGACGCCCCGGCGTTCCCCTATCCGGTCACGCGCGTGGCGGGCATGGCCGAGCTGGCGCGCGCCATGCTTCGGCACCCGCTGGTGGTGTTCGTCGGCCTGACTTTCTACGACGTGTTGCTGGCCACCGTGCTACGGCGCCGCATCGTGCTGACGCATCATGGCCCATACAGCCACTATGGCGAGACGCGGCGTTTCACGGCGGGCAACGTCAAGCGCTGGATGTCGCGCTTCTACCACAACATCTGCGTCAGCCGGTACCTGGCCGGATGGCTGCCAGGACAGCCGCTGGTGATTCACAACGGCTATCGCGACGACGTGTTCAAGCCCGCTGCCGCGTCGCGTCCGGCGGGCAGCTTCGCCTTTGTCGGGCGGCTGGTCACAGAAAAAGGGGTCGACCTGTTGCTGCGCAGCTTCGCCAGGTTGCGCGCAATGCGGCCCGAGGCCCGCCTGACGGTGATCGGCGACGGGCCGCAGTACGCGGTGCTGGTGGCCCTGGCGGCAACCCTGGAGTGCGCCGAGGCCGTGACCTTTGCCGGCGCGCAGCGGCCCGCGGTGGTGGCGACGATGCTGGCGCAGCATGCCTGCCTGGTGGTGCCGTCGATCGGCTACGAGCCGTTCGGCATCGTCGCCCTCGAAGGCCTGGCAGCCGGCTGCGAGGTCATCGTCACGCGTCGCGGCGGGCTGCCCGAGGCCGTCGACGGCTTCGGCTGGGTGGTGGACCCTGGCGTGGACTCGCTGTGCGAAACGATGCTGGCCGTTTGCGCCGGCGAGTCGCGCCGCAGCGAGCCAGGCCTGCGCCTGTTCCTGGCCGACCACCAGCGCCAGACCGTGGTGCGCCGCTATGCCGAAGCCATCTCCGGCTTCATGCGGCACTAGCGCGCGGCACTAGCGCGCTGGCTTCTTCGGCTTGCCGGTATCAGCCTGGTGCTGCCGGCGCGGATCCTCGTTGCGGAAGCCGCCATAGCTGCTTTGCCCCGGATCGGCGCTGCGGCTCTTGATCTCGCTGGCCTCGCGGTCCATGCGCGCGCCCGGGTTCTTCCGCTCGGCGCCGGCCTTGCCAGCGGTCTTGCCTGAGGTCTTGCCTGCGGTCTTCCCGCTCGAACCTGGTTTCATTGCCAACTCCTTGTCGTGACACGTCGGTCGGTCTGAGGACTTGCTCCCCCGTACAGGCCGGCCCTGATTTCCGCAGCGGGCCGCCGGCAGCGGGAAGCCAGAACCACGCAACTTTCGTTCCACGATGCAAGGCCGCACGCTGGCGCCCATGATGGCTTGTACGGCAGTCGTATCGAGCAAGCCGCGGGCAGCGTTGCAGAATTTGCAGGCCGGCGCTTCGCTGCCGCCGTCGGCTGCCTGGCTGCGCTCGCGCTCCAGCCCTATCGCCAGTCCGATGCCCAAGGCCACCGATGCGGAAATGATCGAGGAGTCCATGCCATATGCCCGGGGTTGCGGTCGCCGTGAAGCCTGGCGGATGCCGGTGACCACAGTAACGGTGCAGGCGGCGAATTGCGCACCCCCCGCGCGGGCCGTGAAGGGCCCGGACGTGGCTTCAGGGCGCGGCGACCATGACCACGTGCGCCTGCATCGGGCCGGCCAGTGGCCCGGCGCCGTAGGTCTGGATCAGCGCCCGCTCGCAGTGACCGGTCGCGCGCGCCAGGGCGTCCGGCCCGCGCGCTTCCAGCTCGGTGCGCAGCGGCGTGCCCTGGCAGAACGCCGTGGCGGCGATGCGCGCGGCGGCTGCGTGGCTGGTTTCGGTGACGGTCTCGAATACCGCGCCGGCCGTAAACCCGCCGCTGCGCAGGTCCTGCTCGATCGCGGCCTGGCTGTGGTAACCGTGCGGGACGCGGACCATGAAATCGGGCGGCGCCTCGGGGAACAGCGTGGCCAGGGCCGCGGTGATATCGCGGGCAAAGGCGTTGAACGCGATCCGGTCCCACACGTTGAACACCAGCGTGCCGCCCGGCACCAGCACGCGGCGGGCTTCGGCGAAGGCCCTGCCCTTGTCCGGGAAGAACATCGCGCCGAACTGGCACGCGACCAGGTCGAAGCTGGCGTCGTCGAACGGCAGCCGCATCGCGTCGGCCTCGCGCCATTGCACCGGGCGCGCGGTGCCCGCGGCCTGCGCGCGTGCCAGCATCGGTGCATTGAGGTCGGTGGCGACCACCAGGGTGTCCGCCGGCAGGCGCCCGGCCAGCTCCCGCGTCAGCGCTCCGGTGCCGGCGGCCAGCTCCAGCACCCGGCGCGGCCGCAGCGCGGCGATGCGCCGCCCCAGGTCGGCGGCATAGGGCGCAAAGATCATCGGCACCATCAGCGCCTCGTAGACCTCGGCAATCGCCCCGGCAAAGACCTTGTCCTGCTGCTGCATGCCCATGGCGCCGTCCTCCCCTTGCCTGCCCGGCCGCAAAGTCGCCGGGGTTGCCTGAGTGGGTGTAGGACACATCGCGGGCAATGTAAACCGCGCCCGCTAGAAGGTCTTGCTCAGCGAGCCCCACATGGTGGCGCGGCCAAGGTAGCGCCCCCTGGCGCTGGTGTACACGGCGCGCCCGGCATTGGTATCGAGATACGCCAGCGCCAGCGCGAAGCCATGACCCAGCTCCTTGGTCAGGCCCAGCTTCCAGTCGGCGTACGAGGCATCGGCGACCTGCACTTTCTGGTAGCCCACATGCGCGTTGAGCGTCAGCCCCCAGAACCCGAGCGCAACGTTGGCCGACAGGTCGGCATACCAGCTGTGACGGCTGTCGGCCAGCCCGAACAGGTTGGTCGGCGCGTAGGAGTATTTCAGCGTCACCGGGCCGTAGCCGATGCCGGCGTAAAGCTCGGTGGTGTCGGGGCTGGTATAGCGGTCGGGATAGCTGCCCGGATAGTAGTACTGCAGCACGCCCACGTCGGTGCTCCAGCCGCTGTCGCCAAATGCATGGCGGTAGCCGCCGTAGAAGTCCATCTCGATCGGTGCGGACACGTCCGGGTGGCTGTCGCCCAGCCAGCTGATGCTGGAGTTCCAGTTGCCCAGGTAGAAGCCGCTGGCATGGCTGTAGTCGAAGCCGCCCTGGATCGCCGGGCGGCCGTTGCTTTGGGTCAGGCCGCGGTAGCGGTAGTCGCTGGCGAGCGCGAGGTTGGCGCTGAAGCTGTGGACCGCGGCGTCAGCCGCGTCGGCGGTGGCTTGCGCCAGTACGGGCTTGGCACCGGCCAGCCACAGGGCGGCGGCCAGCGCGGCAGTTGCGGTTTGTCGGCCGGCGGAGATGCGAGGCAAGGTCATGGTCGAAGGTGGCGGATTGAGGAGCGCGTCCGCATCGGAACGCCCCGCCACGATAGGGACTTCGACATAAAAACGGCGTCAAGAGACGCCGCGACCGTATTGAAATGCGGTAAATGCGCATGTCTGCGCAAGGCGCGAATCTTGCGAGAATCGCCTCGGCAGGCTCGCGCGACGGAACTTCGGGGTCAAACGCATGAACCGTGGCGCCGTCGCTTGCAAAAAGTACAGACCAGGGCATCGCGATGATCCGGATCGGCATTTCAGGCTGGCGCTATGCCGGCTGGCGCGGCGTGTTCTATCCCGAGGGGCTGGCGCAGCGGCGCGAGCTCGAATACGCGTCGCGCGCGGTCGAGACCATCGAGATCAACGGTTCGCACTATGCGCTGCAGACGCCGAAAAGCTATCGCGCCTGGCACGAGGCCACGCCGCCGGGCTTTGTGTTCAGCGTCAAGGGTCCGCGCTACCTGACCCACATGCTGCGCTTTCGCGACGACTCGGCGCGGCCGGCGATGGCAAACTTCTTTGCCTCCGGCGTGCTGGCGCTGGAGGAAAAGCTGGGGCCGGTGCTGTGGCAGTTTCCGCCCAACTTCGGCTTCGATCCGGAGCGCATGGAACGCTTCCTGTCGCTGATTCCGCACGACACGCACAGCGCGCGCGAGCTGGCGCGCCAGCACAACCGCAACGTCAGGGAGCCGTGGTGCGAGACCCGGCGCCGGCGCCCGATCCGGCATGCGGTGGAAATCCGCCACGCCAGCTTCTGCACGCCCGAGTTCCCGGCCTTGCTGCGCCGGCACCGGGTTGCGCTGGTCATCTCGGATGCCGTCGCCGACTGGCCCTATGCCGAGGACGTCACCAGCAATTTCCTGTACCTGCGCCTGCATGGCACCGAGACGCTGTACGGCGGCGCCTATCCCGACGCGGCGCTGGACCGCTGGGCCGCGCGGCTGGTCAAGTGGGCCAATGGCGGCGAGCCCGCCGACGCGCAGCGGATCTCGCCGAAACGGCCTCGCGCCGCCGCGCACCGGGACATCTACTGCTACTTCGATAACGACAAGAAGGTCAAGGCGCCCTTCGATGCGCAACGGCTGCGCGCGCGCATCGAGGAGAAATAGCGCGCAGGACCGGGCTGGCGCCCGCTCCGTTCAATCGCGGATGCGCGGCATCCAGCCGCTGCCGCGCGTGCGCGGGTCTACCGGCAGCTGTCGCTGCAGCGCGGCCTTGGCCAGCATATGGGCGCTGATCGGCGCCGTCAGGAACAGGAACGCGGTCACCAGCAGCTCATGCAGGCTGGCGTCGCCGCGGAAGCTGAAATACGCCACCGAGGCCAGCACCACGCCGCCCACGCCGAGCGTGGTCGACTTGGTCGGCCCGTGCAAGCGCATGAAGAAATCCGGCAGCCGGAACAGGCCGATGGCCCCCACCAGCATGAACACGCTGCCCACCAGCAGCAGCGCACAGACGATGAATTCGGCAACGGGATGCAGCATGGGCCGGCCTCCTAGTATTCGATGATATCGCCGCGCTGCAGGTACTTCGACAGCGCCACGGTGGCAACGAAACCCATCACCGCGATCAGCAGCGCGGCCTCGAAGAACACCGCCGAGTCCAGGCTGATGCCCAGCACCACGATCAGCGCGATGGCGTTGATGTTGAGCGTGTCGAGCGCGACGATGCGGTCGGGCAGGCTGGGCCCGCGCAGCAGCCGGCC
This sequence comes from Cupriavidus sp. SS-3, assembly GCF_035818815.1. Classification (NCBI taxonomy): domain Bacteria; kingdom Pseudomonadati; phylum Pseudomonadota; class Betaproteobacteria; order Burkholderiales; family Burkholderiaceae; genus Cupriavidus; species Cupriavidus sp. SS-3. The sequence continues at coordinate 14,648 of NZ_JAYLVT010000029.1, forward strand.
CAGCGTCAGCAGGAAGGCCAGGCCCAGGATCGCCAGGCAGACCGGAATCACGATGGCAAGCATTGGAAGATCTCCTTGAGCGGGGTTTCATAGCGCGACTTGATCAGCGCTACCAGCGCGGCCTCTTCCTCCAGGTCCAGCACATGGACCAGCAAGGCGCGGCGGTCGTCGCTCAGTTCGGCGCACAGCGTGCCGGGGCTGAGCGAGACGATGCTGATCAGCGCGGTGGTGGCGAGTTCATGCTCGACATCGAGCGGCACCACGATAAATGCCGGGCGCAGGCGCGCGGTGCGCCCCAGCACCATCACCGCCACTTCCAGGTTGGCCTTGACGATGTCGATCAGCACATGGCAGCTCAGGCGCAGGATCAGGTCCGGACGCGACAGGCGGAAAGCCCCCAGCACCAGCCAGCGGTCGGCCAGCCGGCCGATGGCCCACCCCAGCGCCGCGCCCAGCAGCCAGTGGCCCAACGCAATGCTCTGCGCCAGCATCAGCCACATCAGCATCAGGATCAGGCTCAGCCAGGGATGGGGCAGCAGACGACGCAACATGGCCTACCCCCGCTCGCCGGGCAGCACCGCCCGCAGGTAGGCGGCGCGGTCCAGCAGTTGCGCGGCGGCATCCGCCACGTAGTCGCTGACCGGACTCGCGGCCACCGTCAGCACCAGGTTGCCGGCCAGCAGCAGCACGCAGCAGGCCAGCTTGCGCGCGTCCGGCCGCACCCGCAGGCGCGCCGCGCCGGGATGGTCTTCGTCCAGGTATTCGGCGCCTTCGGCGACACGCTGCGCCTCGTGCGGCAGGCGCCACAGCAGCCGCGTGCCGGTGCGCGAGACGGCGATCAGCAGCAGCAGACTCGAGCCCAGCACCGCCGGCCACAGCACCGGCATCCACGGCGCCGGCGTGGCGCGCAGGATCATGGCCTTGCCGAGGAAGCCCGACAGCGGCGGCAGGCCCACCGCCGCGACCATGCCCACCAGGTACAGCAGCCCGGCCAGGCGCGAGGCAATGACCGGCGCGCCGTCGGTGCGCGCGGCTTCGGGCTCGAGCGCGTCGGCCAGCAGGAACAGCGCGGCGGTGCACAGCGTGGTGCTGAGGAGGTAGTACAGCGCCGCGGCCCAGCCGGCCTGGCTTTGCATCGACACGCACGCCGCCAGCAGCCCGACCGACGCCACCACCAGGTAGCTGGTGGTGGCGCGCAGCGTCGTCGCGGCCAGCGCGCCCAGCGCCCCGACCGCCAGCGTGGCCAGCGCCAGCGCGAACACCCAGTCGTGCAGGAACGGCCCCAGCAGCCCCTGCGCGCCGCCGAAGATCAGCGCATCGCAACGCAGCATGGCATAGATGCCGACCTTGGTCATGATGGCGAACAGCGCCGCCACTGGCCCGGTTGCGCTGCCATAGGCGCGCGGCAGCCAGAAGTACAGCGGGAACAGCGCCGCCTTGAGCGCGAACACCAGCATCAGCATCGCGCCCGCGGCCACCGCCAGCGGCAGGTCCTGGGCCGGCAGCCCGGCCAGGCGCAGGCCCATGTGCGCCATGTTGAGCGTGCCCGAGAGCCCGTACAGCACGCCGATCGCGACCAGGAAGAACGACGACGCCACCAGGTTCAGGATCACGTAGTGCAGGCCGGCGCCGACCCGCGCGCGCCCCGCCCCATGCACCAGCAGCGCGTAGGAAGCGATCAGCAGGATCTCGAAGAAGACGAACAGGTTGAACAGGTCGCCCGCCAGGAACGCGCCGTTCAGGCCCATCAGCTGGAACTGGAACAGCGCGTGGAAGTGCCGGCCCTGGCGCGCCGTGCCCTCGCCGGCCGCGGCCAGCGCGGCCACCGCCAGCAGCGCGGTCAGCGCCAGCATGATCGCGCCGGTACGGTCCAGCTGCAGCACGATGCCGAACGGCGCGCGCCAGTCGCCCATGGCGTAGACCGCGATATCGCCGCCGGCCGCATGGCGCAGCAGCAGCACCGCCACCGGCACCAGCAGCAGCGTCGCCACCGCGCTGGCCAGGCGCTGCGCGTGCAAACGCTGCGCAGGCATCGCCGTCAGCAGCGCGCCGGCGAACATCGGGACCAGGATGGGCAGCAGCACCGCATGGTTCATGGCCGCGGCTCCTTGTCACCAGCGTTGCTGCCCGCGGCAGCATGGCCGTCGCGCGACTCCGGCTGGCCGGCGGCGTCGACATGGTCGCTGCCGGTCAGCCCGAGCGAGCGCAGCGCCAGCACCACCGCGAACGCGGTCATGCCGAAAGCAATGACGATGGCGGTCAGCACCAGGGCCTGCGGCAGCGGATCGGCATAGCTGGCTCCCGGCGCGATCACCGGCGGCTGGCCGATCGACAGTCGCCCCATGCCGAGCAGGAACAGGCTGACCGCATACGACAGCAGCGTCAGCCCCAGCACCACCGTGAACACGCGCTCGCGCAGCAGCAGGTAGATGCCGGCGGCGGTCAGGATGCCGATGGCGATGGCGTAGAGCGCGGCCATCAGTCGTCCTCCGTGGCCTGTGCCGGCGGCAGGTTGCGGACGCCCAGGTGAGACACGATCACCAGCGTGGTTCCGGTCACGGTGCAGAACACTCCCAGGTCGAAGATCATGGCGGTGGCCAGTTCCACCTCGCCGATGCCGGGCAGGTGGAAGTGGCCGAACGCGGTGGTCAGGAACGGATGGCCGAAGGCCAGGCTGCCCAGTCCGGTCAGCCCCGCCACCAGGATGCCGGCGCCGGCGATGGCGCGGTAGTCCGGCGCGATGCGCGCTTCGGTCCAGCGCACGCCGTTGGCAACGTATTGCAGCAGCAGCGCCACCGAGGTGATCAGCGCCGCGATAAAGCCCCCGCCCGGCTGGTTGTGCCCGCGCAGCAGGATGAAGGCCGCCACCAGCAGCGTCAGCGGCAGCATCAGCCGCGCCAGCATCGCCAGCAGCAGCGGATGCGCCTGGCTGGTCCACGGCAGGCCATCCGGCGCCGCCGACGGGGTCGGCAGGCGCATGCCCCTGAGCAGCGCCTGCACCGCCAGGCCGGCGACCAGCAGCACGCAGATCTCGCCGAGCGTGTCGAAGCCGCGGAAGTCCACCAGCAGCACGTTGACCACGTTGTGCCCGCCGCCGCCCGGCACCGCCTGCTCGATGTAGAACGTCGACACCGGGTCATACGGCCGCGTCATCACCGCGTAGGCCGCCACTGCCAGCAGCGTGCCGCCGCCCAGCGCCAGCACGGCGTCGCGCACGCGGCGGCCGGCGCGCGCGCGGTCGTGCGGGTTGTCGTGAGTTTCGCGCGGCAGGTAGAACAGCGCCAGCACCAGCAGCAGGATGGTCACCACCTCGACCGAGATCTGGGTCAGCGCCAGGTCGGGCGCCGAGAAGCGCAGGAACACCAGCGACACCATCAGCCCGCAGCCGCTCAGCAGCACCAGCGCCAGCAGCCGCTGCCGGTGCGTCGCCACCACGGCGATGGCGCACAGCGCCAGCAAGGCCAGCGCGGCGGCGCCGATCGGGTCGATGGCGCCGGCCGGCACGCTGCCGGCCAGCGCCGCCAGGTCGGCCAGGAAATAGGCCGGCAGCGCCAGCATCGCCAGCAGCATCCACGCGATATAGGTTGGCAGCGAGCCGTTTTCGAGCCAGCGCGAGACCGCCGCGGCAAAGCGTTCCAGCGCGCGCATGCCGTGTTCGAACGAGCGTCGCGCGCTCAGGTGCTCGATCGCCTGCTGCCAGCGCCGCAGCGCGTCGCGGCGCAGGAAGAACAGGGTCGCGCCGCCGGCCATCGACACCAGGCTCATCACCAGCGGCAGGTTGACCCCGTGCCACAGGTTCAGGCTGTATTCCGGCAGCGGCGCACGCAGCGTCGCCAGCGACGCGGCCGCGAGCAGGTCGCCCACGGTGTAGGCCGGCACCAGCCCGACCACCAGGCAGATCACCACCAGGAATTCCACCGGCACCTTCATGAAGCGCGGCGGCTCGTGCGGCGGATAGTTGGGCAGGTCGGGCCGGCCCCCGCCGAAGAACACGCCGTAGATAAAGCGCAGCGAGTACGCCATGGTCAGCGCGCCGGCCATGGTGGCCGCGGCCGGGATCACCCAGTTGAACTCGCCCAGCAGCCCCTGCGCCAGGGTCTCGCCGAAGAACATTTCCTTGCTGAGGAAGCCGTTGAACAGCGGCACCCCCGCCATCGACAGCGACGCCACGATCGCCAGCACCGCGGTATGCGGCATATAGCGGGCCAGGCCGCGCAGGCGATCCAGGTCGCGCGTGCCGGTTTCATGGTCGATGATGCCGGCGGCCATGAACAGCGACGCCTTGAACACCGCGTGGTTGATGATGTGGAAGATCGCCGCCACCGTGCTGAGCTGGGTATCGAGGCCGAACAGCAGCGTGATCAGCCCCAGGTGGCTGATGGTGGAATACGCCAGCAGGCCCTTCAGGTCCCGCTGCAGCAGGGCCAGCCCGGCGCCGACGATCAGCGTGGCCAGCCCCGTCATGCTGACCAGGTAGAACCAGCTGTTGGTGCCGTCCAGCACCGGATAGAGCCGCGCCAGCAGGAACACGCCGGCCTTGACCATGGTGGCCGAGTGCAGGTAGGCCGAAACCGGGGTGGGCGCGGCCATCGCGTGCGGCAGCCAGAAGCTGAACGGAAACTGGGCCGACTTGGTGAACACCGCCAGCAGCACCAGCACCAGCATCGGCAGGTACAGCGGGTGGTGCTGCACCTTGCCGGCCTGCGCCAGCACCACCGACAGCTCGAAGCTGCCGCAGATATGGCCCAGCAGCAGCACCCCCGCCAGCAGCGCCAGCCCGCCGCCGCCGGTCACCGCCAGCGCCATGCGCGCGCCCTGACGCGCATCGGCGCGCCACGACCAGAAGCCGATCAGCAGGAACGACAGGATGCTGGTCAGCTCCCAGAACACCACCAGCAACAGCAGGTTGCCCGCCAGCACCACGCCCAGCATCGCCGCCATGAACAGCAGCAGCAGGCAGAAGAAGCGCACCGCCGATTCGTTGCGCGCCAGGTAGTAGCGCGCATACAGGATCACCAGCAGGCCCACGCCCAGCACCAGCAGCGCGAACAGGAAGGCCAGCCCGTCGAGGCGCAGCGACAGGTCCAGCCCGAGCGCGGGCAGCCACGCCACGCGCCAGCCCAGTGCGTGCCCCGGCTGCGCGAAGACCTCGCCGCGCAGGCTCAGCAGCAGCATCAGCCCGGCCAGCGGCAGGCCGATGATGACCGGCGCCAGCAGCCGTGGGGCACGGGTGCCGATCAACCACGTCAGCGCCGCGGCCAGCAGCGGCAGCGCAATCAGCAGCGGCAGCGCCATGCGCGCCCCTTCAGCCGTTGCCCGGGCCAGGGGCCGGCAGGTGCCAGCCTGCCTTGCGGCGCAGGGTCAGCCGGGTCGCCGGTGGGGCGCAGTGTCGGAGTCGGAGTGTCGGGGCGGTGGTCATGGCGTGGCAGATCTCGGTGGGCGATTGCGGCCGCTACTGTCCGGATTCTGCCGGCATTGCGCCGGCTGTGCCAGTCAATTGGCGCGATTTGCAAAAAAAATCATCGTATCGCGCAAGGAACCGGAGGCGTGTCGCGATGGGCAGGCCGCACCCGCGCCAGGTCATCCGGGCTGCCATGCGAGAGGCCCGCACAGCAAGTTGTAAGATGGCGGAACCACCGCGCCCCACGTCCCCAACCTTCCGGAGCCACCACCCATGAGCGACGCGCTTTGCCTTGCCAGCGCAGCCGAACTGCAGCAGCGCATCCGGCGCAAGGAGATTTCACCGGTCGAGCTGACCGCGGCCGTGCTGGAGCGCGCGGCCCGGCTGCAGCCCGCGCTGAACTGCCTGATCACGCTGTGCGCGGACGAGGCCATGACCGCGGCGCGCGCGGCCGAAGCGCAGCTGATGTCGGGCGCGCCGCTGGGCGCGCTGCACGGCATTCCCTTCACGGTGAAGGACATCGTCAACACCGCGGGCGTGCGCACCACCTTTGGCGCAGTGCCGATGCGCGACCACGTGCCCGCCGAAGACGCCGTGGCGGTGGCGCGGCTGCGCGCGCAGGGCGCGATCCTGGTCGGCAAGACCACCACGCCGGAATTCGGCTCCAAGTGCCTGACCGATGCGCCGCTGTTCGGCCGCACCCGCAATGCCTGGCATGCCGGGCGCACCAGCGGCGGCTCCAGCGGCGGCGCCGCGGTGGCGGTGGCGAGCGGCATCGCCCCGCTGGCGGTGGCCACCGACGGCGGCGGCTCGACCCGCATCCCGGCCGCGTGCAATGGCGTGGTCGGGATCAAGCAAAGCCAGGGCGTGGTGCCGCACAGCCAGGCCCAGGACCTGTTCGGCAACCAGACCTACGTGACCCCGACCACGCGCACGGTGGCGGACACCGGCCTGAGGCTGCAGGCCATGGCCGGCGAGCACGCCTGCGATCCGTGGTCGATCGGCGTGCCCGTGCCCGACTACGTCGACGCCGCGCGGCCGCACGGCGATCTGCGCGGCCGCCGCATCCGCTATTGCCTGGCGCCGCCGGGGCGGCCGGTGGCCGCCGACGTGGCGCGCGCGTTCGAGGTCAGCCTGGCGCAGCTGCGCGGGCTCGGCGCGGAACTGGAGCCGTTCAGCGGCGATGGCTTCGACATCGAGCCGGTCTGGCGCACCATCAACCATACGGTATGGCGCACGCGCTTTGCGCCGATCGTGGCGCAGCACCGCGACGCGCTGAGCCCGACCTTCGTGCGCCAGGTCGAATCCGCCGCCGCGTTCACCGCGGTGGAATACCAGCAGGCCATGTTCGCGCGCTCCCAGCTGTTTCTGCGCGTGCAGGCGCTGCTGGCGGATGCCGACTGGCTCGCCATGCCCACGCTCACGCGCACCGCGCTGCCGCTGGAGCAGGACCTGTTCGGCCAGATCGAGATCGACGGCCAGGCCTGCCCCGATGTGCGCGCAAGCTGGTTCCCGTGGACCATGCCGTTCAACCTGACCGGCCACCCCGCCATCAGCCTGCCGTGCGGCTTTGGCCAGGACGGCCTGCCGGTCGGCCTGCAGCTGGTGGGACGAATCCGCGGCGATGCCGCGCTGCTGCGCGCCGCCGCCCTGTTCGAAGCCGTCCACGACTTCACCGGCCACTGGCCCGCCCTGCCCTGACCACCTTACCCCATGACCTGCCGACTGCCATGACCCCATCCCTCCGACCGAAGCGCCGCTTGCTGGCGCTGGCCGCTGCCGCCGCCACCGCCCTTGCCGTTGCCGCGCCAGCCAACGCGGCCGACCCCGAGCCGATGCATATCATCGTCGGCTATGCCCCTGGCGGCGCCGCCGACAGCCTGGCGCGCCTGTATGCCGAGCAGTTGCGCCAGGACGGCCACGGCACCGTGGTGGTCGAGAACCGCCCCGGCGCCTCGGCGCGGCTTGCGCTGGACTACGTGAAGCGCGCCAGGCCGGACGGCAAGACCGTGTTCATCGGCCCATCGCCGCTGTTCACCATCTTCCCGCTGACCTACAAGAAACTGTCGTACGACGCCGACAAGGACCTGTTGCCCGCGGCGGTGCTGACCGACGTGCCGACCGCGGTCGTGACCGGCGTGCAGCAGCCGTACCAGAACATGAAGGAGTATGTCGGCTGGGCCAGGCGCAACCCCGGCAACGCCAGCCTCGGCCTGGCCACCATCGGCAGCGCCGGCCACCTGGGCACGGTGGCGCTGGGCAAGGCCGAAGGCATTGCCATCACGCCGGCGGCGTACCGCGGGGCGTCGCCGATGCTGGTCGACGTGGTCAGCGGCAATGTGTCGATCGGCTGGGACGCGGTGGCCAGCATGATGCCGTTGTACAAGGGCGGCAAGCTGCGCTTCCTCGGCGTCAGCGGCGCGCGCCGCGCCAAGGCGCTGCCCGAGGTGCCCACCATGAAGGAACAGGGCTTCAGCCAGTATGAGCACGCCACCAGCTGGTACGGCGTGTTCGTGCCCGCCGGCACCCAGCCGGACGTGCTGGCGCAGGTGGAGAAGATGTTCCTGGCCGCATCGGCCAACCCCGCCACCGCGGCGAAGCTGGAGGCGCTGGGCCTGGAAGTGGTGGCGCGCCCCGGGCAGGAGGGCCGCCGCCGCATCCAGATCGAGCGCGCCGCGTGGAAGCCGATCGTCGAGGCGACCGGCTTCCAGGCCGAGGACTGAGCTTCGGCGCGGCCCTGCCCCGTGCTCAGGGCTTGGGCCGCACCGCGTCCGCGGTGCCCTGGATAAAGGCCTTGATCTTCTCGACGTCCTGCGGCGTCAGCTTGCCGGTGAAGTCCGGCATGCCGCGCGCCATCGCCGGGCCCTTGAACACGACCTTGTCCAGGTTCTCGATGAAGGCGGCATCGATATAGCCCAGGTTGGGGATATTGCCGCCGCGGTCGACGCCGGGCACGCCGTGGCACAGCACGCAGTTGCTGACGTACAGCGCGGTGCCGTCCTTTTGACCAGCGCCGGGTCGTACTTCACGCCCTGCAGCAGCTTGCCGGCACGGTATTCGGCGAACGCCGGCAGCGGCGCCTTGCCGCCGAGCGCGAAGGTGTAGACCGTGCCCGGGCCTTGCCGGTTGGTGGCGCGCTGCGCCTGCCCGTAGACCCCGCCCCAGCCCACCGCCACCGAGACATACTGCCTGCCGTCGAGCTCGAAGCTGACCGGCGCGGCGACCACGCCGGTGCCGGTCGGCGATTCCCACAGCTTGTCGCCGGTGCGCGCGTCATAGGCGACGAAGCGGCCGTCCGCTGTGCCCTGGAACACCAGGTTGCCGGCCGTGGTCAGCGTGCCGCCGTTCCACGGCGAGACCAGCTCCTTGGTCCACGCGGCCTTCTGCTGCACCGGATCCCACGCAATCAGCCGGCCGAAAGGCTTGCTTTGCGGTGGCTCGGCGTTGAGGAACTTGGCCGTGTTCCAGCCCACGTTGCCATGCGGCGTGCCGGGCTTGCCCTGGTTGAACTGCCAGGTCTTGTCGTCCATCAGGTTGAGCGGCACGTGCTGCGCCGGCAGGTAGACCAGTCCGGTCTGCGGATTGAACGACATCGGGTGCCAGTTGTGCGCGCCGTACGGGCCGGGGATCGCGTCATAGGCCCGGTCCACCGCGCGCGCCTCGGGCCGTTCGATCGGGCGCCCGCTGGCGTCATAGCCGGTGGCCCAGTTGACGTCGACGAAATTCTTCGCCGAGATGAACTTGCCATTGGTGCGGTCGATGACAAAGAAAAAGCCGTTCTTGGGCGCGTGCAGGATGACCTTGCGCAGCTGGCCGTCCAGCTTCAGGTCGGCCAGGATCATCGGCTGGGTCGAGGTGTAGTCCCAGTTGTCGCCCGGAGTCTCCTGGTAATGCCAGACGTACTTGCCGGTGTCGGGGTTGAGCGCCACGATCGAGGCCAGGTACAGGTTGTCGCCGCCGGCCGGGCTGCGCTTGCTGCGCGACCACGGCGCGCCGTTGCCGGTGCCGACGTACATCAGGTTCAGTTCGGGGTCGAAGGCGAGCGTGTCCCAGGCGGTGCCGCCGCCGCCCGCTTCCCAGTACCTGCCGCTCGGGTCCCAGGTCTTGGCGGCCGCGGCCATCGACTCGTCCTCGAACGGCTTGGACGGGTCGCCCGGCACGGTGAACCAGCGCCACTGCTGCGCGCCGGTGGCGGCATCGTAGGCGGTGATGTAGCCGCGCACGCCGAACTCGGCGCCGCCGTTGCCGATGATGACCTTGCCCTTGAACACGCGCGGCGCGCCGGTGATGGTGTACGAATAGCGGCGGTCGATGATGGTGTCCTGCTCCCAAACCTTGCGGCCGCTGGCGGCGTCGAGGGCGATCAGCCGGCCATCGTAGGCGGCGACGAACACCTTGCCCTGGTACAGCGCCACGCCGCGGTTGACCACGTCGCAGCAGCCGCGATAGCCGAGCGCGCGGTCCACCTTGGGGTCGAAGGTCCAGAGTTGCTTGCCGGTGCGCGCGTCGACCGCATGCACCACGCTCCACGACGCGGTCACGTACATCACGCCGTCGACCACCAGCGGCGTGGCTTCCACGCCGCGGGTCGACTCCAGGTTATAGCTCCACACCAGCCCCAGGTCGCGCACATTGGCCGCATCGATCTGCCGCAGCCGGCTGAAGCGGGTCTCGGCATAGTCCAGGCCATGGCTGGGCCAGTCGCGCGTGGTGCTGGCATTGGCGCTGATGAAGGCGCCGTCGACCCGGGCCGCCGCGTTGCGCGGCGCCGCGGCGCTGGCGGGCAAGAGTTGCGCCGCCAGCGCCAGGATCGCCAGCCAGACCGCGGCGCGATTCCTGGTACGGCGCCTGGCCGTGGCAACTGCGGAGGCAAATTCGGCGGCAACGGGATCCGTTGCCGGCTTCAACGCATGGCTCATATCGTCTCCTGAAGGGCATTCTTGTTGGAATTCGGGACTGCAGGATTACGGTACTGCGCGGTACTGCGCGATGCCGGGCGGTAGCCGGGGCCCACCGATCATCGGCGAGCCCTCGCGTTATGGGTACAGGGATAACCCCAATCCGGCTCCGCGGCCGGCACTGCCCACCGGAGGTCCGGGCCGCGCGAGCAATATCCCCTGGATATCGGCAGGGAAGAAATGAATATTGGACGCTGCCGGCCACCGTGGCTTAGCCTTGGCGCCAGGACAGACCTTGCATCCCTACCCGGAGCCCCCACATGAGCCAGTTCCTTCTCTACGAGCAGCAGGACCACATCGTCACCCTGACCATGAACGAGCCCGAGCGGCGCAACCCGCTGACCGGCAATACCGCGGTGGCGGAGTTCCTGGAGGCGATCGACCGCATCCACGGCGACGGCAGCGTGCGCGCGGTGGTGATCACCGGCGCCGGCACGGCGTTCTCGTCGGGCGGCAATATCAAGGACATGGAGCGCCAGGCCTCAGGCACGGTGCCCGGCATGGAGATCCGCCAGGACTACCGCCGCGGCATCCAGCGCCTGCCGCTGGCACTGTTCAACCTGGAGGTGCCGGTGATCGCCGCGGTCAACGGCGCGGCCATGGGCGCGGGCCTGGACCTGGCCTGCATGTGCGATATCCGCATTGCCTCGGAGCGCGCGCAGTTCGCCGAGTCCTTCGTCAAGCTGGGCATCATTCCCGGCGACGGCGGCGCGTGGCTGCTGCCGCGCGTGATCGGCCTGTCGCGGGCGGCCGAGATGACCTTCACCGGCCAGCCGATCGACGCCAGGCTGGCGCTCGAATGGAACCTGGTGTCGCGCGTGGTGGCGCCCGACGCGCTGCTGCCCACCGCCTATGAACTGGCCGGCCGCATCGCCGCCAATCCGCCGCACGCGGTGCGGCTGGCCAAGCGCCTGATGCGCGAAGCCATGCATACCCGGCTGGATACGCTGCTGGAACTGTCGGCCGGCTTCCAGGCGCTGTCGCACCAGACCGCCGACCACCGCGAAGCGGTGCAGGCCTTCCTGGACAAGCGCACGCCGGTCTTTACCGGCAATTGAAGCCGCCGCAGCAATGCGCTGGCGCGGCCCTATCCCGCCACGCCCAGCGCGCCTTCGACATTGCGCACCAGGCTGACCAGGCGCGGGCCGATATCTTCCTCCAGCTGCTTGCTCTGCTGGCTGAACACCGGCACCGACGCGGCGAAGATCCACGCCTCGCCGTCGCGGCGCGTGCGCAGCGGCACGGCCACCGATTCCACTTCGCGGTGCAGGTCGCGATGGCCTCGGCAGAAGCCGTGCTCCTGCAGGTCGCGCGCGCCATCGGCCAGGCGCGCCTGCAGCCAGTCGGCGCGCGGCGGGTCGGCGGCACGCAGCTGGGCCAGGTACGCCTCGCGCTCGGCCTCGTCCAGGCGCAGCAGGTACGCGCGGCCCGAGCCGGTGCGCGTGGCCGACACGCGCGTGCCCACCTCTGGCCGGAACACATGGCTGCCAACACCCTGCGCGATCTCGACATAGGTCAGCGCATGGCCGCTGCCGACGATCAGCTCGACCTGCCCGGCGATATGGTCGGCCAGCTCCTGCATCGCCGGCCGCGCCAGCTGGCGGATGGTCATGCGCGCCAGCGCCGGCGCGGCCAGGTTGATCAGCCCGACGCCGGGCACATAGCGCGACAGCCGTTCCGAGTAATGCAGCAGGCCCAGCCCGCACAGCGTGTCGAGCAGCCGGAACAGGGTCGGCTTGGCCAGCCCGGTGCGTTCCATCAGTTCCCGGCTGCTGAGTTCCTGCACCGTTGGCGAGAAGCAGTTGAGGATCGAGACACCGCGTGCCAGCGCGCTGACAAGGCGCGCCTCGCCGTCGGCATCGGCGGCTGGCGGGGCCACGGAAGCATGTGGAGCATTGGTCATTGCAAGGCCTGAATCTGAGTTTTTTGATACTCGCGTCTCAAAACCCGGATGTTGCCCTTCGCCTTTTCGAAAGTCAAACCGGTTTTTTTGCGTTTACATGGCGGTTTTTCGACGCCAGAATCCCAATTCATCGTATCGGACGATCACTTTTCGATACAGACGTCTCAATATCCCGCCACGACTCGCAACGCTCAGCTTTCTCAGGAGACTCCGCATGCAACAAGCCGTCATCGTCGACGCTATCCGCAGCCCGATGGGCCGCTCCAAGCCGGGCTCGGCCTTTACCGAGCTCCATGCCACCGAACTGCTGGCGCAGGTGCTCAAGGCGCTGGTCGAGCGCAACCGGCTGGACCCGGGCCTGGTCGACGACGTCATCACCGGCTGCGTGACGCAGGCGGGCGAGCAGTCCGCCGGCCCCGGCCGGGTGGCGTGGCTGGCGGCGGGGTTCCCCGAGCACGTGCCGGCCACCACCATCGACCGCAAGTGCGGCTCCAGCCAGCAGGCCGTGCACTTTGCGGCGCAGGGCATCATGGCCGGCGCCTATGACATCGTCATCGCCTGCGGCATCGAGTCGATGAGCCGGGTGCCGATGGGTTCGGCGCGCATCGGCCAGAACCCGTATGGCCCGTCGATGGAAGCGCGCTATGCGCCCGGCCTGGTGTCGCAGGGCGTGGCGGCCGAGCTGGTCGCCGCCCGGTACGAGCTGTCGCGCGAGCAGATGGACAGCTACTCGGCCCGCTCGCACGAACTGGCCGCCGCCGCGCGCCAAAGCGGCGCGTTCCGCCGCGAGATCGTCGGCATCAGCACCCCCAACGGCGTGGTCGAGCACGACGAGACCATCCGTCCCGGCACCTCGGTGGAGAAGCTGGGCACGCTGCAGGCGTCGTTCCGCAACGACGAGCTGAGCGCGCGCTTCCCGCAGATCGGCTGGAACGTGACCGCGGGCAATGCCTCGCAGATCAGCGACGGCGCCGCCGCCATGCTGCTGATGAGCGAGGCCATGGCGCAGCGCCTGGGTTTGAAGCCGCGCGCGCGCTTCGTCGCGTTCGACGTCTGCGGCGACGATCCGATCGCGATGCTGACCGCTCCCATCCCCGCCAGCCAGCGCGCCATCAAGAAGAGCGGCCTGACGCTGGAGCAGATCGACCATTACGAGATCAACGAAGCCTTTGCCTGCGTGCCGCTGGCCTGGCAGCGCGCGCTCGGCGCCGACCCGGCGCGGCTGAACCCGCGCGGCGGCGCGATCGCGCTGGGCCATCCGCTGGGCGCCTCGGGCGTGCGGCTGATGACCACCATGCTGCATGCGCTGGAAGACAGCGGCCAGCGCTATGGCCTGCAGTCGATGTGCGAAGCCGGCGGCATGGCCAACGCCACCATCATCGAGCGCCTGTAAGCGGCGCCCTGCCCCATTTCCGCCATCCCGATCCCCCATCAAGGAGACTCACCATGAAACTGACCAACATGTCCGCCGTCGTCACCGGCGGCGCTTCCGGCCTGGGCCTGGCCTGCGTGCGGCGCCTGGTGGAGCGCGGCGTCGACGTGGTCATCGCCGACCTGTCGGAAGAACGCGGCAACGCCGTGGTCGACGAGTTCGGCGGCAAGGTCCGCTTCCTCAAGGCCGACGTGACCGACACCGAGCAGATGAACGCGGTCTACGACGCCGCCGAGGCCGTTGCCCCGCTGCGCGCGCTGATCCATTGCGCCGGCCTGGGTGGCCCCGTGCGCGTGGTCGAGAAGGACGGCTCGCCGGGCTCGCTGGAAAAGTACGAGTCGATCGTGCGCATCAACCTGATCGGCACCTTCAACGCGCTGCGCCTGGGCGCCGCGCGCATGGCCAGGAACGAGCTGGTCGACGGCGAACGCGGCGCCTGCGTGCTGACCGCGTCGGTGGCCGCCTACGAAGGCCAGATCGGCCAGATTCCCTATGCCTCGGCCAAGGCCGGCATCGTCGGCATGACGCTGGTGGCCGCGCGCGACCTGGCGCAGCGAGCGATCCGCGTCTGCACCATCGCCCCGGGGCTGTTCGACACCCCGCTGCTGGCCAAGCTGCCGGAGAACGTGCGCGCCTCGCTCGGCGCCATGGTGCCGCACCCGGCGCGCCTGGGCGCGCCGGACGAATATGCCTCGACCGCGCTGCACATCCTCGAGAACCCCATGCTCAACGGCGAGACCATCCGCCTGGATGGCGCCATCCGCATGGCACCGCGCTGAACCAGCCGACCAGACAGGAGAGAACTCATGAGCGATACCCTGCTGAAGGAAATCCGCGGCAACGTGATGGTGCTGACCATCAACCGCCCCGAGGCCCGCAATGCGATGGACTTCGAGACCGCCACCGCGATTGCCGCCGCGCTGGATGAACTCGATGCGCGCGACGACCTGAGCCTGGCGGTGCTGACCGGCGCCGGCGGCACCTTCTGCTCCGGCATGGACCTGAAGGGCTTCCTGGCCGGCAAGCGCCCGAGCATTCCCGGCCGCGGCTTCGGCGGCGTGACCGAGCAGCCGCCGCGCAAGGTGCTGATTGCCGCGGTCGAGGGCTATGCGCTGGCCGGCGGTTTCGAGCTGGTGCTGGCGTGCGACCTGGTGGTGGCCTCGCGCGCCGCCAGGTTCGGCCTGCCCGAGGTCAAGCGCGGCCTGGCCGCCGCCGCCGGCGGCCTGATCCGCCTGCCGCGCCGCGTGCCCTACCACGTGGCGATGGAATACGCGCTGACCGGCGACATGCTGCCGGCCGAGCGCGCCTACGAGCTGGGCCTGGTCAACCGCCTGACCGATGCCGGAGGCGCGCTCGACGCCGCGCTGCAGCTGGCCGATGCGGTCGGCGCCAACGGGCCGCTGGCCATCGCCGCCAGCAAGCAGGTGGTGGCGCAGTCCGGCGACTGGACCCGCGAGGACATGTTCGTGAAGCAGAAGCCGCTGATCGACCCGGTCTTTACTTCCGCCGACGCGCGCGAGGGCGCCGCCGCCTTCGCCGAGAAGCGCAAGCCGGTGTGGACGGGCAAGTGAAACGCCCGCACCTGACCTGAGAACGGCCGGCCGCAAGCCGGCCGTTCTTGCCTTGCCAAGCAGCCCATAAACATACGTGGAGGAGACCCATGACACCCAAGCTGCCCGCATCGCAGTCCCATACCAGCGCCGCACTGCTGCTCGCCGCCGCGGCGCTGCCCTGCGTGGCCCCCGCGGCCGCGCATGCCGCGGCCTGGCCCGAGCGGCCCATCACCATCATCGTGCCCGGCGCGCCCGGCGGCACCACCGATATCCCGACGCGGCTGGTGGCGCAGAAGCTGTCGGCCATCCTGGGCCAGCCGGTGGTGGTCGACAACAAGCCCGGCAGCGGCGGCATCATCGGCACGCAGGCCTTCATGCGCGCGGCGCCGGACGGCTACACGCTGCTGGTCGGCAATACCGGCTCGCATGCCATCAACTACAGCGCCTACAAGCAGCTGTCCTACCAGCCGCAGGATTTCCTGCCGCTGACCGACCTGATCTCGTTCGCCAACGTGCTGGTGGTCGGCGCGCAGGCCCCGGTGCGCAGCGTGCCCGAGCTGGTGGCGCAGCTCAAGCAGTCGCCCGGCAAGTATTCCTATGCCTCGGCCGGCATCGGCCAGACCCCCACCTGACCGCGGAACTGTTCCGGCTGCGCACCGGCACCGAGGTCATCCACGTCCCGTACAAGGGCTCGACGCCTGCCACCACCTCCGTGCTGGCGGGCGAAACCACCTTCATGTTCGACAACCTGACGCAGGCGCTGCCGCAGATCCGCGCCGGCAAGCTGCGCGCGCTCGCCGTGACCAGCGCCGAGCGCCTGCCCGCGCTGCCCGACGTGCCCACCATGGCGCAAGCCGGCGTCAAGGACTTCGTGGTGATGGGCTGGCTGGGCTTCTTCGCCCCGGCCAAGACCCCGCCGGCGGTGGCCGCGGCGCTGCAGGAGGCGCTGGGCAAAGCCATGCGCGATCCCGAAGTGGCGGCGCGCTTGCGCGACATGGGCGGCGTTGCCGGCGGCGAGCCGCAGCCGAAGTTCGCCGCGCTGGTGCGCGGCGAGATCCAGCGCTGGGGCGAGACCATCCGCGCCTCGAAGGTCAGCCTGGACTGACCCCGCGGGCGCCGCGCCGGGCCGACTTCGCCAAAGCGGAAGGCGGCCCGGCCCAAAGCCAAATTGACATGGCCGGGGGCCGCGGCATACCCTCGCCTTACCCTGCGGTATATTCAGTGCCCGCTTAAATTACAGACATTGCAGACATGGAAGGCGCCCGGGGTCCACAACGATAACGATAACCCCGCGACGAGACCTGCCGTGCCACGCTCCCCCGCCCCTTCCCCGTCTTCATCCCCTTCCCGCTTCGAGGGCCTGCGCCCGGCGCTGCCGATCCTGCTAGGCGCTTCGGTGATGCTGAGCCTGGCCATGGGCCTGCGCCAGAGCCTGGGCATCTTCATGCCGCCGCTGACGCGCGATATCGGCATCTCGGTGTCGGATTTCACCGTCGCCATCGCCGTGCAGAACCTGGCGTGGGGCCTGCTGCAGCCGCTGGCCGGCGCGTGGGCCACGCGCATCGGCTTCCGGCCGCTGATGATGGCGGGCTCGCTGCTCTACGTAATCGGGCTGGTGCTGCTGGCGACCGCGCACAGCATGGTCGGCGTCACGCTGGGCGCGGGCGTGGCCATCGGCGCGTCGATGGCCTGCACCGGCAGCGCGCTGGCGATGGCGGTGGCGGCGCGGCCGGTGCCGGCGGCGCTGCGCAGCACGGTGCTGGGGCTGGTGTCGGGCGCGGGCTCGCTGGGCGCGCTGCTGGCGGCGCCGATCGGGCAGATGGTGACGCAGGCCTACGGCTGGCGCACCGGCCTGGCCGCTTTCGTGCTGCTGGCGCTGGTGATGCTGCCGGCGGCATGGTCGGCCGGGCGCGTCGACCGGCTGCCGCTGGCGACGCCGGCGGGCATCGGCCAGGACAACGCGCGCCAGGCGCTGGGCACCGCGCTGCGCCACGCGCCGTTCGTGGTGATGGCACTGGCGTACTTTGTCTGCGGCATGCAGCTGGTGTTCCTGACCACGCACCTGCCGTCGTATCTCGACGTGTGCGGCATGGACCCGATGCTCAGCGCCGAGGCGCTGGGCGTGATCGGCGGCTTCAATGTGCTGGGCAGCATTTTCTTCGGCTGGGCCGGTGGCCGCTACAACAAGCTGATGCTTCTGGGCGGCATCTATACGCTGCGTTCGCTGGCGCTGACCTGGTACTTCTCGTCGGCACCGACGCCGCAGAGCACGCTGGTGTTCGCCGCGGTGATGGGCTTCCTGTGGCTGGGCGTGGCGCCGCTGGTCTCGGGCTGGATCGCCGAGACCTTCGGCCTGCGCTGGCAGGCGATGCTGGGCGGCGTGGCCTTCTTCAGCCACCAGATCGGCAGCTTTGTCGGCGCCTTCGGCGGCGGGCTGGTCTATGACGCGCTCGGCTCCTATACCGTGGCCTGGCAGGCCGGGGTGGCGCTGGGGCTGGCGGCGGGGCTCGCGCAGATCGCTTTCGCGGTGGCGACGCGGCCGCGGCCGCCGTTGATGGCGACGTCCTGAGCGCGGCGGCGGTAAGAACGCGCGCGCATTGTAAATCTGGCGTCACGCGGCGCGCGCCCAGGCCGGTACGGCGCGGGCCGCGCGGCTGGAACGGTTCGTGCCTGTCTGCGCAGAGACGCAATGCCCAGACCGAAGGAGGCCCCATGACCTCGACCGAACAGGAAATCCTGGTGTGCGGCCCGGAAGACGGCCGCTGGCATCTGGAAATGCGCACCGGCAACGGCGCGCCGGAGCGGCTCGACGGCGAGTTCGACTCGCCCGAGATGGCGATCGCCGGCGCCCAGCAGGTCTATCCGTCGATTCCGGTCCGCGTGACCGATATCTCCGGCGCGCCGGCCCCCTCAGCCCCCGCGCATGAAGGCTCGCTGACCGACTACCACTACGGCGGCCACAGCGTGACCCGCGACGAGAAGCTCACCGGCAGAGCACATCCGTCCAGCGATACCTCGCAGCCGCCGCCGGGCCCGCATCCCTATCAACCGACCGATCTCGGCAACCTGCCCGCGGGCACGCCGCGCCACGGCATGTACGGCGTCGCCTCCAGCCCGGCCGAGGCCGAGGCGGCCGACCGCAAGGACCAGGCCGCACGGCGCCCAACCGGCTCGCGCGACGCCGAAGACTAGGCCCGGCGGCGCCAGCACGCGCGGCAGCACGTACAATCTCGGTTTTCCCTGCGCCTCGCCGCCCCGCCGCCATGACCACCCTCGGAACGCCCCTTTCCCCCTCCGCCACCAAAGTGATGCTGCTCGGCTCCGGCGAGCTCGGCAAGGAGGTGCTGATCGCGCTGCAGCGCCTGGGCGTGGAGACGATCGCGGTCGACCGCTATGACAACGCGCCCGGCCAGCAGGTCGCGCATCACGCCCGCACTATCGCGATGAGCGACCCGGACCAGCTCAAGGCCCTGATCGAAGCCGAGAAGCCGCACCTGGTGGTGCCCGAGATCGAGGCGATTGCCACGCCGATGCTGGAAACCCTGGAAGCCGCCGGCACCGTGCGCGTGATTCCCACCGCCCGCGCCGCGCGCCTGACCATGGACCGCGAAGGCATCCGCCGGCTCGCCGCCGAATCGCTCGGCCTGCCCACCAGCCCGTACAAGTTCTGCGATTCGCTGGAAGAACTGCAGGCCGCCATCGACGGCGGCATCGGCTACCCGTGCGTGGTCAAGCCGGTGATGAGCAGCTCCGGCAAGGGGCAGAGCAAGATCGACGGGCCCGAAGGCGTCAAGGCGGCGTGGGACTACGCCATGGCCGGCGGCCGCGTCAGCCACGGCCGCGTGATCGTCGAAGGCTTTATCGATTTCGACTACGAGATCACGCTGCTGACCGTTCGTGCCATCGGCGCCAGCGGGCAGGTCGAAACGCAGTTCTGCGCGCCGATCGGCCACGTGCAGGTCAGTGGCGACTATGTCGAGAGCTGGCAGCCGCAACCCATGCATCCCGCCGCGCTGGCCAGCGCGCAGCGCATCGCGCAGGCGGTCACCGCCGACCTGGGCGGCATGGGCCTGTTCGGCGTGGAGCTGTTCGTCAAGGGCGAGCAGGTCTGGTTCAGCGAGGTCAGCCCGCGCCCGCACGACACCGGCATGGTCACCATGGCCACGCAATGGCAGAACGAGTTCGAGCTGCATGCGCGCGCCATCCTCGGATTGCCCGTCGACACCACGCTGCGCAGCCCCGGCGCCAGCGCCGTGATCTACGGCGGCGTGGAAGCGCAGGGCGTGGTCTTCGACGGCGTCGACCAGGCCTTGCGCGTGCCGCAGACCGAGGTGCGGCTGTTCGGCAAGCCCGAGAGCTTCGCCCGCCGCCGCATGGGCGTGGCGCTGGCCTATGCCGACGACATCGACACCGCGCGCACGCGCGCCAAGGAAGCCGCCAGCCGCGTGCGCCCGCGCGCGGTGGGCTGAGGCGCGGCGCCGCTAGATCGGATGGCTGCCCGCGGCGGCACCATGCGCCGGGGCATGCTGGGCCGCCTGCACGGCCGCCACCTGCGCGGCCGCCAGCACCGGCGCGATGCGCACGCCGTTCAGGTCGGCGCCCGACGGCGCCTGGTACAGCCGCAGCCCCAGTTCGGGCAGGATCGCCAGCAGGTGGTCGAACACATCGCCCTGGATGCGCTCGTAGTCCATCCACGCGGTCAGCGCGGTAAAGCAGTAGATCTCGACCGGGATGCCCTGCGAATCGGGCTCCATCATGCGCACGTTCAGCAGCAGGTCGTGGTGGATCTCGGGGTGCGCCTTCAGGTAGGCAATGCCGTAGGCGCGGAAGGTGCCGATATTGGTCAGCCGGCGCCGGTTGACCGGGTCGTTGCCGGCGGCGATCAGCAGCCGGTTGGCCTCGTCGACCTCGCGCTGCTTTTCTTCCAGGTAGTCGTGCAGCAGGCGGAAGCGCATCAGCGCGTGGACCTCGCGGTCTTCCAGGAAGCGCACGCTGCCCGCATCCAGCCGCAAGGTGCGCTTGATCCGGCGCGCGCCGGACTCGAACATCTGGCGGTAGTTGCGATAGCTCTCCGAGAACAGCTTGTAGGTCGGCACCGTGGTCACGGTGTTGTCCCAGTTCTGCACCTTGACCGTATGCAGCGCGATGTCCTTGACGTAGCCGTCGGCATTGCACTGGGGCATTTCGATCCAGTCGCCGATGCGCAGCATGTCGTTGGAGGTCAGCTGCGTGCTGGCGACCAGCGACAGCAGCGTGTCCTTGAACACCAGCAGCAGCACCGCCGACAGCGCCCCCAGGCCGGACAGCATCCATAGCGGCGAGCGGTTGATCAGGATCGACAGCACCAGCACCGCGCACACCAGACCCAGCCCCAGCCGGCCCACCTGGATATAGCCCTTGATCGAGCGCGTCTGCGCCCGGCGGCTGCTGGCGTACACGTCCTGCCAGGCGCCCAGCACGCCGCCGAGCATCAGGAAGAAGCACACCCACAGGCTGGCATGCGCCAGGCGCTCGATCGCCAGCGCATAGCGGCCCATATGCGGGACTTCGCCGATGCCGACGGTGATCACTGCAAAGCCCACCGCGTAGCCGAAACGCCGGTAGGCGCGATGGCGCGTCAGCGCCGTGCTCCACGGCGTCTTGCCCCACACCTTCAGCACCCGGTGGGCGATGCGCGACATCACATGGCCGAACAGCCACTGCGCCAGCGCGGCGATCAGGACCAGCGCCACCAGGTATAGCGCGATCTGGGCCCACGGATGGGCAGGAATACGTTGCTGGAACAGCTCCAGCAGGGCATCGAAACTCATGGGGGGCGACTCTGGCCTTTGACTTGGCCTGATAGTGTACCGAACGCGCCCGCCCCGCTGCGCGGCGCCCGGATCCGGCTAGGCAGGCAGCAGCTTCAGCCCGCCGATGCCGACGAAGATCAGCCCGATCAGCACCAGCCGCAGCGGCGACGCGCTCTCGCCCAGGAACAGGATGCCGATCAGCGTCACGCCGATCGCGCCGATCCCGGTCCAGATGGCATAGGCAGTACCCACCGGCAAGTGGCGCAGGGCCGCGCTGAGCAGGTAGATGCTGGCCAGCGCGGCCCCGATGCCCAGCGCGGTCGGGCCGACGCGGGTCCAGCCATCGGTATGCTTGAGCGCCAGCGCCATCACGATCTCGATCAACCCGGCCAGCACCAGCAGCGTCCACGCCATTGCCATGTTTTTCCTCCCTTCGCTCGTGCGCCGGCACCCATTGCCGGCCACGCCCAGCCACTGTAGGCTGTGCGGATCCGCACGGGAACTGGCCGAACTTGCAAAGGGATTATGCAAACATGCAGGAAGCAGACTGGGACGACCTGAAATACTTCCTCGCCGTGGGCCAGTCCGGCTCGCTGGCCGGCGCGGCCCGCGCCCTGCACGTCAACCACTCGACGGTGCTGCGCCGGCTGGCGCGGCTGGAAGACGCCCTCGGCACGCTGCTGTTCGAGCGCCATGCCACCGGCTACGCCATGACCCCGGCCGGCGAGGCGCTGGCGCAACGGCTGGCCGGGGTGGGCGAACAGATCGATGCGGCGCAGCGCCAGCTGTCCGGCCTCGACAGCCAGCTGAGCGGCCCGTTGCGCGTGACCACCACCGACACGCTGCTGGGCGGGCTGCTGATGCCGTTGTTGGCCGAGTTCCGCGCCCTGCATCCGCGCATCCAGCTGCAGCTGGTCGTCAACAACAGCTTCCTCAGCCTGAGCCGGCGCGAGGCCGACGTCGCGATCCGGCCGGCGAACACGCCCCCCGAGTACCTGGTGGGCCGCCGCATCGGCCGGTTGCAAACGGCCCCGTACGCGGCGCGAAGCTACCTGCAGCAACTCGGGCTGCCCGCCATGGCCGACAGCCCCGCGCTGGCGGACTGGCCCGCCTATGACTGGGTCGTGCCGGACGAAGCGCTGTCGCACCTGACCCAGTCGCGCTGGATCCGCGAGCACGTGCCGGAACCGCGCCGCGTGGTCAGCGCCGACAGCCTGGTGGCGATGGCCGACGCGGTCCGGCATGGCATGGGCGCCGGCATGCTGCTGTGCCTGCTGGCCGGCGACGATCCGGCGCTGGTGCGGCTGGCGCCGCCCGACGCCGCCATGGACACCGACCTGTGGGTGCTGACCCACCCGGACCTGCGGCACAGCGCGCGCGTGCGGGCGCTGGGGGACTTCCTGCATGAGCGGCTCAGGCAAGGGCGATGGCTGGCGGGGTGACGCACCGGCGGCGTGCGCTCACGCCGCCGGCGCATACATCTCCAGCAACTGCTCATCCGTAAAGCCCCACTCCGCCGCGTTCTCGAACGCCACCACGGTCTCGTCGCCATGGCGCAGGTCGATCAGTTCGGTCGGCACCGGCCGCGACTGCGACACCGAATAGAACGCCATCACCTTGGGCCGCAGCGGGTCGGCGTCATGCTGGGCGCACACCACCGCCAGCCGGTTGGAGCGCAGCCGCAGCACCGTGCCGAGCGGGTAGATGCCGACGGTGCGCGAGAAGGCCTTGAACACGCGCCGGTCGAACAGCGTGTCGACGCGCACCGCCATGTATTCCATGGCGCGGGCCGGTGACCATGGCTGGTGTCCGGGGTGGCTGGCGGTGAGGGTGTCATAGGTATCGCAGATCGCGCCGATCCTGGCGTGCACGCTCAGTTCGTGCCCGACCAGGCCGAAGGGAAAGCCGCGCCCGTCGACGCGCTCATGGTGGTGGACGCAGACGTCGAGCGGGATATTGGAATAGAGCCGGGCTTCGTTGAGGATGCGGTAGCCGGCGGAGGGATGGCGGCGGTAGGCCTCCTCCTGCTCGGGCGTGCGCTCGCCGGCGCGGAGGCTGACGGCGCCGGGCACGGCCAGCTTGCCGATGTCATGCACCAGGCCGGCCAGGCCCAGTTCGCGCACCTCGTCGTCGGGCAGCCCCAGCGTGCGGCCGACCGCGATCATCAGCGCGCAGACCGCGAAGGCATGCAGGTAGTTGTCGTCGCCGCGCGCCTTGAGTCGCGCCAGCGCGAGCAGCGCCTGCCCATGCCGCGACAGCGAGCGCGACGCCGCGTCGACCAGCAGCAGCGCGCCGCTGACGTCCAGCGCCCGCCCCATGCGCACGTCGGCAAACATCGAGCCGATCACGGCCTTGCCGGACTGCAGCAGTTCGCGCGCATGCACGATCTCGGCTTCGAGCGTGGTGGCTGGCGGCGCGTGGGCCGGGCCCTCGGCCCCGGTTGCGGGGTGGGCCGTGGCAAGGCCCGACGCGGCGTTGGCGGCGCCTTCCGGCACCGGCACGTTGCGGCCCTTCAGGATATCGATCCACACTTCGCGTACGCCCGCCGACCGGATCTGCCGTACCTGCTCCTCGCTGGCGACCAGGAAGCGCGCGCGCCAGAACGGATGGTTGATCCAGGGCCCGCCCAGCCTGGCGACGAACATCCCGACCTGCAATTGCTCCGATCCAATGCGTCTCAGCATGCGCCCCCTCGGATGATGGTTTTCTCGTTGTCGTTCCGGATATCGGCGGCGGCGGACATAACTTGAGCGTCGGCCACGGCGGCAGGAACCGTGCCGCGCACCCTTGTCAAGCGCCGCCCGAATGCCCGGACGGCGCCGTCGGGCATTGCCGGGCCGGGCCATGGCCGCCGCTACAATGGCTGGCCCAGTGCTCACAGACGCCAGCCAGTCGCCCCCGTTCACCCATGTCCGGAACGTACACGCTAGTCGGCATCGCCCGTGCCAAGACCCACCGCCGCGACGCGCTGGTCTCCCAGCTCGCTGCGCTGCGCTCGCGCGGGCTGACCGAGCCCGGCTGCCTGGACTATCACGTCGGGCAGGATGCCGAGGACGCGCGGGTGTTCGTCATCTACATGGTCTGGGATTCCAAGCGCGCGCTGGAATCGCACCTGAACCGCCCCTATATGCGCGATTTCCACGCCGCGCGCGCCGACTTCGTCGAGGGCGATTTCAGCTTCCGCTGGCTCAACGCCGCCTGAGCGCAAGGCGCTATCCCGGTCACTTTCCGCTGCTCCAGCGCGCCGGCCGCCGCTTGTCATTCCCGCCGCACCGACCTATCAATCAAGGTGACGCCCGCCCCGGGCGCGGCAGGAGTGCACCATGGAGATCAGGGATGGATTTGCCGGCACCATCGGCCACACGCCGCTGATCCGGCTGGCCGGCCTGAGCGCCGACACCGGCTGCGACATCTACGGCAAGGCGGAATTCCTCAATCCCGGCGGCTCGGTCAAGGACCGCGCGGCGCTCTACATCATCCGCGACGCCGAGCGGCGCGGGCTGCTGAAGCCGGGCGGCACGGTGATCGAAGGCACGGCGGGCAATACCGGCATCGGCCTGGCGCACCTGTGCGCGGCGCGCGGCTACCGCTGCATCGTGGTGATCCCCGACACGCAATCGCCGGAAAAGATGGAGCGGCTGCGCATGCTCGGCGCCGAAGTGCGCGCGGTACCGGCCAAGCCGTACGCCGATCCCGACAACTACCAGAAGATCGCCGGCCGGCTCGCCGACCAGACCGAAAACGCGATCTGGGCCAACCAGTTCGACAACCTCGCCAACCGCCAGGCCCACTACGAGACCACCGGCCCCGAGATCTGGCACGCCACCACCGGCCATATCGACGCCTTCACCTGCGCCACCGGCACCGGCGGCTCGCTCGCGGGCATCGCGCGCTGCCTGAAGGAACACAAGCCGGGCGTGCGCATCGTGCTGGCCGACCCGCACGGCAGCGGCCTGTACCATTTCGTCAAGCACCGAGAGGTCAAGGCCGAAGGCAGCTCGATCACCGAAGGCATCGGTTCCAGCCGCGTCACCGCCAACCTGCAGGACACCCCCATCGACGATGCCGTGCGCGTCGACGACCAGACCTGCGTGGACATGGTCTACCGGCTGCTGCGCGAGGAAGGGCTGTTCGTGGGCGGTTCATCCGGCATCAATGTCGGCGCTGCGGTGGCGCTGGCGCGCGAGATGGGACCAGGGCACACCATCGTCACGCTGCTGTGCGACCGTGGCGACCTGTATATGGGACGGCTGTTCAATGAGGCGTGGCTGCAGGGCAAGGGGCTGCAGCCGATTCCGTTCCGCCGGGCCAGCCCCGCCGGATAACGGGATAACGCCCGGGCTAGGCCGCCTTCAGCCGCCGCCACAGCGTGGTCGGGCTGATGCCGAGGATATGGCAGGCGGCGGTGCGGTCGCCGCCGCACTCTTCCAGCACGCGCCGGATATGGTCGACCTCGCTCGATTGCTTGATGCGCGCCAGCGACCGGCGCGCCCGCGCGGCTGGCGCCGCGGCTGCGGCTTCGGGTTCAACCGCGGGCGCGACCTCGCCGAACAGCTCGGGCGCCGCGGCCTGCAGTTCGCGCTGCTGGGCCTCGCCGTCGAGCCGGCGGCCGGCGACCAGGACCGCGATGCGCTCGGTCACGTTTTCCAGCTCGCGGATATTGCCGGGCCAGCGGTAGCGCGCCAGCCGGGCGCGCGCCGCGGCGGGCAGGCGCTGCGGGCGCTCCAGGCCCAGCCGGTCCTGCGCGCGGCGGTACAGCAGTTCGGCCAGTTCGGGCAGGTCTTCGGCGCGCTCGCGCAGCGGCGGCATGGCAATGCGCAGGATGTTGAGGCGGTAATACAGGTCCTGGCGGAAGCTGCCGTCGCGCACCATCGCGGCCAGGTCCCGATGGGTGGCGGCGATCACGCGCACGTTCACCGGCACCGCGTCCAGCCCGCCGATCGGCAGCACCTGTTTTTCCTGCAGCACGCGCAGCAGCCGCGTCTGCAGCGCGGGCGGCATGTCGCCCACCTCGTCGAGAAACAGCGTGCCGTTGTGGGCCGATTCGAACAGGCCGGCCTTGCCGCCGCGGCGCGCGCCGGTGAAGGCGCCCTCTTCGTAGCCGAACAGCTCGCTTTCCAGCAGTGCCTCGGGAAAGGCGGCGCAATTGACCGCCACGAACGGGAACGCGCGGCGCGGGCTGGCATCGTGCATGCCTTGCGCCAGCACCTCCTTGCCGGTGCCGCTCTCGCCGCCGATCAGCACGGTGGAGTCCACCACGGCATAGCGCCGCGCCAGTTCGCGCAGCGCCGTCATCGCGGCCGAGGTGCCGGCCAGGTCGTCCAGGCTGTAGCGCACCGCCGCCGGCCGCGCGCGGCTGCGCGAGCGCAGGTTGCGGTCGACGCGCTGGATCGCGCTGGCGTCCTGGATGGTCAGCACCGCGCCGGTGGTGCCGGCCTCGGAAAGGATGGGAATGCGGTTGACCACCACCATCTTGTCGCCGAGCTTGTGGATCGCCTCGAGCTCCTTGTCGCCGCTCTGCATCACCCCTTCCAGCGCCAGGCTCGGCGCCAGCGTCTGCAGCTTGCGCCCGACCGCGGCGGCGGCCGAGGTGCCGAGGAAGCGCTCCATCGCCGGGTTGAACGACTGGATCCGGCCTTGCGCGTCGACCGCCGCGACGCCCTCGTTCAGGTGCGCCAGGATGGTGTTGACGTAGTCGCGGCGGGTGGCCTCGATGCGGCGCAGGCGCGCCGCCTCGATCGCGTCTTCCAGTGCCATGCGCACCGAGTTGCCCGAGTACAGGAACACGCCGGTCAGGCCATAGCGGTCGGCCAGGTCGGTCACCAGGCCGGGGCCCACCACCACCTGGATGCCCTCCTGCTTGAGCGCCTTCGCGCGCGCCACCGCGTCATCCTCGGTCAGGTAGGTGTAGGCCGGCACCGACAGCGAGAACGCGCGCACGAATTCATCGACCTCGGCGTAGGTTGCCGCGTGCGTGACCAGCGCCACCCGCGGCGAGATCCGCCGCGCGGTGGCCAGTGCGCTCATCACGTCGAAGCCCGTGACCTTGACCAGCACCACCGGCACGTCCACATGCTGGCGCAGATAGGCGCCGTTGGAGCCGCCGGCGACGACCACGTCGAGCCGGCCCTCGCGCACCTCGCGCGACACCGCGCTGGCGGCGGCCTCGAAACCCTTGCCGACGATGCGGAATTCGGCGCGGTCGGCATAGGCCGGGATCAGGTCGGCAAAGGCGCGCGCGAGGCGGCTGATGCCGATTGCCCAGATGCGCGGGCGGCCTTGCGCGGAAACGGGAGGAGCCATGATGCGGTGCGGAAGGAAAGTGGGATGAAAGGCGGGATGAACAGGCGTACAGTGCTGTCACATTGTCCGCCACGATGCCCGGGATTTCAACTTTGAATTCCAAAACACAGGTCGTGGATTTCAAAAGTGCGGAAAACCCGGCACGGATCCCGCGGAGGTGCCTGTCGCCCTGCCCGCCAGCCCAGCGCTGGCAAGGGATTCCGGGTTTTCCGGCTGCTTTCGCCGAGCCTGGCACACCCCTTGCAGTATTCGGCTTGTCCTGTTCACCAACGCATACGCCATGACCTACTCCGCTTCCGACCTCGCGCGCTCCGCTGGCGCCCGTTTCCGCCAGGCGCTTGCCGACGAACATCCGCTGCAGGTGGTCGGCGCCATCAACGCCAACCACGCGCTGCTGGCCAAGCGCGCCGGCTACCGGGCCATCTATCTGTCGGGCGGCGGCGTGGCGGCCGGCTCGCTGGGCCTGCCGGACCTGGGTATCTCGAACCTGGATGACGTGCTCACCGATATCCGCCGCATCACCGACGTGTGCGACACGCCGCTGCTGGTCGATGTCGACACCGGCTTCGGCGCCTCGGCCTTCAACGTGGCCCGTACCACCAAGTCGCTGATCAAGTTCGGCGCCGCGGCCATGCATATCGAGGACCAGGTCGGCGCCAAGCGCTGCGGCCACCGTCCCAACAAGGAAATCGTCACCCAGGGCGAAATGGTCGACCGCATCAAGGCCGCCGTCGACGCCCGCACCGACGAGAACTTCGTCATCATGGCCCGCACCGATGCGCTGGCCGTGGAAGGCCTGGACAGCGCCATCGAGCGCGCCGTGGCCTGCGTCGAAGCCGGCGCCGACGCCATCTTCCCGGAAGCCATGACCGACCTCGGCATGTATCGCAAGTTCGTCGACGCGGTGAAGGTGCCGGTACTGGCCAACATCACCGAGTTCGGCGCCACGCCGCTGTTCACCACCGAAGAACTGGGCGGTGCCGGCGTGTCGATGGTGCTGTACCCGCTGTCGGCCTTCCGCGCCATGAACAAGGCCGCGGAAAACGTCTACGCGGCGATCCGCCGCGACGGCACGCAGAAGAACGTGGTCGATACCATGCAGACCCGTGCCGAGCTCTACGAGAGCATCGGCTACCATGACTTCGAGCAGAAGCTCGACGCCCTGTTCGCGCAAGGCAAGGGCAAGTAAGCAACCAGACGCAGGCGCGGCCGGGCCGGGGACATCCCCTCCCGGCCGCTTGCACGACCAAGACAGGCAACACCAGGCATCACACCAAGGAGACCCAGATGTCCGAAGCGCAACCGCTCGTCACTCCCAAGCCCAAGAAATCCGTCGCGCTGTCGGGCGTGACCGCCGGCAACACCGCGCTGTGCACCGTCGGCCGCACCGGCAATGAC
>NZ_JAYLVT010000030.1:0-34169 GCF_035818815.1 Cupriavidus sp. SS-3
GCCAGCGCAGTACGCAGCGTCGCGCCATCGATGGTGGACCCTGCAGCGGCGACCACATACGCCACCAGCCGCGCCCCGGACGGTCCTTCGGCGGCGATCACCGCCGCGTTGGCGACACCGGACTGCGCCAGGATGCGCGCCTCGATCTCGCCCGGCTCGATGCGAAAGCCGCGGATCTTCAGCTGCTGGTCGATGCGGCCCAGGTATTCCAGCTCGCCGTCAGGCAGCCAGCGCGCCAGGTCGCCGGTGCGGTAGAGCCGCGCGCCATCGCCGGCGAACGGGTCGGGCACGAAGCGTTCCGCGGTCAGGCCCGGGCGATTCAGATAGCCGCGCGCCAGGCCGTCGCCGGCAATATAGAGTTCACCGGCCACACCGGGCGCGACCGGGTTCAGCCCGGGATCCAGCACACGCACGCCCAGGTCCGGAATGCGTTCGCCGATCGGACTGCGCGCGCGGCTGGATGGGTCCAGGTCGGCACGCGTGATCGGGCGGTAGGTGACATGCACGGTGGTCTCGGTGATGCCATACATATTGACCAGTCGCGGCGACGCATCGCCGAAGTGGTCGATCCAGGGCCGCAGCGCCTGCGGATCGAGTGCCTCGCCGCCGAAGATCACATGGCGCAGCGCCAGCGGCGCGCCGTACAGCTCGGGCTGGGCCAGCAGTGCGCGGAACGCCGACGGGGTCTGGTTCAGCACCGTGACGCGTTCGCGCCGCAGCAGCGTGATGAACTCTTGCGGCGCGCGGCTGACATGGAACGGCACGATCACCAGTTGCCCGCCATGGCACAGCGCGCCAAAAATCTCCCAGACCGAAAAATCGAACGCGTACGAGTGAAACAGCGTCCAGACATCGGCGGGGCCAAAGCCGAACCAATGCTGGGTGGCAGCCAGCAGGCGCGACAGGTTGCCGTGCTGCAGCTGGGCGCCCTTGGGCCGGCCGGTGGAGCCGGAGGTGTAGATGACGTAGGCGAGGTGTTCGGGACGGACCTCGACCGCGGGCGCGTGGTCGGGCCAGGCACCGCCATCGTCCTGTGCGTCGAGCTCCAGCACCGGCAGTGCATCGCGCTGCGGCAGCAGCCCGCGCAGCGCGGGCTGGGTCAGCAAGGCGGCGATGCCGCTGTCCTCGAACAGGTAGGCCAGGCGCTCGGCCGGATAGGCCGGGTCGAAGGGCACATAGGCGCAGCCGGCCTTCAGGATGGCCAGCAGGCCGACGATCATCTCCGGCGAACGCTCCATGGCAATGCCGACGCGCACTTCGGGGCCTGCGCCAAGTGCGATCAGGCGGTGCGCCAGGCGGTTCGCGCGCCGCTCCAGTTCGCCATAGGTCAGCGTGGTGTCGCCGTGGCGCAAGGCGATCGCATGCGGCTGCTGCGCGGCATGGCGCTGGATGCGGCGATGGGCGAGCTCGGCGGCAACGTGCCGCGCCGGCTGGCCGGCAGCGTGCTGGTGCGCCAGCGTGGCGGCGGCGTCGTCGCCGAGCAGGGGCGTGGCCGCCAGCGGCAGTCCGGGCTGGTGCAGCAGCCCGCCCAGCTGGGTCACGTAATGGCGCAGCATGCGCTGGGCCGTGGCGGCATCGAACAGCGCGCAGTCGTACTCCAGGCTGACCGTGATGCCGTCGCCGCGGTCTTCGGCGTCGAGGATCAGGTCGAACTTGGCGCCGGTCTGGCGCGCTTCCACGGCCTGCACCTGCAGGCCCGGCAGCGCCAGCGCGGCGGGTGCCGTGGCCGTGCGCAGGTTGAACATGACCTGGAACAGCGGGCTGCGGCCGGCGTCGCGCGGCACCTGCATGCCGTCGAGCAGCGCTTCGAACGGCAGCTCGGCATGGCCGAGCGCGCCCAGCGCGTCGGCGCGCAGCTGTTCGCACAGCGCGCGGCCAGTGATGCCGGGTCCGGTGCGCGAGCGGTAGACATGGGTGTTGACGAAGAATCCGACCACCTCGTCCAGCCCCTCGCCGTCGCGGCCCGCGTGCGGCACGCCGACCGCGAAATCGTCCTGGCCCGCATAGCGGCTCAGCAGCGCCTGCCACGCGGCGTGCAGCACCACGAACGGCGTGCAGCGCTGCGCTGCGCAGAAGCGGCGCAATGCGCCCAGCAGGGGCAGGTCCAGCGCCGCATCGATGCGCCGCGCAACACGCGTCGCGGGACTGCCGTGCGGTCGGTCGGTGGGCAACTGCAGGGCCGGCATGCCATTGCCCAGCTGGCGTTGCCACCATGCGCGCTGGGCGTCCAGGGCACCGCTGGCCAGGCGTTCGCGCTGGCGGCTGGCATGGACGGCGAAGGTCGTGGCGGGTGCGGGCAGCGCGATGTCACCGTCGTGCGCGAGCGCCTGCGCATAGGCCGTGCCCAGGTCGCGCGCGATCACGGCGTTGGACACCGCATCGGACACGATATGGTGCAGCGACAGCAGCAGCACGTGGTCATGGTGCCCCCGCGCGAGCAGCGTGGCGCGCAGCAGCGGTGCCTGGCCGAGGTCGAAGGGGCGCGCGGCTTCGGCGTCGATGCACGCCTGCAGCGCATCCGGGCCGGCGGCGAGCGGTGCTTCGGCCAGGGCAAAGGATGGCGCGGACTCGACCAC
This sequence comes from Cupriavidus sp. SS-3, assembly GCF_035818815.1. Taxonomy (NCBI): domain Bacteria; kingdom Pseudomonadati; phylum Pseudomonadota; class Betaproteobacteria; order Burkholderiales; family Burkholderiaceae; genus Cupriavidus; species Cupriavidus sp. SS-3. The sequence goes on from NZ_JAYLVT010000030.1 coordinate 2,577, forward strand.
CTGCCGGGGCAAGCTGCCCGGCGCGGCGTCGTCCGTGACGAACCGGGTGCGCAGCGCGGGATGGCGTGCGATCACGGCACGCAGCGCGGCCTCCAGCGCGCGGCGCTCGAGCGCGCCGCGCAGCACGAAGGCGCGGGTCTGGTTGTAGGCGGTGCTGCCGGGCTCGTATTGCAGCAAGAACCAGAGGCGTTGCTGCGAGAACGATAGCGGGGCGGGGGCGGGGCTGGCCGGTGCGGCCGCCGGCTCCGGATCCTGCTCGAGCAGCAGCGCCAGCAGCGCCGCCTGCCCGGCAGGGGTCGAGGATTGCGTCATGGATGCGTTCCAGGGAATAGACGTTATGCGGAGGCGTTGGCCGTGGCGGAGGCACGCAGCGCGGCGCGCGCCTCGGGCGACATCGCGGCCAGCTGGCGCTGCAGTCCGGCCAGTGTTTCGAGGCCTTGCGGGTCGGGGCTGGCGCTGCGCAGCGCGCGGGCCAGCGCGGCCGCGTCCGGGGCGTCGAAGACCACGGCCGGGGCGATCTCCAGCCTGAGCAGCTTGCGGATGCGCGCCACCAGCTTGATCACCAGCAGCGAGTGGCCCCCGGCTTCGAACAGGTCCTGGTGCACCGCCAGGCCGGGTGCCCCGAGCAGGTCGCGCAGCTGGTCCAGCAGCAGCGCTTCCAGTTCGCTTTCCGCTGCGCGCGCGGGTCCGGCAGGCGAGGCCGCGGCCGCGCCGGCGGCCTGCGCGAGCGCCCGGCGGTCCACCTTGCCGTTCGGCAGCCGCGGCAGCGCCGGCACGGCGAACCACAGCGCGGGAATCATGGCTTCGGGCAGGCGCTCGGCCAGCGCGTGGCGCAGCGCATGGCGCAAGTCGGCCGCGCGTCCCGTGTCCGCGGCGGCGGTGGCGTCGTCGGCAACGATCCACGCCGCGAGCTGGGGCGCGCCACCGGACGTGGCGACCAGCATCACCACCGCTTGCCGTACGCCAGGCAGCGCCGCCAGCGCCTGTTCGACTTCGCCGCATTCGATACGGAAACCGCGCACCTTGACCTGGTGGTCGGCACGCCCGATCAGTTCGATGCCGCCCCGCGGCAGGTAGCGGGCAAGGTCGCCGCTGCGGTACAGGCGCTGGCCCGGCCGGTCGGGATGGGCGACGAATGACGCCTCGGCCGCGGCGCCGGACAGATAGCCCGCACACAGTTGCGCGCCGCCGAGATAGAGTTCGCCGGTTTCGCCCACCGCGGCCAGATTGCCCGTGGCGGTGCGCACATAGGCCTCGCAGTTGGCCAGCACCTGCGTCAGCGGCAGCGGCGCGTTCGCCGCCTCGGCCGCGCGCCCGCCATCATGGACCAGGATGCCGACCGTGGTTTCGGTCGGCCCGTAGTGGTTGCACAGGCGGGCCTGCGGCATGCGCGCGCGCAGCCGCTGCAGCAGCGCCGGGGACGCGGCTTCGCCGCCCAGCACGATGGTGGCGTGCGCCGGCAGCGGCAGCGGCTCGGTATCGCCGTCGAGCAAGGCATCCAGGTGCGAGGGCACGATCTTCAGGCAGTCGACATGCTCGCGCGCCAGGAACGCGGCGAAGGCGGCGGCGTGCCGCATGTCGGCCTCGTCGGCGACGCACAGGCAGGCGCCATGCCACAGTGCGCCAAACAGGGCGGTATTGCCCAGGTCGGCCGCGACGGTGGAGGTCAGTCCGAAGCGCTGGCAGCGGTCAAGGCGCAGGGCCTGCCCGGAGGCCGCCGCATAGTTGAGCAGCTGGCCATGGGTGATGGCGACCCCCTTGGGCGTGCCGGTCGAGCCCGAGGTGTAGAGCACGTAGGCGGGCTGGCCAGCGTCCACAGCCGGCAGCGCCTGCGCGGCCGCGGCATCGGTGCCGGCCGCCAGCAGTGCCGCGATATCGGCGTGCGGCAGCGGCCCCGCGGCGCTCGCATGGGCCGCGTCAGTCAGCACCAGCGTGGCACCGGCGTCGGCCAGGATCTGCGCGCGCCGCTGCGGCGGCCACGCCGGATCGAGCGGCAGGTACGCGGCGCCGGCGCGCATTACCGCGAGCAATGCCACCACCAGCTCGCCCGAGCGCGGCAGCAGCAGGCCGACCGGCTGGCCCGGGCGCAAACCCAGTGCCGGCAACTGCCGCGCCACCGCGCCCACGGCGCGGGCGAGGCCGGCGTAGCTTAACTGCAGGCCAGGGGCCGACAACGCCGGCGCATGCGGGCGCTCGGCGGCCCAATGGGCCAACCGCTGCGGCAGCACCTGTGCGCCGACATGCAGCGCCGGCGCATGCATGGCGTCGGCGCGCACGCGCTCGGCGGCGGTGGCGAGCGGCAACGCGCCCACGGCGGTGTGCGGCGCCGCGCGCAGCGTTTGCAGCAGCTCGCGGTACTGGTCAAGCAGGCATGCCATCGCGTCGGCGCCATGGACACTTTCGGCGTGGTGCAATACCAGCTGACGCGGCATGCCGCCTTCCACGTGGACCTGCAACGCCAGCGCCAGGCCCGGCAGCAGCGCCCGCGGAGTGTCGGCGCGCCAATGCAGGTCGCCTAGCTGCCACTGCATGCTGGCAGGGCCGCTGCAGCAGAAGCCAACGCGTGCAGGTGCGCCCGCGCTGGCCTCCGCCGGGCAATGCTCGCGCCAGTCGAGGTGCTGCTGCAGTTGCGCGCCGAACGCAGCCAGCCAGTCGGCAAACGGCGCCGCCATGTCGGGCTGCACCGTGACCGGCAGCAGCGCTTCATAACGCCCCACCGCGCCGGCCAGTACATCGAAGTCGTCGCGGCAGTCGTGCTGCCAGCCGGCGCAAAACGCCGCGGCCGGATCGAGGCGTGCCAGCAGCAGCCACCATGCCGCCTGCAGCGCGTGCGACAGCGGCTGGCCGAGCGCCGCGGCCCATTCGGCCACCGCAGCGGCTTCCGCGGCGGGCAGCTCGGCATACTGTGCCGCCAGCGCATGGTTGGCGTCGCCGGCGCGTTGCCAGGGCAGCCGCGGCGCATCGAGGCTGGCCAGCCGTTCCCCCACGGCTTGCCAGTAGCCCGCGCCGGCTTCTGTGTTCTCCTGCGCCAGCCCGTCGGTCCAGTCGAGATAGTCCGCATAGGGCAGGGGCGCCGCGCCCGCCGGGGCCGCATCGTCGGCGTAGGCCTGCGCCACTTCGCGCAGCAGGATGACCAGGCTGGGGCCATCGGCCGCCAGCGCACGGGCGGTCAGGGTCAGCTGTGCGCGGCGGTCGTCGCGGCTCTGCAGCGCGGCCTGCAGGGCCGGCTCGGCCCCGGCAGGGCCGGCAAGCGACCACGCCGGCAAGGCCCCGGCAAAGTGCTGGCGCAACCCGCGCAGCCCCTCGACCGGACCGAACACCAGGCCCGTGGCCGGATGGCGTGCGGCTACCCGGTACAGTGCCCGCTGCAGGCGCTGCGCGTCCAGCGGGCCCTCGATGGTTGCCGACAGCGTAACCGGCGTGGCCGCGTGGGCCGGCAGCGCTCGCTGTTCGCGCCCGAGCGCGCGAGCATGCCGCGCAAAATCCTGGGTGATGGCGTCCATCGGCTCAGCCCTCCAGCGCGGTGTCGGCCGCCACGGCGGCGTCCTGCGCGCCGGCTTGTGCCGGCAGCGGCGGCAAGTCCTTGCGCTCGAACATGTCGCCCATCGCCACCACGATCTTGCGCGGGCCCTGGTACGGGTCGCGGGCATGGGCGGCCAGCATGTTGTCCAGCATCACCACGTCGCCCTGGCGCCAGGCAAAGCGCACGGCGCAGGCTTCATACAGCTCGCCGATCCGGGCCATGACGTCGTCGCCGATCGGGCTGCCGTCGCCGAAGGTCACCTGGCGCGGCATCCGCTGCGGGCCGACGATGTCCAGCAGGTCACGGCGCACTTCGGGGTCCAGGCATGCGGTGTGGTGCAGTTGCACCTGGTTGAAGAAGCTGCGCTCGCCGGTGACCGGGTGCGCGATCACCGCCGGGCAGTGTTCGCGCGTCTGCAGCGTGTCGGCATCCAGCCACGCAAAGTCGGTGCCGCAGGCGCGCAGCCGCGCTTCGACCTGCTCGCGCGAATCGGTCTTGAAGAAGTCGCGCCAGCTCACGTCCAGCTTGTCGTTGAAGGTGCGCACGTAGCGCAGGCCCTTGCGCTCGAACCGTTCGGCCAGTTCGCGCGGCAGCCGGCGGTACATCTCGCGGCAGTCCACTATCGGCGTGGCGCCACCCACCGGTGACGGCAGCTCGCAGAAGAACCACTGCTTGCGCGGCCAGCGCGGCAGGTGTGCGCTTTCGTTGTGGAACAGGATCATCTCGCGCTCGGGGTACGGCGTGGAGCGGTAGGTGTTGCGGCCGCCTTCCTTCTTCGGCAGGTCACCGTAGGCGCCGTACAGCCCCGGCTCGATCGATTCGGCGAACTGCTCGAACTCCTGCGGCGTGCGCAGGCCGAAGCCGCGCAGCAGGATGCCGCCGTGGCGGCACAGCGTGGCCTCGATCTGCGCGCGGTGCGCCAGCGCCCACGCCACCGGATCGAGATCGGGCGAGGCCGGTTCCATCACGATCGGGAAGGTCTGGCCCGGCGCCAGGAACGAGGTCCGGACCGGCAGCGCGGCGGGTGCGGCCGGGGGGGCGTCTGCGCCGCGCCGGGGCAGGCTGGCGAGCTTGCCGAGTTTGTCGAGCTTGCTGGGGCGGGTCGCGGGGGTGGCAGTCATGGCGGGCGGTTCAGGAGCGGGTTCGCAAAGGCCGGCCGGCACATCGAAGCCGGACAGCGGACGGGCGGGATCGGCCACCGCCTGCGCCAGCACGGCGCCGTAGGCATCGGCGAGGCGCTGCATCGTGGCGCGCGGGAACAGCGCGGTGGCATACACCCATTCGGCGCGCAGGCCGTGGTCGCACGGTTCGAGAAACACGGCCAGGTCGAACTTGGCCGCGTGCACCGGCGTGGGCAGGCGCGCGGCCTGCAGGCCGTCGAACTGGCGCGCCTGGCCCGGCGTGTTCTGCAGCACGAACAGCACCTGCACCAGCGGATGCCAGGCGCGCTCGCGCGGCACGCCGGCCGCTTCGACGATGCGCTCGAACGGCAGTCCCTGATGGTCGAAGGCGGCCAGCGCGCGCGTGCGCACCTGCGCCAGCAGTTCTGCAAACGGCAGTCCGGCCTGGCATTGCGCGCGCAGCGGCAGCACGTTGACGAAGAAGCCGACCAGTTGCTCCAGCTCGCGGCGTGGCCGGCCGGCCACGTCAATGCCGACGAGCTGGTCTTCGGCGCCGCTGACCCGGTGCAGCAGGGCGTGGAAAGCAGCCAGCAGCACCATGTAGCGCGAGGCGCCATGGGCCTGCGCCAGCGCGTCCGCCTGCGCCAGCAGCGGGGCGGGCAGGGTGGTGTGGCAGGCGGCCCCGTCGCGCGAGGCGACCGGCGGGCGCCGGTTGGGCGTGGGCAGGGTGGTCAGCTTCGGCGCGTCGCGCAGCGCGTCGCGCCAGTAGCCGGCCTCGGCCTGCCGTTGCGGACCGGCGTCGGCGGCGCTTTGGTGCGCCGCGTAGTCGGCGTACTGGACCGGCAGCGGCGCCCAGTCCACCGCGACGCCGGCCCGTGCCGCGTTGTAGGCGGCGGCGAGCGTATCGAGCAGGATCGCCACGGACCAGCCATCGCCGACGATATGGTGCAGCGTGAGCAGCAGCGCATGGTCGTCGGCGGCGATCCGCACCAGGCGGGCGCGCAGCAAAGGCGCCTGCGCCAGATCAAAGGGCTCGCGCGCCTGGCCTTCGGCCAGCTCCCGCAACGCGGCATCGCGTTGCCCCGCGCTCAGTGCCGACAATTCGCTAAGCGGCAGGTCGAGCGCCAGTTCAGCTTGGATGCGGGCATACGGCAAGCCCTGCGCATCGGCGTGGTAGCTGGTGCGCAGGACTTCATGGCGGGCCACCAGTGCGTCCAGCGCGGCGCGCAGCGCTGCCGTATCAAGCGCGCCGGTGAGGCGCAGCCCGCCGGCCATGTTATAGATCCAGCGGTCCCCTTCGGTGGCGATGCGGTCGGTCAGCCAGAGCCTTTGCTGCGCCGGCGCCAGCGGCATACGCGGCAGGCGCGGCAGGCGCGGCACGGGTGCCAGCGGCGCCTCGGCGGCATCACCCTGCAACAAGTCCAGCGCCGCGGCGCAGGCGTGCAGGGTGGGGTGCTCGAACAGCAGGCGCAACGGCACCGCAGTGCCATATTGCTCGCGCAGCCGCGCCACCACCCGCGCCGCGGTCAGCGAATTGCCGCCGCTGGCAAAGAAGTGCGCATCGCGGCCGGCCGGCGCGATACCGAGCAATTCCTGCCACAGCGCGGCCAGTGCGCGCTCGGTGTCGCCGCGCGTGGCAGCGTCCTGCGCGGATACCTGCTGCGGTGATGCAGTGCCGCCGCGCGCGAAGCTGCCGTGCACCCAGATCGCGCACGCGTCCAGGCTGTCTTCAAGCCAGCCGGTACGGCAGGCGCTGCGCTGCAGCTTGCCGCTGGTGGTCTTGGGCAGGCCACCGGGATTGAGCAGCAGCGCGACCGCCAGCGGCTCGCCGCAGGCGTTGCCGACCGCCTGCGCGAGCGCCTGCACCAGGGCCGCGTGGCCCACGCGCTTCTGCTCGGGACGGGAAATCTCGACGGCGATGCCGATCCCCTCGCCGTCGGGGCCCGCAACGGCAAAGGCCGCCACCCGGCCCCGGCGCGCGGCGGGCACCTGGTCTTCGACAGCGCGTTCGATGTCCTGCGGATAGAGGTTCTGGCCGCGCACGATGATCAGATCCTTGCGCCGCCCGGCGATATAGAGCTGCCCGCCATGCCACAGGCCGAGGTCTCCGGTACGCAGCCAGCGGTCCGCGCCGGGCCTGGCGTCGTCGCCGTAGGCCGCGGCACTGGCGCGGGGATTGCGCCAGTAGCCGCCGCACAGGCTGGGCCCCGCGATCTCGATCTCGCCGATCTGGCCGTCGGGCAGTGCCTGCCCGTCGGCGCCGGCGATGCGGATGGCATGGCCCGCGCGCGGGAAGCCGCATCCGACCAGCTCCATGCCTTCCTGCGACGGTTGCGCTGTGCCGTGCGCCAGCGCCGCGGCATCGAAGCGCGTGCTGACCATGCCGGCGCCGCGCTCGGAACCCGTGGCGAACAGCGTGGCCTCGGCCAGGCCATAGCACGGATACAGCGCCTGCTGGCGGAAGCCTGCCGGGGCAAAGCGTTTGACAAAGGCGCGCAGGGTATCCGCCCGCACCGGCTCGGCGCCGGAGTAGGCCACCGCCCAGCTTGACAGGTCCAGCCCCGCCAGCTGGCTGTCGCGCACGCGTTCCACACATAGCCGGAAGGCAAAGTCGGGGCCGCCGGACAGCGTGCCGCGATGCTGGCTGATCGCCTGCAGCCAGCGCACCGGGCGCTCCAGGAAGAACTGCGGCGACATCAGCACCACCGCAATGCCGCTGTGGATGGGCTGCAGCAGCCCGCCGATCAGCCCCATGTCGTGATAGAGCGGCAGCCAGCTGACCATCACGTCGCCGGGCCCCACGCGCATGCCCTCGGCAATCGCCATCTCGTTCGCCATGACGTTGCCATGGCTGACCATGACGCCCTTCGGCGAGGCGGTGGAGCCCGAGGTGTACTGCAGGAACGCCAGCGTCCCGGCATGGGCGGGGTAGGGCCGCCAGGCTGCCGCTGCGGCGGGCCGCGTGGCATCGGCAGCCACCACGGCCGCGCCGGGCGCAATCTCGGCCAGCGCCTCGGCATGGTCGCGGGCCTGCGCGCTGGTGGTCAGCACCAGCGCCGGCTCCGCATCGGTGGCAATCGCGCGCAGGCGCGCTACTTGCGCGGAGCGCACGGCTCCAGGCTCGAAAGCCGGCACCGCGACCAGCCCGGCGTACAGGCAGGCAAAGAAGGCGGCGACGTAGTCGATGCCGCTGTCCATCAGCAGCAGCGCACGCGTGCCGGGTTCGGCCTGCGCCGCAAGGTGTGCCGCCAGGGCCCGCACGCGCGCGTCCAGCGCGGCGTAGCTGTAGCGGGTTTCCCCGCCTTCATCGGCGATGATTAGCGCCGTGTCGGCGCCGCGCTGTGCGGCCAGGCGGCCGAGGTGGGCCACCAGCGTGGCCGGCAGGTCAGGATCGGACTGCATGCTTGGATCGCTCTTCGGAAAGACGGTTGGCGTTGGGTCGTGCGTCGCGGGGCGGGTCAGGCTGGCAGCAGGGCAGCGGATGCCGGCGCTGCGTTCAGGCAGGCAATGAGCCGGCCGACCACCTCGGCCTGGCTGTCGTGCAGGAAGAAATGGGCGCCGGGAAACCAGTCGAGTGTGTGGCCGGCGCGGGTCTCGATCGCCCACGCGTGCAGATCGGCCGGTGCCATCGGGTCGTCAAGGCCCGCAAACACATGCACGGGCAAGCTCAGGGGCGGCATGTCGCCGCGCCGGAAGCTCTCGCACACGCGATAGTCGGCGTCCAGCACGTCGAGCGTCAGCCGCAGCAGTTCGGCGTCGGCGAACACCGCCTCAGGCGTGCCGCCGTGCTTGCGCAGGTCCGCGCTCAGCGCGGCATCGCCACGCAATGCCGCCAGCCGGCCGGGATCACGCCGGGTGGGCGCGGCACAGCCGGATACCACCAGGCGCTGCGGCAAGGCATGGCCGCGCTCGCGCAGCAGGTGGCACAGGCGCCAGGCCAGCAGGCCGCCCATGCTGTGTCCGAACAGCGCGTACGGCCCGGCGCGTCGCTCGAGCTGCCGGCACAGGACGTTTGCCATCTCCGCCGCCAGCGCTTCGAAATCGCGCAGCAGCGGTTCGTCCAGCCGCGCACCGCGCCCTGGCGGTTCCAGCGGGACCACGGCGACCTGCGCCGGCAACAGGCGCCGCCAGCGCAGGTACGCCGTGGCGCTGGCCCCCGCGTATGGCAGACAGAACAGCTGCAATGGCGCCATGGTCAGGCGCCCGTCTGCGCTTGCGCCTCCATGAAGCGGCGCAGGCTGAGCGGACGCATATCGACCCAGGTGCGCTCGATATAGTCCAGGCAGGCCTGCCGGTTGCCGCTGAACCCTGCCGCACGCCAGCCGCCGGGCACGGCCTTGTAGTCCGGCCAGATCGAATACTGTTCTTCGTGGTTGACGAGGACCAGGAAAGTGGCGTCGTCGCGGTCGAAACTCATGGCGGGCTCCCGTTCAGTGCAAGGTGTGTGGCGCCATCTGGCGCATCACCCTGTTGGACGAAAACGGAACGGGAATATTTAGGGAGCAGGGGCACGGCCACTGGTGGCCACGCGGGGCAGCGCCAGGCTTCCTGGCGTAACGGGGGCAGGGAACCGGATCCTGTCGCGACCTGGCTGGCCAGGCCGCGAGCGGGACTGGAAGGCGTCATGCCTGGGCTTCGATGAACTCCTTGAATCGCTTCAGGTCGCCCTCGACCCGGCGCTTCAGCACGCCGGCAGCATCGCCGACCGCCTCCACCACGCCTTCGGTCTCGTAGTCCATGCGCACCGACACCCGGGTCGCTCCGGCATCGAGCGGCGCGAAATTGACCTGGCCCGAGTTCTCCGCGCCGGCGACGCTGCGCCACGCGATGCACTGGTCGGCGACGTTCTGCGTGATCTCGGCATCCCATTCCTTGTGCTTGCCCCCGACCTCGGCGCGCCAGTGCAGGCGGCGATCATCCAGCTGTCTTACCTCTTCAACGCCCTCCATGAACCGCGGAAATTCCTCGAACCGGGACCATTGCCGATACGCGACCTGCACCGGCACCCTGACGTCAATCGACTCTTCGATGGTTGACATAGCACCTCCTATTCAAAAGGCGGGCAAACCGGTGCAAGTCTTGTTCCAGAGGTGGGGCGCCAAGGTGGCTCCTGCCGCGGCGGGGGTGGCAGGGACGGTGCAGATATTACGCGCAGGGCTGGAAGAACCGGACTGGAATACCGGAGACGATTGAGGCGGCGCCGTGCGGATGCCGCCACACGCAGCCTTCCTGCGATTCAACCTGGGCGCTCACGCCGATAGCCCGCCACCAGCTGCTTCATGGCGCGGAAGGCCGTGGCGCGATCGTCTCCCAGCAGGAAGGCGTGCACGCCTTGTTCGCGCCATTGCTCGCATTGTCCGGCCGCACGCGGGATGGCGCAGAACGGCACGCCCCCGGCCTGGCAGGCCCGCGCGATGCGGCGGATCGCAGCCTGCACGGCAGGATGCTGCGCGTCGGCGGGAACGCCCAGGCTTTGCGACAGGTCGATCGCCCCCTCCAGCACCATGTCGATGCCCGGCACGGCCACAATCTCTTCGATCGCGTCGATGCCGGCGCGGTCCTCGATCATCGCCACCACCATCAGCTCGCGATTGGCCCGGTCCATGTACTCGGGCAATGTCAGGGTACCGAAGCCGGTGGTCCGGCCACCGGCGATGCCGCGCTTGCCGAGCGGGTGGTAGCGCGCGCTGTGGACCGCCAGTTCGGCGGTAGCGCGGTTGCATACGTGCGGCACCACGATGCCCTGGGCACCGGCATCCAGCACCCGCAGGATGATGTCCGGCGCCGCCCGGGGCACCCGCACCAGTGCCGTGGTGCCGGCGCATTCCGCAGCGCGGATCATGTTCTCGAGCGTTTGCGGATTCACGCCGACATGCTCGAGATCCAGGATCACGAAGTCGAAGCCGGCGTAGCCGATCATCTCTGTCATCAGCGGCAGCGGCAGCGAGTTGATCAGCCCGAACACATCGCGCCCGGACGCTATCGCGGCCTTGAGACGGTTAGGCTGCAGCATGGGCATGCTCCACCGGCAGGTAGCAGTGCCGCGGGTGCGGGTGGCGCAGGAAGTCGTGGTGCGAGATATGCCAGGCATAGGCGCCGGCATACGGGAACACCACCAGGTCGCCGGCGCGCACGCTGTCGACGTACGCGTCGTGCGCCAGGATGTCCTTGGGCGTGCAAAGCTGCCCGACCACGCTGACGCGCGCATCCTGCACGCCGGGGCGGGCGAACGGATAGCGCCAGGACGCCACCGGCAGCACCCGGAACGGGTGGCTGTGCCCCTGCGCATAGGGCGTGCGGAAGTGGTGCGTGCCGCCGCTGGCCACGGCGAAGGCCCGGTCGAAGGCGTGCTTGACGTCGATCACCTCCATGGCGTAGTAGCCGCAGAACGCGGTGATATAGCGCCCGCATTCGAAGCGCACGGTCAGCCCGTCGCGCTGTGTCGACAGCGCCGGCAGGCCTGCGGCAAAGCGGGCCCAGTCGAACTGCCGTTCGGGCTCGCGGTAGTTGACGCCGATGCCGCCGCCGACGTTGACCTGGTCCAGCGTGTCGAGCCCGTATTCCGTGCGCCAGCGCCTGACCTGCTGCAGGTAGGCATCGAGCAGGCGCAGATGGGCGGCGGCGTCGAGCTGATGCGACATCAGGTGGAAATGGAAGCCGCGCAGCCGGATTTCAGGGTGCGCGCGCAGCCACGCCAGGCAGGCGGGCAGCTGGTCGCCGGCGATGCCGAACGGCGTGGGCTTGCCGCCCATCATCAGCGTGGTGGCCTGCAGCCCGTCGACCGCCAGGTTGACGCGCAGCAGGACCGGCGCCGTGGTGCCACGCTCGCGCGCGAGCCAGGCCAGCCGTTCCAGCTCATGCAGGCTTTCCACATGCAGCGCCTCGACCCCCAGGTCCAGCGCGCCGGCCAGTTCCGCATCGGTCTTGCCAGGGCCGCTGAAGATCAGCGGCACCTCGGCAAAGTGCTCGCGCACCCAGGCCAGTTCGCCGCCGGAGGAAATCTCGAAGCCATGCGCGAGCGGCGCCAGGGTCTGCAGGATCGGCAGGTCGGAGTTGGCCTTGATGGCGTAGAACAGCTCGAAACCCGGCGGCAGGCTGCCAGCAATGGTGGCGGCGTGCGCCCGCAGCGCCTCGAGGTCGTAGACGTAGGCGCTGAGCGGGGCGCCCGCATCGGCGAGCGCCTGGTGCAGGTGGTCGGCGACGTGCGACCAGCGCAGTACGGGGGCGGTCATTGCCATGCCGCCTCCATGCCGGCAAAGGGAATCGGATTGGCGACGGGCACGTAGGTCGAGGCGCGGTCGGCGCGCTGAAAGAAGCGGTTGCTGAAATTGGTCTTGGCGGGGAAGGGGCGGCCAGCCAGCAGGCCGTTGATGCGGCGCGCCGACGCCGCATTGCCGTGGCGATGCTGGTAGGTATGCAAGTGATGGCGCACCACCGACCACAGCCGCGCGCTCAGGGCCTGCCTGCCGGCACCGAGCTGCGCTATCACTTCGCACAGGTTGTTGACGAACACGCAGTAGGCGACGCGGTTCCAGCCTTGCTCCTCGTCATACCATAGCGACGACCGGGCGCGCTCGCTGATGCCCGCCATGGACGACGCGGGATGGCGCGAAGGCGTCAGCTTGACCCCCTCGAAGTCGCGCAGGAACAGCTGCGCCGGCATGTCCTGGCGCAGGCCCAGCACCACGTTCTGCAGGTGCGGCTCGAAGATGACGCCGTGCGCAAAGAAGAGGTGGAACACCGGGTAAACCAATTGCTCCACATAGGCGGAGAACCAGCGCTCGGTCATGGCATCCACCGTGGTCCTTTCCTGCGCGGCGAGCGCTGTGAGCAGACGCTGCATGCGCGCATCGCCGTAATAGTGGTTGCCGAACAGCGAGCCGGCCAGCAGCGGCACGCAGTCGGGCGCGCGCAGCGTATCCACGCTCTGGCGCAGGATCAGGCCAAAGCCTTCGATGACCTGGCGGTTCTGCTCGATGTCGGCGTGCCGGAGGTCGACCGACAGGAACGCCGGCTCCTCCATCAGCGCCAGGCCGGGGAACTCGCGCGCCAGCTCCGGCAGCAGCGGGCGCAGCACGCGGTTGACGTGCATGGCGCTCTCCAGCTCATACCATGCGTTCTTGCGCACGCAGTTGGTGATGCGGATGTTCAGCGACAGCTTGTAGAAGTACGGATTGCCGGGCTGGTACAAGGTCCGGATCGACGAAGTCGGAAAGAAGTCCGCGCCTTGCGTGCCCAGGTCTTGCAGGCGTCCGCTTGCCAGCGCATCGCGCACCAGCGGATGCTCGCGCAGGTAGCCCGCCTGCCACGGATGGACCGGCACCGCGACGCGGTCGGCGGACACTGACGGGGCATTCGCCGCGATCAGCTGGTCGCAGCTGGCGTCGAGCAGCGACTGCTGCGCGATGTCGTCGCGCGGCACCGCGAACCACGCCAGCGCAAAGCGCGTGCGCAGTTCCGGCGAGTAGCGCAGCAGGTCCTCGTCGGAAAAGCCCTGACGGCTTTTCGGCGTGGGATGGAAGGGGTGGCCGAAGGTCAGCGATTGCTCGGAGTCGATATAGGCGTCGACCGGATCGGCCGGGATGATCTCGGATACCGGCACCGACAGCACTTCGGTGCTGACGGCGACGCTGTTGCGGATCTGTTCCATCAGCTCGGTGTTGGGCGGCAGCTCATGCTGTTGCGCCATCTCGCGCAACAGCAGCGCGGCCAGCGCTTCCCAGTCGAGCAGCGCCCACGGCTTGTTCTCGGCCTTGTGGAATACCGGCGACAGGTAGCGGTAGTTGCCGGTCAGCCAGGCACCGCCGACCACGGCCAGCAAGCGGTCGTGGATATGCGGCAGCTGCACTTCCAGCACCTGCGCCGCTTCGCGCTGCAGTGTCATGGCGATGGTCGCGGGCCAGTCGTTCTGCCCTGCCGGCGGGCCGACGCGCAACTGGCCGGCGGGGCCCGCGACTTCGCGGCAGTAGCAGTTCAGCAGGGTCTCCTGGCAGCGCCGCGCGGCGGCCAGGCCGGCCAGTTCCGTCATGTCATCCAGGGGGCGGCGCATGCCGGCAGGTTCCAACTTGTTTTGCGTTTGCATTGTCTTGTGACCTCGTTCTCGGGAGGGATCAGAGCGGGCTCATCCGCTGTCGGGCGGTAAGAAGGTAGGCGACGGCCGGCACCAGCAACGCCGCGCCAAGCAGGTAGGGCGCGCCCTGGCCGGCCACGCTGACCGCGGCGCCGGCGCCAAGCCCGGCCGCGACGCCACCCCATTTGGAACTGCTTTCGAACCAGCCGAAGGTGCGGCCGGCGTTGCCCGCGTGCACCACGCTGGCCACCAGCGCATGCAGCGCGATAAAGCCGACCGTCATGGCGATGCCCATCAGCAGGCGCCAGGCCACCAGCGCGGGCAGTTCGAGCGGCGCGGCCTGGGCCAGCAGCGCGACCGCCAGCGTGCCGTAGGCGGAGGCCAGCAACGTCAGCGACGGTGCCAGCCCGAGCCGCCGCGACAGCAGCGGTGCCGCCGCCAGGTACACCAGGTGCGGCAGGCCGAACAGGAGCCCGGCGGTGGCCGCGGACAGGGCCGGCATGCGCTGCTGCAGGTCCGGGATGAAGTAGGGGAACGTCGCCACGGTGGCAAACACGAACGCGAACTGCAGCACATAGATCTGCCGCGGCGTCGCCGGTACCGCCGTGCCGGCGACGGTGGAGCGTGCCGCCGGCCGCTGCACCGTGCCGTTGGCGTCGCCCGCGGGCAGCCACGCGATCAGCGCCGCGGCGGCCAGCGGCAGCAGCGCCAGCCAGCGGTACAGCACGATCGGCGATGCGGCACCCATCCACAGGCCGAGGCAGGCCGGCGCCGCCACCAGCGCGGCGCGCGCGGACCACTGCATCGCCGTCAGGCTGCGCGTGAGCGTGGTACCGCTGGCGACCGTGGCCAGGTAGGCGTTGGAGGCCGAGAAGGTCCCGCCCAGCACGCCTTGCAGCACCAGCGCCGCCAGGAAGGCAAACGAGCTGGTCGCGTAGCTGGCGAGCAGGAAGCTTGCCGCCAGCCCCAGTTGCGCACGCATCAGCAGCGGCTTCTTGCCGAAGCGGTCCGCGAGCCGGCCCCACCATGGCGCCGAGATCGCCGCCAGCAGGGTTGGCACCACGTAGAACGCGCCCGCAAGCCACGGCACGTCGTTGTGCAGCGAGCGCTGCAGGATCAGGGCGAAGAACGGCGGCATGCCCAGCGCCGCAAACGCGGCGATGAAATGGCACAGCATCACCACCGCGACCACCCGACGCGTGCCGGCGCTCATGCGGCCACCCTGAGGAAATTGGGGGCCCGCTTGCCGTAGAACTTGTTGACGTCGGTGGCGCCGGTCCGCGCCTTTTCGGCGAGAGACGCGGCGGTCAGCAGGTACTTCAGGTGCAGCCGGTCGTCGTCGAGCAGCACCTGGCGCGCGAAGGCGGTGTCTTCGCCCGCGGCGGCCAGGTCGGCAAGGACGGCCTCCACGTGGCGCCGCACGCGCGCGTAGCCAACCGCAGGGTCGGTGCCGCGACGCTGCGCCAGGCCTTCCACCAGCGCCGCGATGTTCAGTTGCAGCGTGATGGTGACGAACATCTGCGCCAGCGGCAACGCCGCGTCGACGCCGATGCGCTGGTCTTCCAGCCCGTCGAGGCGGGCCGCCAACGCCGGCCAGCGGCGCGCGAGCATGGCGCGGTCGATGCGCGCGGCATCGTTGTCCTTGAGCATCAGGCGCAGGCCGTCGTCGCCGTAGACCAGCATCGAGTTCTGCTGGTTCGATTCCAGCGCCACGCCATAACGCAGCCACAGCGTCAGGTGCAGCTGCAGGGTCAGCGCCAGGTAGGCATCGAGCCAGGCATCGAGATCGCCGCCGTGATAGCGGCCGGCCAGTTCCTCGGCCACGCACTGGCCGCTGGCGGTTTCCGCCAGCAGGCCCGCGACCGGGACCACCGTCTTGTCCGCCAGCCGCGGCTCGGGATAGCGGCGCAGGATATAGCCCAGGAACGGGCGCTGGTCGACATGGGCGCCATTGGCTTCGTCGGTCAGCAGCACCTGCCCGTGCAGGCCGGGTTCCTGGCGGACTATGTCGCCAAGCAGGGTCTGGATGCGATGGCCGTCGCCGATGGTGCTGGGCTTGATGGTGCGGATGTTCTTGGCGCCCAGCGTGCGGATCGTCAGCGGCAGCTTGATATGCCACGCGGGGGCGTCGAGCACGACCAGCGAGCGCACCGACAAGGTGGGCGACACGCGCAGGCAGGCGCGCGGCGCGCGGATGACGTGGCCGTCCAGCCCGGCTTCGGCCAGGAAGCCATCGAGGTGATGCTGCCAGACGAAGGGATGCACCGGCACCAGCGCATGCGAGCTGGCCAGCGCCGAATCCAGGCCGACATCGGCGAAATCCGGCCAGTTCGGCGGCAGCGCGGCGCCGCTGGCATGATGGTTCTGGCACGGGACCGCGAGCCAGTTCAGCGCGAATGCCGGCTGGAACTCGGGCGCGTAGCGGGCCAGGTCATCGGCGGCAAAGCCCAGCTTGGCGCGCGCGGTGGGGTAGTAGGGGTGGTCGAGGAAGCCCGCGGCGCGATCGTAGTGCAGCATGCGCTGGTTCCAGGCGGGCAGCGCATGGCCAGCAGTGCGGTCAGCCTGCGCGAACCAGCGTGCGCGCTCGGCCATCGAGACGGCGCGATGCTCGGCCGCGGCACGGCACTCCTCGGCGTAGGCGGTGAACAGGCGCGCATCTGCCTCGGGCAGGCCGCCGGCGAATGCGGCCAGGATGGACTCGACCTCATGCAGTGCGGAGAACTCGCCGTCGGCTTCATGCAGCAGGGGCAGGCGAGTCAGGCGCCAGTCCTGCATGTAGCGCGTCGGACTGACCGGAACCCACAGCGTGCCGGCGCCAAGGCGCGGGACACGCAGCCACTGCTGGCCGGCATCGAAACCATGCGCGGCACCCGGTACCGCGTCAGCGCCGTACAACTCGCCGCGGCTGGCGCAGGCACGCACGTCCTCGCGCAGCAGGGTGTCGACGACGCGCACGCAGATGTAGTCGACATCGGCGTCGGCAGCAGTGGCGGACCGGGACGGCTGCTGTTGCATGCGGGCGCTCATTGCGCGATCTCCCAGGCGAGCTTGCTGCTGGCCAGTTCCACCGCCGCGGCCAGACCCGCGCTGTCGGGACCGCTGCCGCGCAGCACGCCCAGGTAATCCTTGTTGGAGTTGGTCAGCTGGATGGCGTCGCCCACCTTGCGCAGGGGCTGGTAGGTCAGCCGGAGCCCGTTGCCCTCATGCTGGCTGTGTGCCGGCGCGTGCCGCAGCGTGCCTTCTGCCTGCGCGGTGAAATAGCGGATCCACGCCGCCCGCCTCGGCACCTCGAGCGCGGGCAGCGCCTCGCCCAGGTGCAGGCGCAAGACCTGCTCGAACAGCGGGAACTGCAGGGTGTCGGACAGCAGGAACTCGCGGTAGTCGCCGATGCTGCGGTAGTTGATCTCGATCAGCCGCGGGCCTTTCGCGGTCAGGACGTACTCGGTATGGCAGGCGCCGAAGCCGATGCCGAAGCGGCGGATGGTGTCCAGCACCTCGGCTTCGACCGAGGCCGGCAGGCCGGTGCCCCATACCGCTTCCATCTCAACGAAGTACGGCGGCGGCGACAGGGTCACGCGGAAGCCGCCCAGCGCGCGCAGCTCCTTGCCATCGCCCAGCGTTTCCAGCGTGTACAGCGGGCCCTCCAGGTATTCTTCCAGCAGCAATACCTGGCCCGGGTGCCGCGCCCAGATCGTGCCGCAATGCTCGGCCAGCTCGGCGTGGCTGCGTGCCAGGCTGACCTGCTGGCTGGCCACGCCTTCGCGCGGCTTGACGATGCACGGCATCGGCACGTCGGCCAGCGCGGCCAGGCTGGCGCTGTCGCAAACGACGGCGTGCCAGAGCGTGTCGATGCCCGACTCTGCCAGGCGCCGCCGCATCTCGGCCTTGTTCTTGGCGGCATAGGCTGTGCGCCAGTCCTTGCCAGGCAGGCCAAAGTACGCCGAGGCGATCGCCGTGGCCGCCTGCAGGTGGTCGCTATTGGAAAACACGGCCGCGGGCTTGCCGCCGCGGCGCGTGATGGCATCGATCACCGACACCGGGTTGAAGACATCGCACGGGACGATGTCGTCCGGGTAGGCGGGCAGGCCGGCGCCGGCAAAGTGTGCGCGATGGGCATCGGCACAATCCGTCAATAAGACGACGGCGCGCCCGAGCGCGCGTGCCGCCGGCAGGAATCCTTCGTTGACGGCGGGGGTCGGTACGTGAGCGAGTACGAAAATCTCTTGCATGAGTCGAGTCTCAGGTGGATGTGCGGGGGAGCGCAATGAGCAATGCAGGGGATACGAAGCAGCCGATTCATGCTAATGCGACTCATTCTCACGCTCAACGCGGTTACCGCCGGTCAGCGACATTTGCCCTGGCCACTCGGGCCTTTTGTTCCGTATTCGCGTGCCATCCACAGCACATCATCCACGCCCGGGACATATGTCCGGTAGCCGCTTTGTGCTAGCAGAGCCACTTAGCAAGGCGGCTTCGCCACTACGGGTCTTGGCCTGTTATTGAGAATCAGTTACATTACGCGTCCGCCGTCATGCTCGTTTTTTCCCAGCCGGCTTGTCATGGCTGGCCCGAGACCGAACGCCTATGCCCCCAAAGTTCCTGCTCATGCTTGCCGTCTTCCCGCTTTATCAGGCATGGGACCTGTACCAGCTTGTCAGCAGCGGGCCGTCGTTCCACTTCTATGCCGAAACCGCGGCGACGATTGCGTTCCTGGTGATCCTCGGCATAGTGATCGGCGAGCGCCGACGCGCCTTGCACGCGTTCGAAACACTCAAGCATTCGGCCGATGCCGCAGTGCGCGCCGCGGCCGAACGCGACGCGGCCGCGCAACGGTCCACACGCGACTTTCTGCAATCGATGCAGGAGCAGTTCGAGCGCTGGGGCCTGACTCCGGCCGAAAGGGACGTCGCGCTACTGCTGGTCAAGGGCCTGTCTCTGGAAGAAATCGCCGGGGTGCGCGAGACCGGGGCCAAGACCGTGCGGCAGCACGCCGCCAATCTGTATGCCAAGGCCAAGGTGAACGGGCGCCATCAGTTGGCGGCCTTCTTCTTCGAAGACCTGTTGGCGCCGCGTCCCGGTAGTGGATCCTAGGTCGATCACGCTGGCGCGCCTGGCTTGGCCAGGCCTTGCCTACACCGCGGCCAGCAAGTCGTCCGTATGCACCATCAGTTCACGGACTTGCCGCAGCGTCGCGTACTGGTCGAGCACGGCACGCCAGCCGGGCGCTTCCAGCAGCGCATGCCAGACCGGCTCAAGCGCGCGCGCGTCCGCAGGCGGTGTCGCCGTCAGCGCCGCGGCGAAATCGAGCGTCGGCGTTGCCGACAGCAATTGCATCCGGCTGGCGGCGCCGAGCATCCGTCGGGTCGGCTCAACAGGGGCGTCGCAGCAATAGAGCACCGTGCGGGACAGCGCAGAGGGAGCCGAGGGCAGGGCGCACAGCGCGGCGCCGCGCAGCGGCACCGTGCCTTGCCGGGTCGCAAACGGATAGACGACGTCCTTGTCCGCATGCGCAAGCAGTCGCAAGCCGCGCAGCAGCCGCGGAAAATCCGTAGTCGCAGCATCGACGGAGGCCTTGACTTCGACCAGGACGCACACATCCCAGGCCGGCGTGCCGGCGGCAGTGTCTTCTGTTGCGGCAGATCGCCGGAGCAGCACCACATCCCATTCGCTTTTGGCGTGCTGATGCGCGGCCGGGATCGCGGCCGGTACGCGCATCGACGTCACCACGCGGTAGGGTGCCGATGCACCCGCCGCGGCGTTAAGCCGCTGCGTCAACGCCTCGAGCGCCCGCGCGGCCAGCGCCTCGGCGGCATCGCCACGCTGCCGTGAGGACCGTCCCTGCGCGACGGCGGAAGCGCTGCCTGATCGTGGACCGTATCGTTCCCACAGCGTCCGGTATTCCACGACGAGCGCGTTCGACGCCAGCACATCAAGGCGCTGCAGACGCGCCAGCGCCGGGTTTTCCAGCAGTTGGGCCAGGCCGCGTGCTTGCGGTGGTTCGCCCGCCACGGCGGGCGTGTGCGCCATCTCCAGCAGTCGCTGGACGGTGTCGTGGAGTTCGTTCCAGGCTTCCGCACCGGCGCACGCATGCAGCCGCGCCAGCGCCTCGCGTTGCGGGCCTGGACCAAGGCCTTGCTGCTTGCCGGGATGCGCGACCGCATTGACGGTGGCGCGGACGGCGCGACGGTCCTGGTCCGCGCGCGCTGACAGCGACGCGTACTCCCGCACCGGCGCGGCCCGATGCCGCAGCACCATCGCCTGGAACACCGGATCGCCGCCATCCGCGCGCATCGCTTCCCGCACCATGCGCGCGAGCGCGCCGGTGAAGCGGTCTTTCAAGGCTGCATCCGGCGTCTCGCGACGCGCCAGCGCGGCGCGGGCCCGTTCGATCACGAGTGCGAGCGTCGTCGCCGGGCTGGTATCCAGGGGCGGCACGGAGGCGTCGTCAAGTTTGGGCAGGCAATAGCGGCGCGGAACGGCGCCCAGCGTCGCATCGAGCAAGGCATGTGGTGACAGCGGAGGCTTGTCCATATCCCAGGGGGGCGTCGCACGAATCAGGCCTGAAGTCTCCGGCAATCCGGGGCCGGTTGTCCATCGGAGCGGGTTGGCGGGGGCGGTTCCAGCGTTTACTCCGGGTGGCGCCGAATGATCTGCCCGGGATCCTCAGGATGCCAATCCGAAAGGCCACCCGCCATCCCCACTGCCTTATTCCAGGCGGAAGCCGGTCTGCTTGATGGCCAGCGCCCATTTCTTCTGCTCGGCGGCCATGAAGGTAGCGAACTGGTCCGGAGAGCTGCTGCTGGCCGGGTCGTAGCCCTTGCCGGCGAGTTGCTGGCGCACGCCGGGCGCATTCAGTGCCTTCTCGATTTCCTTGCCCAGCAGCGCGACGATCTCCTTCGGCGTGCCGGCGGGCGCCACCAGGCCGTACCACTCGCTTGCCTCGATGCCAGGGAAGCCGGCCTCGGCCATGGTCGGGATGTCAGGGAACAGCGGCAGGCGCTGCTTGCTCGCCACGGCAATCCCCTTGAGCTGGCCGCCCTTCACGAAGGGCATTACCGCCGGCACGCCGTGGAACATCATCTGGATGTGGCCGCCGACCATGTCGGTCAGGGCCTGCGGGCCGCCCTTGTAGGGAGCGTGGACGATGTTGACGTGGGCCATCTCCTTGAACACCTCGCTCACCACGTTCTGCTGGGTCCCGGGGCCGACCGATGCATAGCTCAGCTTGCCGGGCTCGGCTTTCGCCCGTGCCACCAGTTCCTTGACCGAGCCGGCCACCGATGGATTGACCACCAGCATGTAGGGCGAGCTCGCCATCAGTCCCAGCGGCGCGAAATCCTTGCCCAGGTCGAACGGCAGGTTCTTCTGCAGGCTGGCATTGATGGCCATGGGCGCGCTCGCCACCAGCAGCGTGTAGCCGTCCGGCACGGCCTTGGCGCCCATGCCGGCGCCGATGTTTCCGGTGGCGCCCGGCCGGTTGTCGACCACGAACTGCTGGCCGAGGCTCGCGGTCATCTTCTCGGCCACGGTCCGGGTCACGGTATCGACGCCACCGCCAGCCGGCCACGGCACGATGATGCGCACGGGGCGGTTCGGGTAGCCACCCTGGGCCAGCGCGCTGGCGGCGCAGGCGGCAAGAGCAATGGCACCCAGGGCGTGTCCGACGCGATGCAGTGTGGATTTCATGGTTTGTCTCCTCGTTTTCTCTGATGGTCCCCGCGCCGCCACGGGCGGGGCCGCTACACCATTTATCTTCAGGCAGCCACGGCGGGCCCGCTTGCCTCGTGCCGGACCTCGCCGCTCTCCCATTGCGCCATCAGCCGGTCCCAGCGGGTGCGCACGGCGGCCAGGTTGCGCACCTTGACGTGGCCATAGCCGCGGATCTCCATCGGCAGGCGCGCGATCTCGAGCGCCAGGTCCAGATTCTGCGCGGACAGTTTCTGCAGCAGTCCCTCGATGCAACGGCGGTATTCGGCGATCAGCGCACGCTCTGCCTTGCGCTCGGCGGTATAGCCGAACGGGTCGAGTGCCGTGCCGCGCAGCCCGCGGAAGCGGGCCAGCACCCCGAAGGCCGTGCGCATCCACGGGCCGTAGGCGCCCTTGACGGGTTGCCCATCCTGGTTCTTCCTGGCGAACAGGGGCGGCGCGAGGTGGTGCACCAGGCGGACCTTGCCTTCGAACATCGACTCGATCTGCTTGCGGAATGCAGCGCCGGTGTGCAGGCGGGCCACCTCGTACTCGTCCTTGTAGGCCATCAGCTTGAACAGCGAGCGCGCCACGGCTTCGGTCATGCGGGTGCCGCCAACAACCGATTCCGCCATTTTCACGCGGCCGACAAACGACTCGTATTGCGCCGCATAAGCCCGGTTCTGGTAGCCGGCCAGAAACTCGGCGTGCTGCTTCAGCAGTTCCTCGACGGGCAGCTTGCGCACAAACTGGATCACTTGTGCGTCGGCGGCGCGCACCGGGACGCGTGACATGTCGTGCGCGCACATCCGGCCCCATTCGAAAGCGGCCTGGTTGCTGTCCACCTGCACGCCGTTGAGCTCGATGGCACGCATCAGCGCGGCATGCGACAGCGGCACGCGGCCCTTCTGCCAGGCGTAGCCCAGCATCATCAGGTTGGCGTAGATGGACTGACCCATCACGCCCTTTGCCACCTGTTCGGCGTCAAAGCTGCCAAGCTGGCCTTTGCCGACAGCCTGCGCGATGCGGCCCACGGCCTCCGCGGTCTGTGCGTCCCAGTCAGGATTGCGCACAAAGGCGGCCGTGGGGGTGACATGGCTGTTGAGCACGACATAGGTGCGCTCAGGCGACATGGCGGCAAGCGTCGCCTTGCTGGCTGCCACCACCGTGTCGCAGCCAATCACCAGGTCGGCCATCGCGATATCCACCCGGCTGGCATGCAGGGCTTCCGGGCTGGCAGCGATCTGGATGTGGCTCCAGGTGGAACCGCCCATCTGTGCCATGCCGGTGGCGTCCTGGGTGATGACGCCTTTGCCTTCCAGGTGCGCGGCCATGCCAAGCACGCCGCCGATCGTCACGATGCCGGTACCGCCGATGCCCGCCACGACGATGCGTCGCGGCGTCGCCGCGTCGGGCAGGGCCGGCATCGGGATGTCGCCCGGCGCCGGATGGTGCCTGGCTGGCGTCGACGGCTGCCTGAGCTGGCCGCCCTCGACGGTGACGAAGCTGGGGCAGAAGCCCTTGGTACAGGAGAAATCCTTGTTGCAGGTATCCTGGTTGATCTTGCGCTTGCGGCCAAATTCCGTCTCCACCGGCTGCACGGCCAGGCAGTTGCTCTCTACGGAGCAGTCGCCGCAGCCTTCGCACACCAGTTCATTGATGACCACGCGCTTGGCGGGATCGGCCATGGTGCCGCGCTTGCGCTCGCGGCGCTTCTTGGTGGCGCAGGCCTGGTCGTAGATGATCGCCGTGACGCCGCTGACGTCGCGCAGTTCGCGCTGTACGGCATCGAGTTCGTCGCGGTGGCGCACCGTGACCCCCGTTGCCAGGTTGGCGACACCCTTGTACTTGTCCGGTTCATCCGTGACCACCACGATCTGCCTGGCGCCCTCGGCGGCCAGCTCGCGCGACATCGCCGGCACGTCAAGCTGCCCGTCCACCGGCTGGCCACCGGTCATCGCCACGGCGCTGTTGAACAGGATCTTGTAGGTCATGTTCACGCCGGCATGAATGGACTGGCGCACCGCCAGCAGGCCGGAGTGGTTGTAGGTGCCGTCGCCCAGGTTGGCGAACATGTGGTTGCGCTTGCTGAAGGGTGCCTGGCCCATCCAGTGCACGCCTTCTCCGCCCATCTGCGACCACGAGGTGGTAGAACGGTCCATCCACACCACCATGCCGTGGCAGCCGATGCCGGCCGTCGCGACCGAGCCTTGCGGCACGCGGGTGCTGGTGTTGTGCGGGCAGCCCGGGCAGAACCATGGCAGGCGGTCGGTGCCGCGCGAGTCGCCCTGGGCAGTGGCGCGTTCCCTGGCCTCGATTTCCTTCAGACGCACGTCCATGCGCGCCGCCACATCGGCCGGCACGCCGAGCAGCCTGAGGCGCTGGGCGATGGCCTTGGCCACCAGCGCCGGCGACAGGTCGGCCTTGGCGCGCAGCAGCCAGTCCTCGGCCGGCCGTGGATGGCTCCATTCGCCACCCACGCCGTCGGTGTGGTGGTACTTGCCGAAGACGGCCGGGCGAGCGTCGGGGGGATAGTGGTACAACTCGTCCTTGAGCTGCTGCTCGATGAGGGGGCGCTTTTCCTCCACCACCAGCACTTCGCGCAGGCCGTGCGCAAACTCGCGCACGCTGAGCGATTCCAGCGGCCACACCACGCTGACCTTGTGGACCCGGATGCCGAGCGCGCAGCAGGCGGCGTCATCGAGTCCGAGGTCAAGCAGGGCCTGGCGTGTATCGCTGTAGGCCTTGCCGCTGGCAATGATGCCCAGCCGGTCGCTGGGGCCCTCGACCACGTTGCGGTTCAGGCGGTTGGTCCGCACATAGGCGAGTGCCGCCGGCCACTTGAACTCCATCATGCGCGCCTCGGCCGCGAGCGGATCGTCCGGCCAGCGGATATGCAGACCGCCCTCGGGCATGGCGAAGTCTTCTGGCAGCAGGATGCGGACCCGGTCCGAGTCGGTGACCACCGAGGCGCCCGACTCCACCACCTCCTGCACGGTCTTCATGCCGGACCACAGGCCGCTGAAGCGGCTCATGGCAAAGGCATGCACGCCCAGGTCCAGGATGTCCTGCACGTTGGACGGAAAGAACACCGGCAGGCCGCAGGCGATCAGGGTGTGGTCACTCTGGTGCGCCAGCGTGCTGCTCTTGGACACGTGGTCGTCGCCGGCCAGCGCGATCACGCCGCCCAGCCGCGAGGTGCCAGCCAGGTTGGCGTGCTTGAGCGCATCGCCGCTGCGGTCGACGCCGGGGCCCTTGCCGTACCAGATGCCGAACACGCCGTCGTACTTCTTGCTGGCCGCATCGAAGTCGAGTTGCTGCGATCCCCACACGGCTGTCACGCCAAGCTCTTCGTTGACGCCGGGCTTGAAGACCACATGGTTGTCGGCCAAATGCTTCTTTGCCTGCCACATGGCCTGGTCATAGGTGCCGAGCGGCGAGCCGCGGTAGCCGGAAATGAAGGCGGCGGTGTTGTGGCCTGCCATCGTGTCGCGCCGCCGCTGCAGCAATGGCAGCCGCACCAGGGCCTGCACGCCGCTCATGTAGGCGCGGCCGGATTCCAGCGCGTACTTGTCGTCGATCGACACGGCTTCCATGGCCTGCCGGGCTGCGTCGGGGTGGATTGGAGCGTTCATAGGACGGAATCAGCCAGTGTGGGGTTGAGTAGGGGCGGCCGGCGTCTGCCGGTGGCCCGGTTATCTGTGATGTCGTCGGGGATTCGGCTAGGCCGGGAACGGGATGGCGAGCTGCCTGCCCAGCGCGGTCAGCTCGCAGGCGATGGCGTCGGGCAACGCGATGCCGTGCTCGCGCCCTTCACGTTCGAGGGCGTCGCCGCGATGGCCCGGAAGCCTTGCATCGCCGCCGCCGGCGGCAAGGTAGTTGCCGCTCCAATGGGCCATGTAGTCGGCGAATATGCGCTGGCCGGCGAAGGCATCGGGCCTGACGAGCCAGACAAAGCCGCCCTGGCGGCCGACGGCGCCGGCACTGCCGACGTGATTGCGCTCGGGGGAGAGCGAGTCGGCGGTGGCGGTGAGGGCGCCTGCCAGGCACTCCACCATCATGGCAATGCCGATGCCCTTGTGCCCCCCGGTGGGCAGCAGCGAACCGGCCAGCGCACGTTGTGCATCGGTGGTCGGCTGGCCCTCGGCGTCGAGCGCCCAGCCCTCGGGAATTGGTTTGCCCTCACGGGCGGCCAGCAAGATATGGCCGCGCGCGGCGACGCTGCAGGCCACGTCGAACACGATGGGTGCATGGCCAGGCAGGGGGCAGCCGAAGGCGATGGGGTTGTGGCCGATGGCAGGGCGGGCGAAGCCCTCCATGCCCAGCACGGGCGGCGTGCGCTGACCGACCAGGCAGAACGCCCCCGCCTCGGCGGCCAGCAGGGCATGGATGCCCAGTGCGCCGAGGTGGCCGCACGACTGCACCGCAACCAGCACGGATGCGCTCGATTCCAGCGCCTCCAGACCAAGCTGCAGCGCATGCGGCCCGGCGATCTGGCCCATGGCGCCGTCGGCGTCCAGCACGATGCCGCCGGCGAAGCTGCGGTGCGACATCCCGGCGCGCGGATTAAAGTCGCCGGCACGCAGACGCTCGACATACGAGGGCACGCGCGTCATGCCATGGGTCTTGTAGCCGCGCAGCTCGCTGCGCACCAGCACGGTGGCGGCCTGCATGGCGTGCTCGCGCGCCACGCCGCACGATTCGAAAACAGCAGACGTCCAGCGCTCCAGGCTCTGGACGCTCCATCGCGTAGTCATGACGACTTCTCCCGCACGATCATCAGCCGCTCTGAAAAGGGGGCAGCGTAGACCGACTGGTAGTAAAGCGGTTGGTCGCGCAGCGTGTAGCCGCGCAGTTCCATGATGAAGGCCGGCGCGTCGGCTTCCAGCCCGATCTCCCGCGCCGCCGTGGCAGGCGCCGGGCCGAAGCGGATCCACTGGTCCACGCGCAACGTCGGCAGCGACAGCCGCTGGCCGATCAGTTCGCGCAGGTTCTTCTCCAGCGCGTCCCGGTCCAGGCCGCCAAGCTGTGCGAAGTCCTCGTCGCGCAGCCAGAACTCGCTGTAAAGGTCCAGGCGCCCGCCCACGCTGATCACGCGCTCGATGCGCACCCAGCCATCGCCGCCGAGAAACTCGGACCATGGCCCCTGGCGCTTGATGCGCTTGACCGAGCGGGCGTGCACGTAGGACGGCAGCTCGTTGCCCTGCTCGTCGCGAAAGCGCAGGTAGCGCACATCCGCGGGCGCCACGCGGGTGCCGGAAACAAAGGTACCCCGCCCCTGCTCGCGCGTGATCAGTCCGGAGTGCTTCAGCCGGATCAGCACCTTCTGGATGGTGCCCACACTCACGCCGTGCATGGCGGCCAGCTCGCCTTCTGACGGCAGGCGGTCGCCCTCGCGCAGTGCGCCGGATTCGATGGAGCGGATGATCGCGTCGGAGACGCTGTTAAGTTTGGTCATGGTTGCTCAGAGGCTCAGTGCGAATCGACTGATCGCGGTCTCCCGGATATCGAGCACCTCGCTGGTCAGCCGCGTGCCGGATGCGACGTCCGTCGCATAGCCGTACAGCCGTTCGCCGAGGTCGGAGATCTTCTCTCCGCGTTGCAGGACGCCGCTGACGTCGAAGTCAATGTTGTCGGCCATGGTATGCAGGGTATTGACGTTGCCGCACACCTTGACCGTCGGTGCCACCATGCTGCCGATCGGATTGCCCACCCCCGTGCCGAAGAAGGTCAGCTGGCATCCGCCGGCAGCCAGCGCAGTAAGATTTTCCACGGCCGCGGCCGGTGCGTCCATGAAATGCAGGCCTTTCTGCCGCGGTGCCTCGCCGTAGCGCAGCACGCCCACCAGCGGGCTGGTGCCGGCCTTGGCCATGGCGCCCAGCGCCTTTTCTTCGACGGTGGTCAGGCCGCCGCGCTTGTTGTCGGGCGAAGGCTGGTCCTCGCGCATGTCGACGCCGCGCGAGATGGCCAGATTCTCCATGTTGCGCACAGCGGAGACGAAGGCCTCGCGCACACGCCCGTCTGCGGCGCGTTCCGCGAACAGGTGATCGGCGCCGATGAACTCCGACGTTTCCGAGATGATCACGGTCCCGCCCTCGGCGATCAACATGTCGGCCATGCGGCCAATCACCGGGTTGCAGCTCAGGCCCGAGGTGGTATCGGACCCGCCGCACTCCACGCCGATCACCAGCGACGACACCGGGCATGGCACGCGGCGCGCACGGGACGCGGCCAGGACAAGGCGTGTGGCCTTGCGGGTGCCGTCGGCAATGCAGTCAACGGTGCCGTTGGGCTGCAAGTGCACGCGCTCGACCGGCTTGCCGCTGAGCTGGATGCGGCGCGCCACTTCTTCGGTCGACGACGGCTCCAGGCCCACCAGCAACACCGCGGCGACGTTGGGGTTGCACCCCAGGCCGGCCAGCGACTCGAAGGCGAAGTCCAGGTCAGCGCCGAACTGCCCGCGCACGAACAGCGTGGTGACGGGAATGCAGCCACCCACGGTGCGGGCAATGGTGCGGGTCACCGGATTGCAGTTGTCCATCACGGAGACCACGGCGACCCAGTTGCGCACCCCGACCGCGCCGTTCTCGCGCGGGTATCCGAGGAAGGTTGTTGCCATCTGCATTACCCCTTGTGCAGGTCGCCGCGGGCGCGCGCCGACTCGATGTTGTGAACATGCATGTGTTCGCCAGCGCGCACCGCGCGGCTGGCGCGGCCGATGACCTGGCCGTACTTCAGGATGGTTTGTCCCGCTACCGTGTCGGCGATGCAGATCTTGTGGCCGAACGGCACGTCCTGCAGCAGCACCAGCCTGCCTTGCCGCTCGCCTTCGAGCGCACAGGATTCACCGGCTTCGCCGGCGTCCAGCAGGGTGGCCACGTTGTCGGCGGGGTTTAGTACGATGGCTCGTGGCATTTCGATCAACTCCTGTATAGGTGTTGGGATCCAATGTAGAAAGACTACCGGTTGGAGGTCAAGCGAAAATCTGTCTAATCAGCGAAAACCACTACTCCCCCAGCGTAAGTCCTATATAGAAGTTTGTTGACATCGATGCGGCCGCTGTCTATCGTCCTGACAACGGCGATGTTGTCAGCGCCGGACCATCGACGCTGTGAATCAACGGAGAAAGCCGACATGAAGGTCATGTCACACAAGGAGAAGATCGCGAAGTTGCAGGCCCTGCGCGCGCGCCTGGACCCGCTGGAGGATTTCGGGCTGTGGTTCTGGGCCGGCATGACGGCCGGTACCCATGCCGTCAATGCAGCACTGCACCAGGCCCGCATCACGCTGGACGACGACTGCTTCCCGACGCAACCGGGCGTGTACCTGGTGCCGCAGCCCGACGGCAGCCTCAAGGCTGCGTTGCGGCCGCTGGGCGACGTGCTGCATGTCGGCCGCCCGAAAGTGGAGGGGCCGGTGCCTGCTGATATCGCCGAAATGATGGAGGCGATGGAGCACATCGAGCACCACCGGGATCCTTGCCTGCGCGAGGGGCTGGCGCCGACTGCCGACATTGCGGCGGGTTGTGACGCCGCGCTGCGCCGCTGCCTTGACCTGCTGGAGGCGCGCCTGGAGGGGAATTGCCATGGACACTGAACAGCACATGGCAATGGCGTGCAGCATCGAGGCATCGCTGCGCAAGTGCACCAGCGCGGACTACGAGATGACCATCGAGGGCGCGATGCTGGCCGGCACGCACTGGCTCAACGTGCTGCTGCACAAGCTCGGCGCCACGTCGCGGCAGGCGGATGTGTTCCACACGTACCTGTTGACGGTCAATGAATTCCGGCGGCTCGCGGTAGCGGCGGAAAGACCGCTGCAGGCGCTGGCTGCGATCGAAGATGCCCGCGCACCATTCGTGCGCGGCAACCACCCCGGCGGCGAAGCGGCCGCCGAACGCGCGCTGGAACTGTTGTCGCTGATCCGTGCGACGGCGCAGTGCGCGGTCCAGGCATTCGCGCAAGACGCAGACGCGGCAAGCAACACGTAGAGAGACAGGAAAAGGAGACAGCAGTGAAGGCAGTCCGTGTAGTGCCGGGCCCCGAGGGCGGCAAGGTCGAAGTGCAGGATATCCCCGTGCCGGCAGCGGCAGCGGGGCAGGTACTGGTGAGGGTGCGCGCGGCGGGCCTGAACCGTGGCGAAATCAACCAGGCGAAGGAGCTACGGTCGGGCAATACCATCACAACCGGGGTCGAGTTTGCCGGCGAGGTGGCGGAAGTCGGCGAGGGTGTCAACGGCTGGCGCGTGGGCGACCGCGTGATGGGCCATGGCCGCGGCTGCCAGGCGGAGTACGTGGTGGCCGATCCGATGGCGCTGATCCCGGTGCCGGATGGCCTGTCGTGGATCGATGCCGCGGCGTTCCCGAACGTCTTTATCACTGCGCATGACGCACTGGTTACGAACGGCCGCCTGGTGGCCGGCGAGTCGGTACTGGTCAACGGCGCCTCGGGCGGCGTGGCGATGGCGGCGATCCAGATCGCCTCGCTGATGGGTGCCCGGCCCGTGATCGCGTCGTCGCGCTCGGCCGCCAAGCTGGACAAGATCAGCCAGTTCGGCGTGGACGTCGGCATCGATGCGTCGCGCGAAGACCAGGTCGAGGCGGTCATGGCAGCCACCGGCAACAAGGGTGTCGACATCATCATCGACACGGTAGGCGGTCCGGTATTCGAAGCCAATATGCAAAGCCTGGCGGTCAAGGGCCGCCTGGTGAACATCGCACGGCTGGGTTCCGCGACGGCGCAGATCGACCTGACGCAACTCTGGCTCAAGCGCCTGCAGCTGATTGGCGTGACCTTCCGCACCCGCACGGAACAGGAGCGGCTGGAGTGCATCCAGGCCTGCGCCCGCGACATGCTGCCATTGTTGCGCGCGGGCCGCGTGCGGCTGCCGATCGACCGGACCTTTGCCATGACCGACATCGACGCTGCCCACGCATACATGAAGCAAGACCAGCACGTCGGCAAGATCGTATTGCTGATCGACTGAATCCACAGAGAAACCTGAGACAAGAGGAGACATGATGACAATCCAGATCAAGCCGCTGACCGGCTCCGTGGCGGCAGCCGTGACCGGTGTCGACCTGAACCAACCGCTCGACGATGCCAGCTTCGAGACCCTGCACCGAGCCTTCCTCGCGTATGGCGTGCTGGTGTTCCGCGACCAGCATCTTCAGCCTGCGGCCCAGGTCGCGTTTGCCAGGCGTTGGGGCAAGCCGGTGCAGGGCAACCCGTTGCTGAAGGGTCTGACAGAGTTCCCGGAACTGGCCCAGGTCACCAAAATCCCGAAGGAAACCGCCTCGACCGAGGCCTGGCATTCGGACTCGATCTATACCGAGGTGCCGCCCAAGATCTCGATCCTCTCGGCAGTGACCATTCCCGTCGGCGGCGACACCATGTGGTGCAACCAGTATGTCTCGTACGACCGCCTGTCGCCGGCGATGCAGCGCATGATCGAAGGGCTGCGGGCCCGGTTTTCTGGCGCGCGGCTGGCCAAGATGACTGGTTCGGACAAGGTCCCCACGGCGGTGCACCCGATCGTGCGCACGCACCCGGAGACGGGGCGCAAGGCGCTCTATGTAGGCCACCCGGATACCGCGCAGTGCATCGAAGGCATGACCGAGGCGGAGAGCCGTCCGCTGCTCGACTTCCTGTATGAGCACTCGGTGACGCCGGACAACGTCTACCGCCATATGTGGCAACAGGGCGATGTACTGATGTGGGACAACCGCTGCACCATGCACTATGCCGTGCATGACTACGGCAACGCCGAGCGGGTACTGAACCGCGTCACGCTGGAAGGGGAAGTGCCCCGCTGAGTCGTACCGCCAATACCGGCGCCCTTGCCTGAGATCCGGCAGGTGGCGCCCGGCACCAAGGGCCTGTCCGGCTTGCGGACGGGACCAAACGGAGACTGATATGCAGATAGGGATCCCGACTGAGACGCGGGCGGGGGAAGCGCGTGTCGCCGCGACACCGGAGACCGTCAAGAAATACGTCGCCCAGGGCCACAAGGTGGTGATCCAGGCCGGCGCCGGCCTGAACGCCAGCCAGCCCGACAGCGCGTATGAGGCGGTCGGCGCCACCATCGGCAGCGCCGCCGACGCGCTCGGCGCACAGCTGGTGCTCAAGGTGCGCGCACCCGATGCCGCCGAACTGGCGCAGATGAAGCCCGGCGCGGTGCTGGTGGGCATGCTC
>NZ_JAYLVT010000031.1:0-19022 GCF_035818815.1 Cupriavidus sp. SS-3
ACGGCAACGCCCGCAGCAGGGACCACCCACCGCTCTGGGCTCGTTCAACCTGCACTTCAACGCCCCTGCCACCGTGGCGCACCCTGCGGCAGGCAGTCCCGCTATGCGAGGAAGCAAAGCCCCGTACGAAAACCCCCAGGCCCACTACGATAAGACATGCCGCCCGCAGGGCAGTAAACGCGTTTTTTGGTTACTTTTTGGCGCTCGGCCAAAAAGTGACCCGCCCAGCAGGGCGGAACCAGGCGGCCCAACAGCCGACAGCATGTCACCAACAGCGCCCACCCCAAAAAACGAGTCGAAACCCCGCCCCCCCACCCCCTCAAAGCCCCAACACAAGCTTCGCAATAATGTTCCGCTGAATCTCATTAGACCCACCGTATATCGACGCCTTCCGATAGTTGAAATAGCGCGGCGCCAGCACCGCAGCATAGTCAGCCCCGACCCGCGCCGGCGCATCGCGCCCCTGCAGTTCCGCCCAGGTGTCCTGCACGAACGGCAGCGCCGCAGGCCCCGCCGCCTCCACCGCAAGTTCGCTAGCCGCCTGCAGCGTCTCGGTGCCCGTTAGCTTGAGCATGCTGGAAGCCGCGCCGATCGAGGTGCCCGATTCCACCCCGGAAAACACCCGCAACTCAACCGCTTCCAGCGCCGCCGCACGCAGGTGCAGCGCGGCCAGCTTGCGCCGGAACAGCGGGTCGTCCAGCAGCGGGCCACCGTCATCGCCAGGCTGCTCCGCGGCGATCTCCGCGATCTTGGAAAGCTGCTTGCGCAGCATCGGGCTATACGTGCCGCCGCGCTCGAATTCCAGCAGGTACTTGGCGTAGGTCCAGCCCTTGCCTTCCTCGCCGATGCGGTTGGCCACCGGCACCCGCACGTTCTCGAAGAAGACCTGGTTCACCTCCTGCTGGCCGGGCATGGGGCCATCCAGCGTCGGTAGCGCCGACACCGTGATGCCCGGCGTGTGCATGTCGAGCAGCAGGAACGAGATCCCTTCCTGGCGCTTCGATTCGCGGCTGGTGCGCACCAGGCAGAACATCCAGTCGGCCCATTGCGCGTGCGTGGTCCAGATCTTGGAGCCGTTCAGGACGTAGTGCTCGCCGTCGCTGTCGGTGCCGTGGTCGGCGCGCAGCTGCAGCGACGCCAGGTCGGAGCCGGAGTTGGGCTCGGAATAGCCCTGGCACCACCACACGTCGGAGCGCAGGATGGGCGGGAGGAAGCGCTGCTTCTGCTCGGGCGTGCCGTACTTCATGATCACCGGCGCCACCATCTTCAGGCCCATCGGCGACACCGGCGGGCATCCCGCGGCGGCCAGTTCGGACTGGAAGATAAAGCGCTCGGTTGCGCCCCAGCCCGGCCCGCCGTATTCCTTGGGCCAGTTCGGCGCGGCCCAGCCGCGCGCGTGCAGCGCCTTCTGCCAGCGCACCTGTCCGGCCTTGTCGAGGTAGCCGTTCTTGGACTGCGCCATCATCGCGCGCAGGTCGGCGTCATAGGCCTGGGCAATCCAGGCGCGCACTTCTTCGCGGAACTGCTGGTCTTGGGGAGAGAAATCGAGATGCATCGGCGGGCCTCTCTGGTATTCGATCGTGGATAGGGGCGGCTTCAGGCCGCGGCCCGGGCGGGATAGAGCAGATCGGCATAGCGGCGCAGGTGGTGCTCGGCCGAGCCCATCTGCAGGTCGATCGCCGTGACGCGCTTGAAGTAGTGGCCCACGGCCAGCTCCTCGGTCACGCCCATGCCGCCGTGGATCTGCACCGCGCCCTGGCCGACGAAGGCGCCCGCCTGGCCGGCCTGGATCTTCGCCGCGCACGCGGCCTGCGCGCGCGTCTCCGGTGCGGCGGCGGCCTGCATGGCGGCCACCTGGGTCAGGGCCACGGATTGCTCCAGCTGCATGTACATGTCGGCCATGCGGTGCTGCAGCACCTGGAAGGTGCCGATCGGCACGCCGAATTGCTTGCGCTGGCGCGCGTAGTCGATGGTGTCCGCCAGCATGCGCGCCATCGTGCCATTGGCTTCGGCGGCCAGCGCGATCATGGCGTGGTCGCACAGCTGTTCGATCAGCGGCAGCGCTTGGCCTTCGTCGCCGATGCGCTGGCTGGCCGGTACCTGCACGTTGTCGAGCAGCACCT
Source organism: Cupriavidus sp. SS-3 (assembly GCF_035818815.1). Taxonomy (NCBI): domain Bacteria; kingdom Pseudomonadati; phylum Pseudomonadota; class Betaproteobacteria; order Burkholderiales; family Burkholderiaceae; genus Cupriavidus; species Cupriavidus sp. SS-3. The sequence goes on from NZ_JAYLVT010000031.1 coordinate 2,124, forward strand.
CGGCGGCGCGCTGGCCGTCGAAGGTGGGATATTCGCGCAGCGTTACGCCCGGCGTGTCGCGCGCGATCCAGAACAGGCTGATGCCGCCCTGGTCCCGGCGCGCGCCGCCGCTGCGCGCGCTGACCAGCAGGTGCGAGGCGAACGGCGCGCCCGCCACGGCGTGCTTGGGGCCGCTGAGCCGGTAGCTGTCGCCCTGGCGCGTGGCGCTGGCCTGCACGTCGTGCCGGCAGTAGCGGCTGGCGGGCTCGGCATGGGCCCACGCCACGGTGGCCTCGCCGCCGATGATGGCCGGAATCCACTGCGCGGCCAGCTCGGGGCTGCCATGCAGCAACGCGCCGCCCCCCATCACCACGGTGCCCAGATACGGCTCCAGCACCAGGTGCCGGCCCAGCTGTTCCATCACCACCATATGCTCGACCGCGCCGCCGCCCAGGCCGCCCAGGCGCTCGGGAAACGCGGCGCCCAGGATGCCCAGGTCACGTGCAAACGCGCGCCAGCAGTCCGGGCGCCAACCCGCCGCGGACTGCACCGCCGCGCGGCGGGCTTCGAAATCGTAGTGGTCGGCGAGGTAACGCGCGAGCGTGTCGCGCAGCATCGACTGTTCTTCGCTGAACTGGAAATCCACCTTGGCTCCTTCGGATAAGGGTGAGGCGTGAGGGCGGTAGTCTGGCGGGCATCTTCCGGCGAGGCTGGCCGGCGGCGCATCGTCGCATCGGACGAAGCTGAGGCGCGGGCCGCAGGCGCGGTCTTTATGCGGCGCTGCGACAAAACCAGGCCGTGCCGCTTCGTCGCTTCCGACGATGGTCGAACCGGCCAGGGTTCCGAGAATGCGCAAGCGGCATTCGCCCACCCACCATCCCCGTCGAGGAGCTCCACGCCATGCATCCGCACATCCACGCGCAGCGCACGCCCGACAAGCCCGCCGTCATCATGGGCGGCAGCGGCGCCGTCGTCACCTACCGCGAGCTGGACCAGCGCTCGAACCAGGTCGCCCACCTGTTCCGCAAGCTCGGCCTGCAGCGCGGCGACCGCGTGGCTTTCATGGTGGAAAACCATCCGCGGCTGTTCGAGCTGTGCTGGGGTGCCCAGCGCAGCGGCATTGTCTATATCTGCCTGAGCACGCGCCTGAACGCGGCCGACGCGGCCTATATCGTCAACGACAGCGGCGCGCGCATGCTGGTCACCACGCATGTGCAGGCGGAGATCGCCACGGTGCTGATCGGGCAGACGCCGGCCCTGCAGGCGCGCCTGATGCTGGACGGCACGGTGCCCGGCTATGAGGCCTATGAGACCGCACTGGCCGATTGCACGGCGACGCGCATCGACGACGAGGTGACCGGCGGCGACATGCTGTATTCGTCGGGCACCACGGGCCGGCCCAAAGGCGTGTACGCGCCCCCGTCGAGTCCCGACATCGACGCGCCGACGACGCTGACCGCGCTGTGCCAGCGGCTCTACGGCTTCGATGCCGACACGCGCTACCTGTCGCCCGCGCCGCTGTACCATGCGGCGCCGCTGCGCTACACCATGTCGGTGCAGGCACTGGGCGGCACCGCGGTGGTGATGGAGCATTTCGACGCCGCGCAGTTCCTGCGGCTGGTGCAGGAACACCGCATCACGCATACGCAACTGGTGCCGACCATGTTCTCGCGCATGCTCAAGCTGCCCGAGGCGCAGCGGCAGGGCTATGACGTGTCGTCGCTGCGCGTGGCGATCCACGCGGCCGCGCCGTGCCCGGTGCAGGTGAAGGAAGCGATGATCGCGTGGTGGGGACCGGTGATCTGGGAATACTACGCCGGCACCGAGGGCAACGGCGTGACCGTGGTCGACACGCCGCAATGGCTGGCGCGCAAGGGCACGGTGGGGCGGGCCATGGTGGGCAAGCTGCGCATCTGCGGGCCGGACGGCGCCTTGCTGCCGCCGGGGGAGCCGGGCACGATCTACTTTGCCGAGGGCCGCCCGTTCACATACCACAACGACGAGGCCAAGACCGCGGAGACGCGCCATCCGCAACATCCGGACTGGAGCACCATCGGCGATGTCGGTTACGTGGACGCGGATGGCTATCTGTACCTGACCGACCGCAAGGCCAACATGATCATCTCCGGCGGCGTCAACATCTACCCGCAAGAGGCCGAGAACCTGCTGATGACGCATCCGAAGGTGATGGATGTGGCCGTGATCGGCGTGCCCAACGAGGACTTCGGCGAAGAGGTCAAGGCCGTGGTGCAGCCTGCCGACATGGGCCAGGCGGGGCCCGAACTGGCGGCCGAGCTGATTGCCTTCTGCCGCGCCAACCTCTCGGCCATCAAGTGCCCGCGCTCGGTGGACTTCGAGCCCGAGTTGCCGCGGCTGCCAACCGGCAAGCTGCTCAAGCGGCTGCTGCGCGACCGCTACTGGACCGGTCACGCCAGCAAACTGGTGTGAGGCATCGGCAAGCGGTGCCTGGCCACTGCCTGCGTTTTCGCGAGCGCAGCGGTTTACGTCATAATGCCTCGCTACACCACAGCCACGGCCACCCGCCTGCATCCTGCAGCGCCGGGGGCGCATGGCGCGCCCGGCAAGGGCCGCGATGTGCGGGAGACCACTGACAGCCAATGGCAAGTATCGAGGAGACCGGACGGCGCACGCCGCCACCCGCCGGCGCGGCGTCGCTGGCCGCCAAGCTGCGCCCGCCGCTGCTGACCCCGTTCCAGGTCCAGCGCGCGGCGATCTGCGATGCCGTGTGCGCGGCGGGCTTCGTCAAGCTGGTGCTGGTGCGCGCACCCGCCGGCTTCGGCAAGACCACCGCCATGCTCCAGTGCCGCGCGCGGCTCGAGGCCGCCGGCGGCCGCACCGCGTGGCTGACGCTGGACCGCTCGGACAATGACCCTTCGCGCTTCCTCGGCTCGATCGAGGCGGCCATCGCGCATGGCCTGGGCAGCGGCGGGCCGGACCGGTCCACGCGCCAGCCGCTGGCACAGGATCCGGGCGAACAGGCGCTGGCGCTGATCGACCGCCTCGCCAGCCATCACGGCGACTTCACGCTGTTCCTCGACGATTTCGAGGCCGTGCAGAACGCCGCGGTGGCGGGGCTGGTCTGGCAACTGGTGGAAAGCCTGCCGCCAGGCTGCCGCGTCGTGATCGGCACGCGCTGGGTGCCCGAAACCGGCCTGGCCCGCTTGCGCGCGCGCGGCGAACTGCTCGAGATCGAGCCCGCGCAGCTGCGCTTCTCGGCCGACGAGACCGCGTCCTTCCTGCGCCAGGCGCGCGGGCTGAAGCTGGAGCAGTCCGCCATCAGCGTGCTGCACCGGCGCACCGAGGGCTGGGCCACGGCGCTGTGGCTGGCGTCGGTGGCGCTGGAGCGGCGTACCCAGCCGGAGGGCTTCATTGCCGGCTTCTCGGGCTCGAACGCAGCCATTGCCGATTACCTGGTCGAAGACGTCTTCCTGCACTTGCCCGAGCCGGTGCGCGATTTCCTGCTGCGCACCTCGATCCTGGACCAGCTATGCGGGCCGCTGTGCGATGCGGTGTGCCAGCCCGCCGCCGGCAGCAGCGAAGAGATCCTCGCCTGGCTGGAACGCGCCAACCTGTTCCTGCTGCCGCTGGAGAGCGAACGCTATGGCGAACGCGGCTCCGGCGCCGCGCCCGAGCAGTGGTATCGCTATCACAGCCTGTTCTCCGGCTTCCTGCGCGCGCAGCTGGCGCAGGCCATGCCCGGGTCCGTGCCGCAGCTGCACCTGTCGGCGTCGCGCTGGTATGAATCGCAGGGGCGCCTGGTGCCCGCCATCGAGCATGCCTTCGCCGCCGGTGCGCTGGCGCACGCGCTGCAGTTGCTCGACAGCGCCGCCGACGACCTGCTGGCGCAGGGCCGCATGCGGCTGCTGACGCGCTGGCTGGAGGCGGTGCCCGCCGAGGACCTGGCGCGGCTGCCCAAGCTGCAGATCGCCCGGGTGTGGGCGGTGTCGTTCACGCGCGGGCCGGCCGAAGCCATCGCGCTGCTGCAGCAGATCCCCACCGAGGGCGCGGCCGGCGACCTGCTGGCGCATATCCGCGCGCTGCGCCACATGCTGCTGAACATGATGGACCGCTTCGACGACGCGCGCGCCTTCGCCCGCAACGAGCTGCCGCCGTTGCCGATGGGCTATGCCTTCCCCGACGCGATCCTGGCCACCTCGATGGCGCGGCTGGCCGCGGTGGCGGGGGACTACCCCGAGGCGCGCCGGCTGCTGCAGGTGGCGCGGCACGCGGTGCGCGGATCGGACAGCAATTTCAACAAGATCTTCTCGGAATCGGTCGAAGGGCTGATCGATCTGCGCCAGGGGCGGCTGCAGCAGGCGCTGGCGCGCTTCCGCATCGCCGCCAGCACCATGCTGCCGAACCGCTTCGGGCCCACCAACGGCAACGCCATGGCCGGCATCCTGCTGGCCGAGGGCCTGTACGAGAGCGGCGATTCCGAGCGTGCCAGCCGGCTGCTCAACGTCTACCTGCCGCTCTCGCGCGACCTCGGCCTGCCCGACCAGATCATCACCGGCCACGCGGTGCTGGCCCGCATCGCCTTCGAGCGCCGCGAGATTGACCAGGCCCACGAGTGGCTGGCGCAGCTCGAAGCGCTGGGCCACCACCGCGGCCTGACGCGGCTGGTGATGGCGGCGATGCTGGAGCGCGCCCGGCTGGCGCTGCGGCAGGGCAATGTGCATGCCGCGCAGGAGGCGATCGAGCGCGCCGCCGATCCGGCGCTGTGGCGCACGCGTCCCGGCGTCAGCTCGTTTGCCAGCGATGTCGAGGACATCACGCTGGGCCGGCTGAGGCTGGACCTGTACGCGCGCCCCGGCGCGCCGGTGCGCGAGGCCATCGAACGCGAACTTGCGGCCGCCGCCGGCAACCAGCTGATGCGCCGCGCCCTCAAGCTGCGCATCCTGCTGGCGCAGGCGTGGCAGCGCTGCGGCGACGGCGCGCATGCATTGGTGGTGATGGGCGAGGCGTTGCGCTTTGGCGCCGCCGAAGGTTTCGTGCGCATCTTTGCCGACGAGGGCGACGATGTGCGCCGGCTGGTGGCCGACGCCTGCGCGCGCCAGGCTGCCGGCCTGCCGGCCCCTTATGTCGAAAAGCTGCTGCAGGCTTGCGGCCAGGCCGCCGCCGAGCCGCCCGGTGCCGGCCGTCCCGCGCCGCCCGCGCTGGTCGAGCCGCTGACGCCCAAGGAGCAGAAGGTGCTGCACCTGCTGGCCGAGGGCTATTCCAACGTCGCCATGGCCGAGCGCCTGTTCGTGTCCGAGACCACGGTGCGCACGCACCTGCGCAATATCAGCGCCAAGCTGCACGCCAGCAACCGCACCCAGGCGGTCGCGATCGCACGCCAGCTCGGCCTGCTCTGACCCTGCGGCTCAGATATTGATTCAGATACCGATGAACTCGGTGAATTCCCCCAGCGGCGCGCGCCCGGCGCGCAGCCGGTTGGCGGGCGCCTCGGGATCCTCGTAGCCGATCGCCATGCCGCTGAACAGCATCCGTTCGGCCGGCAGCGACAGAAATTCGGCGATGGTTTGCGGATACATCGCCCAGCACTCCTGCGCGCAGCTGTCCAGGCCTTCTTCGCGCAGCAGCAGCATCACCGTCTGCAGGTACATGCCCAGGTCCGACCATTGCGGCGGGCCCATGCGCCGGTCCACGGTGCAGAACAGCGCCAGCGGCGCGCCGAAGAAGGTGAAGTTGCTGGCGAACTGCGCCAGCCGCCGGGCCTTGTCCTCGCGCGGGATGCCGAGGTGGTGGTAGAGCGCTTCTCCCACCTGGAAGCGGCGCTCGCGGTAGGGCGAGACCAGCTCGCGCGGATAGATGTCGTACTCGCGCGCTTCGCCGGTCGGGGCCTCGGCGATGCGCGTGCGCATGATGCCGAGCAGCCGCTGCAGCGCCTCGCCGCCGACCACATGGATATGCCACGGCTGCAGGTTGCCGCCGGACGGGGCGCGCGCGGCGGCGTCGAGCACGCGGCGGATGGTGTCGGGTGCAACCGCCCGGGGCAGGAAGCCGCGGACGGACTTGCGGCTGGCGACGGCTTGGCTGACTTTCATCGGGACTCCGGAAACGGGGATGGAAGCGGGCGCATCAGGCGAAGGGCGGCTCGCTGGTCCAGTCGAAGAAATCCGGCATGTCGTGCGACACGGTCTCCGGGAACGCGGCGGGGCGCTTTTCCAGGAACGCGCTGACGCCTTCCTTCACGTCGGCGGAGCGTCCGCGCGACTGGATCGCGCGGCTGTCGAGCTTGTGCGCTTCCATCGGGTGGCTGGCGCCGGCCATGCGCCAGATCAGCTGGCGCGAGATCGCCACCGACACCGGCGCGGCATTGGCGGCGATCTCGCGCGCAATCGCCTGCGCCGCCGGCAACAGGTCTTCGGGGGCGTGCAGCGAGCGCACCAGGCCGCGTTCGTGCGCCTCCTGCGCCGAGAACACACGACCGGTATAGCACCACTCCAGCGCAGTCGAGATCCCGACCACGCGCGACAGGAACCACGACGACGCCGCTTCCGGCGTGATGCCGCGGCGTGCGAAGACAAAGCCGAACTTGGCGTCGGTCGACGCCACCCGGATATCCATCGGCAGCTGCATGGTCACGCCCACGCCGACCGCGGCGCCGTTGACCGCGGCGATCACCGGCTTGAGGCTGCGGAAGATGCGCAGCGACACGCGCCCGCCGCCATCGCGATGGGCGGTATCCGGGCTGGCGCCATAGCGCTTCTCGAAATCGAAGGTGGAGCTGCCGCCGGACAGGTCGGCGCCGGCGCAGAACGCGCGGCCGGAGCCGGTGACGATCACCGCGCGCACGTTGTCGTCGGCATCGGTGGCGTCGAACGCGGCGATCAGCTCGTGCATCATCTGCGCGGTGAAGGCATTGAGCTGGTCCGGGCGGTGCAGGGTGATGGTGGCGACGCCGTCGGCAACGGCGTAACGCAGGGTTTCGAACGAAGGCGTGGCTGGCGTCATGCGGGCTCCTGCTGGGAGGTAGGAAGGAATGCCGGAGGTGCCGGTGGTAGCGCCGGCAGCGCGGGGCGGGGGCTCGCCCAACACTAGTGCAGATTGCGCCGCCCGCAATCGTCGCTTCCGACGAGGCTGGGACGGCGCGCGGCGCCGTAGACTGATGCGATCAGGCGGCAGGGCCGGCACCTCACGACATTCCGCCGTAGCCTTCTGCCGGCGCAGACCGCAAAAGGACCACCATGAAGACACGCATCACCGAACTGCTTGGCATCCGCTACCCCATCATCCAGGGCGGCATGCAATGGGTTGGCTACGCCGAAATGGCATCCGCCGTTTCCAACGCGGGCGGCCTGGGCATCCTGACGGCGCTGACCCAGCCGACGCCCGAGGATCTGGCCGCCGAGATCCGCCGCTGCCGCGAGATGACCGACAAGCCGTTTGGCGTGAACCTGACCCTGCTGCCGTCGATCAACCCGCCGCCGTACGCGCGCTACCTCGACGTCATCATCGAGAGCGGCGTCAAGGTGCTGGAGACTGCCGGCAACAACCCCAGGGAACATATCGCGCGGGCCAAGGCCGCGGGCATCAAGGTGATCCACAAGTGCGTGGCGGTGCGCCATGCGCTGTCGGCCGAGCGCCTGGGCGTGGATGCGGTCTCGATCGACGGCTTCGAGTGCGCCGGCCATCCGGGCGAGGACGACGTGCCCGGCATGGTGCTGATTCCGCAGGCGGTACGCAAACTGTCGATCCCGGTAATCGCCTCGGGCGGCATCGCCGACGGGCGCGGCATGGCGGCGGCGCTGGTGCTGGGTGCCGAGGGTGTCAACATGGGCACGCGCTTCTGCGCCACGCGCGAGGCGCCGATCCACGACAACGTCAAGCAGGCGCTGGTGCAGGCCAGCGAGCGCGACACCAACCTGATTTTCCGCACCCTGCACAACACCGCGCGCGTGCTCAAGAACGCCGTGTCGGACGAAGTGGTGAGCATCGAACGCCGTCCGGGCGGCGCGCAGTTCGAGGACGTCAAGCACCTGGTCGCCGGCGTGCGCGGCAAGGCCGCGCTCAAGGCGGGCGAGACCGACGGCGGCATCATCAGCGCCGGACAGTGCGTGGGCCTGATCGACGACGTGCCCAGCTGCGAAGAACTGATCGCGCGCATGGTGGCCGATTGCCGCGAACACCTCAGCGTGGCCTCGCGCTACTTTGCCTGACGCCATGGCCGAGGCGGAAATCGAGGCGGCGCTGACCCGCGCCATCGCCGCGCCGGCCGAAGCCGGCACCGACGTGCCCGAAGGCTTTGTCCCACTGCGCCGGATGAACGGCTACATGGCTGGCTTCGGCCAGCTCTATCTGCACGCGGCCCGCCGCACGCTGGCGGTGCGCATCGACGAGAGCCACCTGAACAACCTGGGCATCCCGCACGGCGGCATGCTGGCGACCCTGGCCGATACCGCAATCGGCATGATGATGTCGCTGGAAACCGGCCGCGCCAAGAGCGCGGTGACGGTGAACCTGAGCCTCGACTATCTCGATTCGGCGCGCCTGGGCGACTGGGTCGAGGCCCGCGTGGAGTTCGACAAGCTCGGCTCGCGGCTGCGCTACGGCACCTGCCGGCTGCTCAGCGGCGAGCGCTGCCTGCTGCGCGCCACGGCGATCTTCGCGGTGCTGGCGCCGCGCGCCTGAGCGGTGCGGCAACTTCGTCGCTTCCGACGACGCTGGCCACTCCCGGCGGCGCAACAATAGCCGTCGAAGCTGCCGGCACGCCCGCCGGCATGTTGCACAACACTCGGGCTGCCCCGGCGGCCTGCACCGAACCAAGGAGATCACATGGCTGAGGCATATATCGTCGCGGCGGTCCGTACCGCCGGCGGCCGCAAGGGCGGCAAGCTGTCGGGCTGGCATCCGGCCGACCTGGCCGCGCAGGTGCTCGACGCGCTGGTGGAGCGCACCGGTGCCGATCCGGCGCTGGTCGAAGACGTCATCATGGGCTGCGTGAGCCAGGTCGGCGAGCAGGCCGGCAACGTCGCGCGCAATGCCATCCTGGCCTCGCGCCTGCCGGAAAGCGTGCCGGGCACCTCGGTCGACCGCCAGTGCGGCTCATCCCAGCAGGCACTGCACTTTGCCGCGCAGGCGGTGATGTCGGGTGCGATGGATATCGTCATCGCCGCCGGCGTGGAGAGCATGACGCGCGTGCCGATGGGCCTGTCGTCGCAGCTGCCGGCCAAGAACGGCTTCGGCGTGCCCAAGAGCCCTGGCGTCGAGGCGCGCTACCCCGGCGTGCAGTTCAGCCAGTTCACCGGCGCCGAGATGATCGCGCGCAAGTACGAGCTGTCGCGCGAACAGCTCGACGCCTACGCGCTGCAAAGCCACCAGCGCGCCATCGCCGCCGCCAAGGCCGGCCGCTTCAGCGCCGAGATCCTGCCGGTGGAGGTGCGCACCACCGACGGCGCCAACGGCGAGATGCACACCACCGACGAAGGCATTCGCTACGACGCCACGCTGGAAAGCATCGGCAGCGTCAAGCTGATTGCCGAAGGCGGCCGTGTCACTGCTGCCACCGCCAGCCAGATCTGCGACGGCGCCGCGGGCCTGATGGTGGTCAACGAGGCCGGACTGAAGAAGCTGGGCGTGAAGCCGCTGGCGCGCGTGCACAGCATGACCGTGATCGGCCATGACCCGGTGGTGATGCTGGAAGCGCCGCTGCCGGCCACCGAAGTGGCGCTCAAGCGCGCCGGCCTGCGCATCGGCGATATCGACCTGTTTGAAGTCAACGAAGCCTTCGCGCCGGTGCCGCTGGCCTGGCTCAAGGCCACTGGCGCCGATCCGGAACGCCTCAACGTGCATGGCGGCGCAATCGCGCTGGGTCATCCGCTCGGCGGCTCCGGCGCCAAGCTGATGACCACGCTGGTCCATGCGCTGCATACGCATGGCAAGCGCTACGGCCTGCAGACCATGTGCGAAGGCGGCGGGCTGGCCAACGTGACCATCGTCGAGCGCCTGTAAAGCAGAGACGCAGCCGCGCAGAGCACGACAAAGAGCAGTAAAGGGAGAAGGACCGGCGGCGCGGGCATGTCAAAGTGCCCGCGCCAGCAGCCGGAGAAAGATAAAGAATGGCCGCGAAATCGCGGCCATTGTCATTCGAGGGGCGGATAGCGCCGAACGCGCCATCCGCGTCAGGCGAAGGTCACGGCGCTGCGCCGGTCGGCACGCTCGAGGTGGGGCACGTTGTTGAAGCTCAGCAGACGCTGCACGCCGCGGCCGACAATGATTTCGCAGAACGCGGTATTGCGGAACTGCAGGTTCATCTCGATCGCGGCCTGCGCCGGCGCGCCGAGCAGGTCGGCGGTGGCGCGGCCGATGGCGCCGCCCGAGCTGACCACCAGGATCGCATCCTCGCGCGTGGTGCCCTCGCTGGCCTGCGCCAGCGCGCCGGCAATGCGCGTGCCGAAGTCGGTCCAGCTCTCGGGCATTTCCGCCAGCCCGTCCTGAGTCCAGGCCGCGTAGGCCGCGCGGAAGGTGCGCCAGTAGTCGTTGTAGTCGGAGTTCTGGTGGGCGCGGTGGTCGGCGCCGCCGGTGTGGCAGCGGTACAGCGCCTCGCCGTCGTATTCGTTCAGGCCGGGATGCGAGATCACCGCGGCCTGCGGATGCCCCATGCCGGCCAGGATTTCCGTGGCGGTGTCCTGCTGGCGCACCAGCGTGCCGGCCACCACCCGCGTGAAGCTGACGCCGCGCTCAGCGAAGTATTCGCCTAGCCAGCGCGCCTGCTGCCGGCCGGTGGCCGACAGGCAGTCGTAGTTGGCGGCGCCAAACGAGGCTTGTCCGTGACGGACGAGGAAAAGCGTGGCCATGAGCGGTCCCGGTAAGCAGTGAGGCGGATAGGCTGCCTCGGCGCGGGGCCGGGCGTGGGCACATTCTAGGGAGCGCCGGCGCCACCGCCAAGCAAGCGCTGCGCAATTCATAGCAGCCATGGCCCGGCTGCATTACCCAGGCAGGCTCAGGCGGTCTCGGCCGGCTTGACGTCGAGGTAGCCAGCCATCAGGCGGCTCAGCTCGGTGATCAGCCGTTCGTCGTCGAGGTGCAGCGGGCCGGAATCATTGAGCACGGCATTGACCAGCACGCTGAATACGGCCTGCATGGCAAAGCGCACCCGCAGTTCGGCCGTATCGGCGGGCAGCGGCAGGCGCGGCACCAGCAGCTGCACCATGCGCTCGACGATCGCTTCACCGTTCTGGCGGTGGGGCAGCCATTCCTCGGGACGCGTGGAGGCATGGCGCAGCGACGCGCGCATCACGCCACGGTTGGCCAGCGTGCCGAGCACCATGAACCTGGCGGTCTTTTCAAGCAGCACCGGTGTGGTGACATCTTCCCAGCGTTCCTGCGCCAGGTAGCGGTCGATCGATGCCGAGGTCTCTTCCATCACCAGCGCGCGCAGCGCCTCGAAATAGGCCATCTTGTCGCGGAAGCGCCCGTAGAAGGCACCCACCGATACCTGGCACGAGGCTGCGATCTGCGCCACCGAGACCGCGGCGAAGTCGCGCGTCGCCAGCAGTTCGCGGCCCGCGCCCAGCAAGGCCTGTTCGGTCTCGCGCGCACGCCGCTGGCGGGGTGGCTGCAGGATCGAGGGGGTGTCGATACGGGGGAAGGAAGCGTTGGCGGGGAAGCTGGAAGGCGTCGCTGACATGGTCAAATTTCCGTATTCGAATTCGGATTCGAATTTGAAAATACCGGTGCGCACGGCAACGCGTCAAGAAGTTTTGTCGGTTGCCCCTGCAAATGTTCCGCACGGATGCCGTGCGGTGCACGACGGTGCGAGCCGCGTGCCCTGCGCCTTGCGGTGGCTATCAATCAGAACAATCTGAATGCGGGGCGCCTGAGATCAGGGCTCAGCTGAACCGCGGGCTCAGCTCGTCGCGCATCCAGTCGATGAAGGCGCGGGTACGCGCCGGCAGCAGCCGCGCGTGGGGATAGATCAGCGACAGCGGCCACGCCGGCAGCTCGAAGTCTTCCAGCACGATGCGCAGCTTGCGCTCCTCCACCAGCTGCGCGACCTGGTACGACAGGAAATGACCGAAGCCGGCACCCGCCGCACAGGCGGCCACGGCGGGCGCGGTCTGGTTGAATTCCAGGTTGCCCGACACCGGCACATGGAACTCGCGTTCGCCATCGCGGAACGACCACCAGTGCGCATGGTTGCCGGTGAAGCGCAAGCAGTTGGCGCCGGCCAGCTGGTCCGGGTGGCGCGGCACGCCGTGCTTGCGGAGATAGGCCGGCGTGGCGACCACCACGCGGCGGATGCTGCCGACGGACTGCGCCACCAGCGTGGAGTCGGCCAGCGGGCCGATGCGCACGCCCACGTCCAGGTCTTCCTCGAGCAGGTTCACCACGCGGTCGGTGAATTCCATGCGACAGCGCACGCGCGGATAGCGCTGCACGAAGCGCGTCACCGCCGGCGCCACGTACATCTGGCCGAACAGGACCGAGGCGGTCAGGGTGAGCTGGCCGCTGGGCTCGACATGGCTCTCGGTCAGGCCGGCTTCGACTTCGTCGATATTGGCCAGGATGCGCCGGCAGCCGTCCAGGTAGCTGCGCCCCTCGGCGGTCAGCGACAGCCGCCGCGTGGTGCGGTTGAGCAGCCGCACCTGCAGTTCGGATTCGAGCGCCGCCAGGGTGCGTACCACCGCCGGCAACGAGGTATGCAGCGACGCCGCGGCGGCCGTCAGGCTGCCTTCGTCGACGATCCGCACAAAGGTCTGCATCGCACGTAGCTTGTCCATGGCGCCAAACATTACTCCATTTTCTGGAGTAGTCAAATAACGATGGCCCCATTTATTCCAGTCTCGCCGACGCCGAGAATCCGTCCATACCAACCGCTCAGGAGAGTGCCATGCAACAGACGAATCCCCCCGCAGTGCCCGCCAGGCCGCTGGTGCTGTACCGTTCGCCGGTGTCCGGCCACGCCCATCGCGCCGAATTGATGCTGGGGTTGCTAGGCTTGCCCTACCGGCTGGTGGACGTCGACCTGCGCGGCGGCGAGCAGCACAGCGAGGCCTTCCTGCGGCTGAATCCGTTCGGCCAGGTGCCGGTGCTGGACGACGACGGCGTGGTGCTGGGCGATTCCAACGCGATCCTGGTCTACCTGGCCACGCGCTACGACGATGGCCGCTGGCTGCCGCGCGATCCGGTCGGCGCCGCGCGCGTGCAGCGCTGGTTGTCCGTGGCCGCCGGCGAGATTGCGTTCGGCCCGGCTGCCGCGCGCCTGGGCGTGCTGTTCGGACGGCCGGTGCCGATGGAGGATGCCGTCGCCCGCGCGCAGCGGCTGTTCACACTGATGGAGTCCGTGCTGGCCGGGGGCGCGTTCCTCGCCGCCGATCACGCCACCATTGCCGATGTGGCCGCCTACAGCTATATCGCGCGCGCCGAGGAAGGCAACGTGCCGCTGGCGCCGTACCCGGCGCTCAATGCCTGGCTGCGCCGCGTCGAGGCATTGCCCGGCTTCGTGCCGATGGTGGTATCGAAGGCCAGCGTGGCCGCCTAGCCATTGCGTCCGGCGAGCGTCAAGCCATTCACGTTGCGAAGGAGCCAATCATGGACCTGCCCACCTGGCCGCATGCCGGCCTGCCATTCCACGCCGGCGAACTCGCGGCACAGCAGCGCGCCGGCAAGCGCGAGCGCATGGCCGCGGCGGGTCCGCGCGTGATCCGCGGCGAGATGCCGGAACAGCACCGCACGTTCTTCGCGCAACTGCCGTTCCTGCTGGCCGGCGCGGTCGATGGCGGTGGCATGCCCTGGGCGACGCTGCTGGTCGGGCCGCCGGGGTTTGCGCACACGCCTGACGCCACGCATCTGCGCATCGACGCCGTGCCCTTGCCTGGCGATCCGCTGGCCGCGGCGCTGGAGCAGGGCGCGCGCATCGGGTTGCTTGGCATCGAGCTGCCCACGCGCCGGCGCAACCGCATGAACGGGATCATCGTGGCGCGCGATCAGGCAGGGCTGACGGTCGAGGTCGAGCAGAGCTTTGGCAATTGCCCGCGCTACATCCAGCTGCGCGAGGTAGCCGCTGCCGAGCCGGCCGCCGCGCCTGCGGTGTGGCACGGCGACGCGCTCGACGCGCAAGCCAGTTCCCGGCTGAGCGGAGCGGATACGTTGTTCATTGCCTCCAGCCATAGCGTGACGCCGCAAGACGAGGGCGAGCACACCGGCGGTGTCGACGTCTCGCATCGCGGCGGCAAGCCCGGCTTTATCCGCGTGGACGACGCCCATACCCTGACGTTCCCGGATTTCAACGGCAACAACTTCTTCAACACCATCGGCAACCTGATGGCCGAGCCGCGTGCGGGGATCGTCGTGCCGGATTTTGCCGACGGCTCGCTGTTGCATGTGGCCGGGCGCGCCGAAGTGATCTGGGAGGGCGGGGAACTGGCGTCCTATGCCGGCGCCGAGCGGCTGGTGCGGATGCATGTGGAGCGCGTGGTGCGGCGCGAGCGCGTGCTGCCGCTGCGCTTCGCATTTCGGGAATTCTCGCCGGTGCTGGCCGATACCGGCGCGTGGCCGGAACGCTGACCGAGGTATGGTGGGTGCCGGGCGACGGCTGCGTTCAGCCGCGCGCCCGATATTTGAGCGCTGCGCAGCGCCCGGCCAGTGCGGTGAGGCAGCAGGCATCGCCGCGCCACTCGCCGCCGGTCACGATGCCCTGGGGGTCCGCTACCAGCTTGCGCTGGCACTGCCCCGGCACGGGTGTGCGCTCCATGCCGGCATCGCGCGGACCGCTGCCCGGCGGCCGCGCGGCCGGCACGGAATCGGTCCAGACATAGGCGGTGCCGGCGGGAAGGGTCTGCACGGCCTGCGGCGGGCCCCACTGCCGCTTCGCTTCATCGACCGGAATGCTCTTCCAGGAATCGATGACGTCTTGCATCGCTCCCGTCCCGATTCCTGCGCAGGCCGCCGCCAAAGTGGCCCCCAAGGTCGCCGCGCACAGGACCGCGACGCGCGCATGCCTGCGCGCCACGGTTCGGGCGGCATGCGCAACTCGGGCTGGATCGACGGGCATGGGGTCTCCACATCGGCGCGGCCGGCGGCAAGGGCCGGTCTGTGGAGACTAGTGGAGCCGTCACATCGTTTGCAAGGGGCTTTTGGGGCTTGGCGTACAGATTACCGGGGCCCGCGGCCACGCGGGCTTACTCGGCAAACAAGCCCAGGGTTTGCTGCCCTACCGTGGCGGAGGACTTGCGTGCAGCATGCGTCGGCACCGCGCGTGCGGGACGCGGGGCTTCAGTGAGCGTCACTGGCGCGGTCAGCATGAAATCCCGCCGCACCGACAGCGGCACCGCGTCCGGCATCCATTGCTCCCGGCGCGGCGCCAGGATCTGGTAGGTGTCGAGGTCGAAATGCGCGGGCGCGGCGGCCAGTGCGCCGGCTTCCTCCAGCGTGTCCGCGCAGCCCAGGTAGCACCACTCGTCCACCACGTGCCACCAGGCGCGTGCGCCGTGCTGCTCGCGCCAGGCCACCGGGCCGTCGAACGGCCATGGCACCAGGGCGATCGGCCCCAGCGCGGCGGCCACACGGGCACGATGGTCGCGCGACGACTCCACGCCGACGCAGACGCCGGCGCAGCGGTGGACTTGTCGCGCAAAGCACGGGCTGCCACGGCGCGTGGTCTTTTCCAGCGACAGTGTGGCCATGCACAGGCCATGCTCCTCGGCCAGCGCGCGCAACCGTGCCTCGGCCGCGCCACGGCTGCCGAAGACGCCGAACAGGTCGCGATGCCGGCAAAAGTCCGTGTCGCGATCCGAGCGCAGGCGCGGCACCGGCAACTGCTGCGGCAGCTCCCAGGCGTAGAGGCGCGTATTCCGGCGCAGCATCTGGTTGTGCACCGGTTGCATGGCCTTGACCAGCCGGGCTTCCAGTAACAGCGCGCCGGTTTCGCCGCCGGTTTCCCGCCATTCGACCCGGCGCACCAGCCGCGCCAGCCGCATATCCTTGCCGTAGCGGTAGTCGCCGGAAAAATGCGCGCCGATGCGCTGGCGCAGGTGCACGCTCTTGCCGATATAGAGTGGCACGTCCTGGTCGCCATAGAAGATATAGACGCCCGGGGTTGCGGGCACGTCTTCGAGCGCGGTCTCTTCGAGTCCGGCCGGCAGGCTGGCGCGCCGCACCAGCGTACGCACCGCCGCTTCCACCAGGTCGACCGAATAGGTGGCATGGATCTTCTGCCAGAACTGCCACAGCAGCTCGGCATCGGCCAGCGCGCGGTGCCGGCCCTTGGGCGTCAGGCCAAAGCGGGCGATCAGCGCGTCCAGGCCATGGCGCTCGACCGACGGGTACAGCGAGCGCGAGAGCCTGACGGTGCACAGCACGTCGGCCCGGAACGTCACACCGGCGCGCCGGAACGCGTTCTTCAGGAAGCCATAGTCGAAGCGTGCGTTATGGGCCACGAACAGGCGGCCCTGCAGGCGCTCGGCGAGCGACTCGGCCAGCGACTCAAAGGTCGGCTGACCGCGCACCATGTCGTCGCTGATGCCGGTCATGCGCTGGATAAACGGCGGGATCGACATGCCGGGGTCCAGCAGGGTTTCCCATTCGACAATACCGTCCGGGCCAACTTCGACCACGCCGATCTCGGTGATGCGGTCGCGCTGGGCGTCCGCGCCAGTGGTCTCCAGGTCGACAAAGACAATAGGACGCGACAGTGCGGCGGCCAGCGACTGGGCGTCCAGCAGGCGGGTACCGTCCGCTGGCAGGCGCGACGGTTGATAGGTAGGCAGGTCAGGCATTTGCCGATTTTAAGGGGCCCCTGATGGCGGCACGAAGAAGTTTTCAAATACCCCTTGCCAACCCCGCTGCGCTCGCTTACTATTCGCCCCCTCGCAACACAACGCGGCACCTGCAAGGCAGGCGCAGCAAGGGATGCGGGGTCGACCGGGAGGTTGGCGCGGCGAAGTTTGCAGCGCT
>NZ_JAYLVT010000032.1:0-12707 GCF_035818815.1 Cupriavidus sp. SS-3
GCGCCGGCTGGCCCAGGGCCTTGCCCAGCGCGTCGATCTCGGCGGCCAGCAGCGGGCCGGCGCAGGCGATCGGCGCGTATTTGGCGATGCCGTGGGTGGTGGCTTCGGCGCGGTGCGCGGTGCCGAAGGCGTCGTTGACGTAGACATCGCATAGCCGCGCCATCTTCTGCGCCAGTTCGTCGCTGTTCCTCTTCTCACCCTGGTTCATGCGGCAGTTTTCCAGCAGCACCACCTGGCCGGGCGGCACCTGGAAGCCGCCCTCGATCCAGCCGGACAGCAGCGGCACCTGACGGCTCAGCAGTTCCGACAGGCGGCGCCCCACCGGCGCCAGGCTGTGGCGCGGGTCGGGCTGCCCCTCCTCGGGCCGGCCCAGGTGCGAGGTGACCATCACCGCGGCGCCCGCCTGCAGGCAGGCCGCGATGGCGGGCACCGAAGCGCGGATACGGGTGTCGTCGGTAATCTGTCCGGCGGCGTCCTGCGGAACGTTGAGGTCGGCGCGGATAAAGACGCGCTTGCCGGCCAGCCCGCCATTGGCGAGCAGCGCGGCCAGCGTGTGCGGCGCCGGGGATTGCGGGAACGCGTGCGCAGCATGGTATTCGCTCATCATGGCCTCCTGCTAGCGGGCACTGGCCAGCGCCACCGCGGTATCCAGCATGCGGTTGGAGAAGCCCCATTCGTTGTCGTACCAGGCCGATACCTTGACCAGCGTGCCGTTGACCTTGGTCAGGGTGGCGTCGAAGGTGGACGAGGCCGGGTTGTGGTTGAAATCCACCGAGACCAGCGGCGCCGCGTTGTAGTCGAGGATGCCCTTGAGCTCGCCCTGCGCCGCGGCCTGCAGGATGCCGTTCACTTCCTCGACCGTGGTGGGCCGCGCGGCGACGAAGGACAGGTCGACCAGCGACACATTGATGGTCGGCACGCGCACCGCAAAGCCATCCAGCCGCCCGTCCAGCTCCGGCAGCACCAGCCCCACCGCCGCGGCGGCGCCAGTCTTGGTGGGGATCATCGACATGGTGGCCGAGCGTGCGCGGCGCAGGTCTTCGTGGTAGACGTCGGTCAGCACCTGGTCGTTGGTATAGGCATGCACGGTGGTCATCAGGCCGTTCACCACGCCCAGCTTTTCATGCAGCGGCTTGACCAGCGGCGCCAGGCAGTTGGTGGTGCACGAGGCGTTGGAGATGACCGTGTCGGTCGCCTTGAGCACGTGGTGGTTCACGCCATAGACGATGGTGGCATCGACGTCCTTGCCGCCGGGGGCGGAGATGATCACCTTCTTCGCGCCGCCCTTCAGGTGGGCCGAGGCCTTGTCCTTGGTGGTGAAGAGGCCGGTGCACTCCATCACCACATCCACGCCCAGCTCGCCCCACGGCAACTCCGCCGGGTTGCGCTGGGCCAGCACGCGGATGCGGTCGCCGTTGACGCGGAAGGCATCGCCATCGACCGCGACCTCGCCGGGAAAGCGCCCGTGAACGGTGTCGTACTGGGTCAGGTGGGCGTTGGTCGCGGCGTTGCCGAGGTCGTTGATGGCGACGATCTCGATGTCGTGCCGCCTGCCGCCTTCATAGTGGGCGCGCAGCACATTGCGGCCGATGCGGCCATAGCCATTGATGGCAACCTTGATAGTCATGCTGTCTCCATGTCGTTGTCTTGAATCCTTGCCTGCGTGGCGCGCTGGCGCCGGATCAGGCCGCCGGTGCGAGCCAGGCAGGCGTCAGCAGCGCCGGCAATGCCTCGAACGAATCGACCAGCGCATCGGCGCCGAGCGCCGCCGGCCCACCGGGGCCGGCGTAGCCATAGCGCACCAGGCAGACCGGCATGCCGGCCGCGCGCGCCGCCTGCACGTCCACCGGTGAATCTCCCACCAGCACGCCATGCGCGGGATCGACGTCGAGCAGGCGGCAGGCATGGAGCAGCGGTTCGGGATCGGGCTTCATCTGCGCAATCGAATCGCCGGCGACCAGCACTTCCAGATACGCGGCCAGGCCGGTCATGGCCAGCAGCGGCACCGCCAGCGCGCGCGGCTTGTTGGTGACGCATGCCAGGCGATAGCCCTCGCGCCGGAGCGCGGCGAGGCCGTTCTCCACGCCCGGAAACACGGTGCCGAGACGGCCGTTGGTGCCGGCATAGTGGCGATGGAACAGCGCCACCGCGTCGGCAGCGTCGATGCACGTGGCGAGTTGCGCGGTTTCCAGCACACGCCGCACCAGGTTGGGCACGCCGCGGCCGATAAATCCGGCCACGGTGTCGAACGGCAGCGGCGGGCTGCCGAGATCGGCCAGCATGAGGCTGGCGGCGCCGACGATGTCCGGCGCGCTGTCGACCAGCGTGCCGTCCAGGTCGATCAGCACCGCGGTGCAGGGCAGGGCCTGGGGGATATGGGCAGCCATCACGCGTCCTCCAGAACGGCCAGCGCCGCCGCGGCGACATGCTCCGGGGTCAGGCCGAAATGCTGGTACAGCGCCTCGGCGGGCGCCGACTCGCCAAAGGTGTCGAGGCCCAGCGCCCTGCCCCGCTCGCCCACCACCGCGCGCCAGAACCAGGTACTGCCGGCTTCGATGCTGACGCGCGGCACGCCTGGCGGCAGCACCCTGTCGCGGTACGCCGCGTCCTGTGCGTAGAACAGTTCGACGCAGGGCATCGACACCACGCGCGCGGCGATGCCGGCATCGGCCAGCTGCGCGGCCGCGCGCATGGCGATCTCCACTTCGGAGCCGGTGGCGACCAGCACCACGCGTGGTGCCGGCGCCCCCGCCGCATCACGCAATACGTAGCCGCCGCGCGCGATCGCGTCGCGCTGCGCCGCATCGCGCGCGAACGGCGTCAGTGCCTGGCGCGACAGCACCAGGCAGGTCGGACCGTCCTCGCGCCGCAGCGCGGCAAGCCACGCGCAGGCGGTTTCGGCGCCGTCGCAGGGGCGCCAGACCCGGTTGTTGGGAATCAGCCGCAGGCTGGCGGCGTGCTCCACCGGCTGGTGCGTGGGGCCGTCCTCGCCCAGGCCGATGGAGTCATGGGTCAGCACGTGGACCACGCGCAGGCGCATCAGCGCGGCCATGCGGATGGCGTTGCGCGAGTAGTCCGAAAAAGTCATGAAGGTGCCGCCGTAGGGAATCAGCCCCCCATGCAGCGCAATGCCGTTCATCACCGCGGCCATGCCGAACTCGCGCACGCCGTAGCTGACGTAGTTGCCGTGGCCGGCATGGTTGACCCAGACCGAGGCCTTGACGTTGGTCAGGTTGGAGCCGGTCAGGTCGGCCGAGCCGCCCAGCAGCTCGGGCAAGGCGGGGGTCAGCGCCTCCAGGCACAGCTGGGAGGCCTTGCGCGTGGCGATCTTGTCTTGCAGCGGCGATGGCGCATCCAGCAGCGCCAGCAGCTGCGCATCGAAGCCCTCGGGCAGGCGGCCCTGCACGCGCCGCACGAACGCATCGCCCAGTTCCGGGTAGGCGGCGCAATAGCCGGCGAAGCGCGCCTCCCATTCGGCCTCGCGCGCGGCACCTTGCGCGCGCGCATCCCAGGCATCGGCCACATCGGCCGGCACCGTGAACGGTGGCGCTTCCCAGCCCAGCGCCGCGCGCATCGCGGCGATTTCGGCCGCGCCCAGCGGCGCGCCATGCACGTCGTGACCGCCGGCCTTGGCCGGCGCGCCCTGGCCGATCACGGTGCGGCAGCAGATCAGCGTGGGCCGGTCGCGCTCGGCCTTGGCGGTATGCAGCGCGGCGTCGATGGCGTGCGCATCGTGCCCGTCGACGCCGGCGATCACATGCCAGCCGTAGGCAGCAAAGCGCTGCGGGGTGTCGTCGGCAAACCAGGCAACCACGTCGCCGTCGATGGAAATGCCGTTGTCGTCGTACAGGCAGATCAGCTTGCCCAGCCCGAGCGTCCCCGCCAGCGAGGCGGCCTCGTGGCTGAGCCCTTCCATCAGGCAGCCATCGCCCAGGAACACATAGGTGTGGTGGTCGACGATGTCGAAGCCGGGCCGGTTGAAGGTGGCCGCCAGCAGCTTTTCCGCCAACGCCATGCCGACGGCATTGGCCAGCCCCTGCCCCAGCGGTCCCGTAGTAGTCTCGATGCCCGGCGTCACGCCGACTTCCGGATGGCCCGGCGTGATCGCGTGCAGCTGGCGGAACTGGCGCAGCTGCGCCATCGGCACGTCATAGCCGCTCAGGTGCAGCAGCGCATACAGCAGCATGGAGGCATGGCCGTTGGACAGCACGAAGCGGTCGCGGTCGGGCCAGGCCGGGTTGGCCGGGTTGTGGCGCAGGTGGCGCCGCCACAGCACTTCGGCCATCTCCGCCATGCCCATCGGTGCGCCGGGGTGGCCGGACCGGGCCTGCTCCACCGCGTCGGCGGCAAGAAAGCGCAGCGCGTTGGCGCAGCGCGCCGCGGAGTCGATGCGTTCGGGTGCGTTCATTCCGGCTCCTTACTGGGTGGCGCGCTTGCGGCGTTCCATCATGCGCAGCACGAAGGGCGTGAAGATCAGCTGCATGGCCAGTTCCATCTTGCCGCCCGGGACCACGATGGTGTTGGCGCGCGACATGAAGGAGTCGTGGATCATGCTCAGCAGGTACTGGAAATCGATGCCCTTGGGGTTGGCAAAGCGGATCACCACCATGCTTTCATCGGGCGCTGGAATCTCGCGTGCGATAAAGGGGTTGGAGGTGTCCACGCACGGCACCCGCTGGAAATTCACATGCGTGCGCGAGAACTGCGGGCAGATGTAGTTCACGTAGTCCGGCATGCGGCGCAGGATGGTGTCGGTCACGGCCTCGGTCGAGTAGCCGCGCTGCTTCTTGTCGCGCCACAGCTTCTGGATCCACTCCAGGTTGATCACCGGCACCACGCCGATCAGCAGGTTGGGATACCGCGCGATATTGACCTCGTCGGTGACCACGCCGCCGTGCAAGCCCTCGTAGAAAAGCAGGTCGGTGTCGTCCGGCAACGGCTCCCATGGGGTGAAGGTGCCGGGTTCCTGCCCGAACGGCGCCGCTTCCTCGGGGCTGTGCAGGTAGTGCCGGTGCACGCCGGTGCCGGTTTCCGAATAGGAACGGAACAGACCTTCCAGCTCGCTGAACAGGTTGTTCTCTTCGCCGAAGTGGCTGAAGTTCATGTTGCCGGTACGCTCGGCCTCGGCCATCTTGATCTTCATCTCGGCGCGGTCGTAGCGGTGGAAGCTGTCGCCCTCGATTACCACCGACTTCACGCCCTCGCGCCGGAAGATGTTTTCGAAGGTACGGGTCACCGAGGTGGTGCCTGCGCCGGAAGAGCCGGTGATGGCGATGATGGGATAACGTTCTGACATGGCCAGGTGCCTCAGGCGGACGCGCGGAACAGGCTGCGCTCGTTGAACAGGGGATTGGGAAGATCGGGGTCGGTCTGCTCGTTGTGGTAGCGCTCGATCCGCTCCACTTCATGGCGCGAACCGAAGATCACGCCGATGCGCTGGTGGAGCGCGCCGGGCGCCACCGACATCAGCGCCTGGCGGCCGGTGCTGGCACGCCCGCCGGCCTGCTCCATCAGGAACGCGATCGGGTTGGCTTCATAGAGCAGGCGCAGTCGTCCCGGCCTGGCCGGATCCTTGGTGTCGCGCGGGTACATGAAGACGCCGCCGCGCATCAGGATGCGGTGCGCCTCGGCCACCATCGATGCGATCCAGCGCATGTTGAAATCCTTGCCCCGCGGCCCGGTCTGGCCGGCCAGGCACTCCGATACGTATTGCCTGATGGGCGCCTCCCAGAAGCGGCTGTTGGACGCGTTGATGGCGAATTCCCGGGTATCGGCGGGCACGCGCAGGTCCGGATGGGTCAGGAAGAACTCGCCCAGGTTGGGATCCAGCGTGAAGCCATTGACGCCGTTGCCCACCGTCAGCACCAGCATGGTGGTGGGGCCATAGAGCGCGTAGCCCGCGGCCACCTGCGCCGTGCCGGGCTGCAGGAAGGCCTGCTCGGTGACGTCGGTGGTGCCCTCCGGCGCGCGCAGTACCGAGAAGATGCTGCCCACCGAGACATTGACGTCGATGTTGGAGGAGCCATCGAGCG
The DNA here is from genome assembly GCF_035818815.1 of Cupriavidus sp. SS-3. NCBI lineage: Bacteria > Pseudomonadati > Pseudomonadota > Betaproteobacteria > Burkholderiales > Burkholderiaceae > Cupriavidus > Cupriavidus sp. SS-3. The sequence goes on from NZ_JAYLVT010000032.1 coordinate 6,033, forward strand.
GATCGAACACCAGCAGGTACTTGCCGCGCGGGTAGTGCGCCGGGATCTGGTACGGCGCCTCCATTTCTTCCGAGGCCATGGCGGCGAGGTACCCGCCCCATTCGTTGACGCGCAGGAAGGTGTCGTTGCTGAGCACGTCCAGCTTCTGCTGGACCTCTCCTTGCACGTTGATGGCTGCGCCGGCCGCGTCCGCGCCGCCGGCCCTGCCGTGCAGGCCGCCCAGCGCGCCGAAGGCCACGGCGCGCGCGATCTCCTTGCAGGCCATGGCGACATTGAGGATCAGGCCGTTGAAGCCGCCGCTGGCGTCCGGGTAGCGGCGGCGCTGCTCGATCAGGAACTGCGTCAGGGTCATCCTTTGCACTTCAGGCATGACAGGTCTCCTCTGGATTGGCTATGTGTTCTTGTGGGGGGCGGCATGCCCGCTACGTGGCGGCGGCCTCGCGCAGGCGCCGCAGGATGCCCGCGTAGCCGCCATCGACGTCCGGCGCGCCGAAGACAGCGCTGCCGGCGACGTAGGTGTCGGCGCCCGCGCGCGCAATCGCGCCGATGTTGTCGGCCTTGACGCCGCCATCGACCTCCAGCCAGACCTCGCGCCCGCCGGCCGCCTGCTGCCGGTCGATGCGTGCGCGCACCTGGCGCACCTTGTCGAGCACGCCGGGGATGAAGGCCTGGCCGCCGAAGCCCGGGTTCACGCTCATCAGCAGCACCAGGTCGAGCTGCGCCAGCGTGTGGTCCAGCCAGCCCAGTGGCGTGGCCGGGTTGAGCACCAGCCCGGCCCTGCAGCCGTGGTCGCGGATCAGCGCGATGGTGCGGTCCACATGGCGGCTCGCCTCCGGATGGAAACTGATGATCCCCGCGCCGGCCCGGGCAAACAGCGGGATCAGCGCGTCCACCGGCTCCACCATCAGGTGCACGTCGATGGGAACCGAGACCAGCGGGCGGATCGCCTCGCACACCATCGGCCCGATGGTCAGGTTGGGCACGTAGTGGTTGTCCATCACGTCGAAGTGGATCAGGTCCGCACCGCCTGCCTCGACCGCGCACACCTCTTCGCCCAGCCGCGCGAAGTCGGCCGACAGGATCGACGGGGCCAGGCGGACCGCGTGCGGGCCACTGGCTTGCTGGTGGGTGGCGGTCATGTCAGGCTGCCTCGAACAGGGTGCCGCGATGCCAGGCGCGCAGCGCGGCCAGGTCGGCCCAGCGGTGCGCCGCTCCCGGCAGCGGCGCAAGTGGCTGCGCCGGATCGCCCAGGTGCGGCAGCACCAGCAGCGCGCCGTCGAAACGGTCGTGGCCGGTGTAGGCCGTGGGCGTGACCACGGTGGCAATGCCAGCCGCCTGCGCAGCGCGCAGCCCGTTTTCCGAGTCCTCGATCGCCAGGCACTCAGCCGCTTCCAGGCCAAGCCGCTCGAGTACGGCCAGGTAGACGTCCGGCGCGGGCTTCTTGACCGCGGTCGTGCCGGCATCGCAGATGGCGGCGAAGCGTGCGCGCCAGTCCGCACCCAGCGGCGTGCGCAGCAGCACGTCCAGGTTGGCCGGCGTGGTGGTGGTGGCAATGGCGATGGGCACGCCGGCGCGGCCGGCCTCGTCGATCAGCCGCGCAATCCCCGGGCGCAGCGGCAGCTGGCCGCTGCCGACCAGTTCGGCGTAGTGGCGGGTCTTGACGGCATGCACCGCGTCGATCGTTTCCCCGACCTTGCAGCCGCGCGCCTCTTCCGGGTCGACCATGCGCCAGTAGTGCAGCAGCCGCTCCTTGCCCCCTGCCACCCTGAGCAGGCGCGTGTAGAGGGCTTCGTCCCAGCACCAGTCCAGGCCGACTTCGGCAAAGGCGGCATTGAAGGCCCGCAGGTGCGCGCTCTCGGTATCGGCAAGGGTGCCGTCGACATCGAAGATCAGGGCTTTCATGGTCTACTCCGCGGCCGCAGCCTGCGCAAACACGCGGCTGGCAAGCAGGTCCGCGGCGGTGATGGTGGTGAGGGCACGGTCGTCCACCGCGATGCCGGGCTGGCCCAGCAGACGCGAGGCATGGCGCAGCCGCGCGCGGTCCAGCGCATTGCGCACGCTGCGGGCGTTGGCGAAATGCGGTTGCGCCATGCGGCGGGCCAGGTAGTCGGCAAACAGGGCCCGGCTGTCGTCGTCGAACTGGTACTGCATCTCGTCCAGCATCAGCTCGGCGATGCGGCGCAGCTCGTCGAGCTGGTAGTCGGGAAAGTCGATATGGTGCGCAACGCGCGACGACATGCCCGGGTTGGACTCGAAGAAGCGGTCCATGCGGTCCTTGTAGCCGGCCAGGATCACCACCAGGTCTTCGCGGTGGTTCTCCATCACCTGCAGCAGGATCTCTATCGCCTCCTGGCCATAGTCGCGCTCGTTCTCCGGGCGGTAGAGGTAGTAGGCCTCGTCGATGAAGAGCACCCCGCCCATGGCCTTCTTCAGGATCTCCTTGGTCTTGGGCGCGGTATGGCCGATGTACTGGCCGACCAGGTCGTCGCGGGTCACCGCCACCAGGTGGCCGCGCCGCACGTAGCCCAGCTGGTGCAGGATCTGCGCCATGCGCATGGCCACTGTGGTCTTGCCGGTGCCGGGATTGCCGGTGAAGCACATGTGCAGGCTGGGCGCACCCGCGCTGAAGCCGCGCGCGGCGCGCAGCTTGTCCACCAGCAGCAAGGCGGCGATATCACGGATGCGCGCTTTCACCGGCTTCAGCCCGATCAGCTCGCGGTCGAGCTGGGCCAGCAGTTCGGTGATGCCCGAGCTGGCCAGCGATTCGGCGAGAGATCCCGGCACGGCTGCGGGCGCCGCTGGGGGCAAAACGCCAGTCGACTGCAGCGGCGCAGTGGTTTCGGGTGCGGACATGACGGCTCCCTGAGAGTCAATCGATCAATCGGTTCGCGGAATTCGAGGCGAAGCGTCCCCCCGGCGCGCGGCGATCAGGCCGCGCGGCCGCGGGCGTGCAGCGTCAGGAAATCACTGGCGGCAGCGCCGTGGCGGCGCTGCGCGGCTCAGCCGGGGCCGCTCAGTAGCGGCTGCCCTCGGGCCGGGCCTGCACGGCGTAGCTCTCGATCGAGTAGCGCAGCGTGCGGCCGGGCTCTTCCTGCCGCACCAGGCGGAAGCCCGGCTCGTCGGCGGGACGATTGACGATGAACGACATCACCACCGATTCCACCGTATGCGTCGAGTCGAAGGCCGTGACGCGGATGTAGTGGTTGGGAAAGGTGTTGCGCGCGTTGTTGATCTCCAGCAGGATGCCGGCGGCATCGCGCAGGTCGAACATCGGCAGCCCGAACATCTCCCAGTAGGTGTTGCGCGGATGCGGGTCGTCGGTGTATTCGATGCCGACAGCCCAGCCCTTGTTCAGGCAGTATTCGAGCTGCTTGGTGATCTGCTCGTCGGTCAGTTCGGGCAGGAAAGAAAAGGTGCCTTGGGTGATACGCATGATGTCCTCTCGTTCTGTGGTGTTCGCGGTGGTGGCATCCAGCCAGGGTCAGGCCACCGAGGCGGTGGGCACGAAGTCCGAGGTATCGGTCGGCGTGTAGTTGAAGGTGATGTCGCCCCAGGTGTCCAGCGCGGCGCGCAGCGGCCCGCACCAGCGCGCGGCATCGCGCAGGATCTCCGGCCCTTCGTTGAGGATGTCGCGCCCCTCGTTGCGCGCCAGCACCATTGCCTCCAGCGCGACCCGGTTGGCGGTGGCGCCGGCCTGGATGCCTTGCGGGTGGCCGATGGTGCCGCCGCCGAACTGCAGCACCACGTCGTCGCCGAACAGGCTGATCAGCTGGTGCATCTGGCCGGCGTGGATGCCGCCCGAGGCCACCGGCATCACCTTGCGCAGCGAGGCCCAGTCCTGGTCGAAGAACAGCCCGCGGGTCAGGTCGGTGTGGGTGTAGGCATCGCGGCAGACGTTGTAGTAGCCCTGCACGGTCAGCGGATCCCCTTCCAGCTTGCCCACCGCGGTGCCGGTGTGCATGTGGTCCACGCCGGCCAGGCGCAGCCACTTGGCGATCACGCGGAACGACACGCCGTGGTTCTTCTGGCGCGTGTAGGTGCCGTGGCCCGCGCGGTGCAGGTGCAGGATCATGTCGTTCTGGCGGCACCAGTTGCTCATCGACTGGATGCAGGTCCAGCCCACGATCAGGTCGACCATGATGATGACCGAGCCCAGCGACTTGGCGAACTCCGCGCGCCGGTACATCTCTTCCATGGTGCCGGCGGTCACGTTGAGGTAGCTGCCCTTGACCTCGCCGGTGGCGGCCGAAGCCTTGTTGACCGCATCCATCACGAACAGGAAGCGGTCGCGCCAGTGCATGAAGGGCTGCGAGTTGATGTTCTCGTCGTCCTTCATGAAGTCCAGCCCGCCCTTCAGGCCCTCGTACACCACGCGGCCATAGTTGCGGCCCGACAGGCCGAGCTTGGGCTTGGTGGTGGCGCCCAGCAACGGGCGGCCGAACTTGTCCAGGCGCTCGCGCTCGACGATGATGCCGGTCGACGGGCCGGCGAAGGTCTTCACATAGGCCACCGGGAAGCGCATGTCTTCCAGCCGCGCCGCCTTGATCGGCTTGAAGCTGAACACATTGCCGATGATCGAGGCGGTCAGGTTGGCGATCGAGCCCTCCTCGAACAGCGACAGGTCATAGGCCACGTAGCAGAAGAACTGCTCCGGGTTGTTCGGCACCGGATCGACCCGGTAGGCCTTGGCGCGGTACATGTCGCACGCGGTCAGGCGATCGGTCCACACCACCGTCCAGGTGGCGGTGGAGGATTCGCCGGCCACCGCGGCGGCGGCCTCGACCGGGTCCACGCCATCCTGCGGCGTGATGCGGAACAGCGCCAGCAGGTCGGTGTCCTTGGGCTCGTAGTCCGCGTCCCAGTACCCCATTTCCTTGTACTTCATGACGCCGGCGTCATAGCGCTTGCGCGGCTTGGCCTGGACCGGTTCGGGTGCGTTCATGCTTGTCTCCTTGCGTGGTTGAGCGTTCGTGGCTGCTGCGTTGATGCAAAGATATAAGCGCCCCTCTATAAGGTAAATTCAGATATTCTTAGTCACTGCATAAGCTATCCCTTAAGTGCGACCCAGACCGCACATCATGGGACCGTCCAAAAGCCGCCCCCACTGCCCATGTCCTTCCTGCGCGCCCTCACCCTTCGCCAGCTGCAGATCTTCGTCACCGTGGCCAGGCACGCCAGCTTCGTGCGCGCGGCCGAAGAGCTGCACCTGACCCAGCCCGCGGTGTCGATGCAGGTCAAGCAACTGGAATCCGTGGTGGGGCTGGCGCTGTTCGAACGCGTCGGCCGGCAACTGACGCTGACCGAACCCGGCGACCGCCTGCTGCACCATGCGCTGCGCATCCTGGGCGAGGTCAAGGATGCCGAGGAAGGACTGCAGGCAGTCAAGGACGTCGACCGTGGCTCCATCACGATCGGCCTGATCAGCACCGCAAAGTACTTTGCGCCCAAGCTGCTGGCCGGCTTCACCGCGCTGCACCCGGGCGTGGAGCTGCGCATCGCCGAAGGCAATCGCGAAACCCTGCTGCAGCTGCTGCAGGACAACGCCATCGACCTCGCCCTGATGGGCCGCCCGCCGCGCGAGCTGGACGCCGTCTCCGAACCCATCGCCGCGCATCCGCACGTACTGGTGGCCTCGCCGCGGCACCCGCTGCACGACGCCGCGCAATTCGATTTGCAGGAACTGAGGCACGAAACCTTCCTGCTGCGAGAACCCGGCTCAGGCACCCGTACCGTCGCCGAATACATGTTCCGCGACCACCTGTTCACGCCGGCCAAGGTGATCACCCTCGGCAGCAACGAGACCATCAAGCAGGCGGTGATGGCCGGCATGGGTATCAGCCTGCTGTCTCTGCACACCATGGCGCTGGAGCTGCGCACCGGCGAAATCGCGCTGCTGGACGTGACCGGCACGCCGATCGAGCGCATCTGGCATGTCGCGCATATGGCGAGCAAGCGGTTATCGCCGGCGGGGGAAAGTTGCCGGGCTTATTTGCTGGAGCATGCGGCGGAGTTTTTGGGGAAGGAGTTTAGTGGCTTGTTGGCGAGGAGGCGTGGGGGGCGGTGACGGTCATGCCATTCCCAGGAGCGTGCGATCATCCGTACCGGGGCGCGTGACAAACCGCTCCATCACCCGTAAGGTCTTACAAACATCACCGACCTCAACCGGAGGACAGAACGATGACGAAATACCTGATCTCCTTTCCCGCAACGGCGATGAAAGTTCCCGCCGAGGAACTCGCCGCCGTGGGCGAAGCTGCGCGCGAGGTCATACGCGAGGCGAAGGCTGCAGGCGTTTACGTGTTCGGTGGCGGTATCAACGCGAATGTCGCACCGCTCATGGTCGCCGCAGACGGCACCGTCACAAGCGGAACCTATCCCCAGACGAAGGAGTTCGACGGGGGCTTTTGTGTCCTGCAGCTCCCGTCGCGCGAAGCCGCTATCGTGTGGGCTACCAAGATCGCCAAGGCTTGCCGCTGCTCGCAGGAACTCCGCGAGTTTGGGGATGATCCTGAGAGTTGAGGGCGGAGTCGGTCCAACTGCGATCGAGCTGGGCTTTGCGCGTTGAACGGAAGCTTTGTGACAAAGCGAAGGGCAGCAGCAATACAGTGTTTACCGCCTCCCTTCGCTCCCCTACCCGCTTCAAAAATACGTGCGACGACTGACTTTCGTTATGGT
>NZ_JAYLVT010000033.1:0-9883 GCF_035818815.1 Cupriavidus sp. SS-3
ATCGCGGGCATGCCGATCCTGGAGGCGTACAAGGCCAAGACCATCATCGTCAACAAGCGCTCGATGGCCGCCGGCTACGCCGGTCTGGACAACGAGCTGTTCTACATGGACAAGACCATGATGGTGTTCGGCGACGCCAAGAAGGTGGTCGAGGACATGTTCAAGGCGGTCGAAGCATGATCCTGACGCATGACGGGAAGGCGTCTACGTCTATAACGACATCCCACGTTCTGTCTGTGCCGCGTGTGCAGGCATCTCTTATTTTGATGACTGGTGTTATTATAAATAGACAGACAACAAAGCTGCGCAGCCTGACCTGATCGCTACCGGAACGCCCCGGCTGCGGAAATCGCTAAGACTGCCCGGCGAGGATGATCGACATGAGCACGGCGTTCAGCAATTCCGGCACGAAGCGACATATCCAGCGCGTGGATTTCGGGCGCGTTTCGGTCTTCTTCGGCGAGAAGAGCGGCAAGTATCCCGACGGCAACCAGGTATTGATACGGGGCTCCGAGATCCGCGCGGCTTTCGACACGCCGCTTGTCGCGAACTACATCGGCCCCGAGTTTGACGCCACCGAGCTGGTGGTGATGGGCCATGTGCATGAGGACCATATGGCTGGATTGCATCGCCTGCCGGATGCATCGGTCCATGTGCACGAAGGCGATTTGCCGGCGGCAAGGAGCTGGGATGGCATGGTCGCCGCTTTCGGTAATGCGGCGTATGCATCGGAGACCCTGCTCAGGTTTCAGCGTGAATTCTTCTATGCGCCGCGGCCCGACGCGCAAGGCTACGTGGACGGTGCGTGCTGGGATCTGGGGCAGACCGGCATTCGGGCTTTCCACCTGCCAGGGCACACCGCGGGCCATACCGTTCTCCTGGTGGAACCGGAGGGGGTGGCTTTCACGGGCGATATCGACCTGACTGGATTCGGGCCCTACTATGGCGATGCAGGGTCAAGCCTGGGGGACTTCCGTCGCAGCCTGGCACGGTTGCCCGAGGTTCCGGCCAAGGTGTGGGTTACGTCCCATCATCGGGGCGTCTATACCGATCGTGAGCACTTCCTGCGCGATCTCGCTGCCTATGCGGCCAAGCTGGACCAACGCGAACAGCGCCTGCTGGCCTTGCTGCGGGAATCGCCAAAGACACTGGCACAACTGGTCGACCTGCGGCTACTGTATCCGCCGGGCTTTCAAGGCTCATGGGTAGTCGATGCCGAGACCCGTACGATTTCCCGGCATCTGGCAGAACTGCTGGCGGACGGGCGGGTCGAGGTGAACGAAGACGGCGTCTACCGGGTGGGATGAGATACCCGGGGGGACCACTTCGGTAGTGGCCGTCCTTGCATCATGTCCCGATGCGGATCGCTGAAGCTGCCCGCATCGGGATGGCATCGGGTTGACGATTGCCGTCGCGCTCAGAAGTTGTGGCGGATGCCCAGCGCGACGCCGAACATGCTGTCCTTGCCGGCAGCGGGCTGATAGCCGTTGTTGAACGCAATGGACGCGGTGTCCAGGCACAGGCCGGCATTCTTTGCGTAAGCGGTGGTCAGGTACAGGTCCGTACGCTTGGAAAGGCGGTAGTCGGCGATGAACATCAACTGCCTCGGATTGCCCGCAGGCCGTAGCGCCGGCAAGGTCGAGGACCGGAACGTCTGGTAGTAGTAGTCCAGCGTCAGGCTCAGCGCAGACGTCATCTCGTAGTAGATGCCCGCCCAGTACAAGTTGTCGCGCGTCAGTGTCCGCCCCGGCGCAGTCGACATGCCCCAGCGGTATCCAGTCATGAAGATGGCTGGACCGAGGGCGTAGCTGGCTGCTGCTGCGGCCTTCTTGAATGTGCCGGTACCGGCGAAGCCGCCACTGCCGACGATGCTCGGGTTCACCTGGTCGTAGGTGACGGTGGCACTGAATGGCCCCGCCGCATAGGACGCCCGGGCGCCAAAGCCGGTATCGCGGCGAAACTGGCCGGGAACCTCGCCCGGGCCACCCAGGCGGCTCAGGTCCACGGTGCCGCTGCTCCCGCCGGTGCCAAAGCTCCAGTGAGCCCCGACGCTGACCGGACCAAAGGTGCCCGAATATTTGACGGTGTTGTCCTCGCGGTACACCGGTCCGATCTGGGCGATCACGGGCTCATACAGGCTCGACATCGCCGCTGGCGAGAAGTTGGCCAGTGCCTCCAGCATCGAGGTGTATTGGCGACCGAAGGTGATCTTGCCGTAGGTGGCGCTCTGCAGGCCGACAAAGGCCTGCCGGCCAAACAGGCGACCGCCTTGCTGCAGGGTGCCATCGTCTGCGCCGATGCCGCTTTCCAGCACGAAGACGCTGCTCAGTCCGTTGCCGAGGTCTTCCACGCCGCGCAGGCCCCAACGCGAACCCGACAGTCCTTCGCCGTTCAGCGCGTATCGATGGGCCGAGCCGCTGCCGGCGCTCTTGAAGTTGGTGTCGAATTCCAGATTGGTATCGAGCGTACCGTACAACGTGACGGACGACTGGGCGTGCGCCGCGCCTGCGAAGACACCAAAAGCTGCCAGTGCGACAACAGGCGTCTTGCCCCAGTCGCGTGCCAGCTTGCACGGCACCGCCGTGACCACAGCCCCATCCTTGTCAGAGGCATAGCGCCTGAATGCATCCATCAACGATCTCCTTGTTTGTCAGTTGCCTGGCGGCCGCATGCAGCGCATCGGCCGCGCACTCGTCCTGAAACCTGTCGGCGATTCGCGCAAATCGTGAATTAGAATAACGAGCGTAATGTTAAATAAAAAGGCCGGGTATTCCCTGCTTGGCGGCGCCATGAGCTGGCACAGGTGTGGCTATGTGGGGGCGTGCGAACGCCGGCACACTACCTGGGTGGAACAGACTGCGCATAGGACTTGCCCGAGCGGAGCTAGCCGGAGAGGGCCACGTGAAATCAAAACATAACGATGATTCTGTAAAATCACGCATCTGGCGGCTAACCAGGCCGGCAGCCGGTGATCGAAATGCTCAAGAGACAGAACAAGACAATGGAAAGCGACGACGATATCGAGCAGGTCTCAACCCGGGGTCGTCCGGTCGGCGACCGCGAAGCGAAGCGCAAGGAGTTGCTGCGCGCGGCATCGACGGTGATCGCACAGGAGGGCTATGCCAACGCATCGCTGCGCAAGGTGGCGAAGCATGCGGGCTACACCACCGGCGCGGTGACCTATTACTTCGCCAACAAGGAAGAGCTGGTCGTGGCGCTGATGGAAAGCGCATTCGACCGTTTCGACGCAATGCTGGAATCGGCCCGGGAAAGCGGTGACATCCTCGCCCCGTTTGAAAGCTGGATCAGGCTGACCGACCGCAGCACGCGGTTCTGGCCGGCGACATCGGAATTATTGGCGCAGGGACGACACGAGCCTGCGTTTGCGGAAGTGATCACCAGGCGCTACGCGCGCTATCGTCGCCTGCTCGCCGCCATTGTCAAGGACGCGCAGGAACGGGGGACGGTCCGCAACGATATTCCGGCGGACATCCTCACCGACCAGCTCGTTGCCATGGGGGATGGATGGATGATGATGTACCCGATCGAACCCAAGCGCTTCACGCCCAAGCGAATGCGGGCGCTCATCGATGCCCTGGCCGTGCTGATTGCGCCCGTGCCGGGCGAGCAGAAGCCTGGCGGACGGGCGGCGCGCGCGTAGCACGGGATCACAACCGGTGCTCGCCACGCAGGGCGCGAGCGACGTCAATGGCGGCTTTGGCGCCGGTCTCGATGGCACCGTCGATGCCGCCGACCCCGATGGGCGCTATGTCCGCGCCCGCGAAATGGATGCGGCCGTGGGGCTGCCGCATCAAGGGTGCAGCCTGCGTGAGATTGCCGGGGCGGTGATGCATCCATCCGCCTTTGGAGAACGGGTCGATCGCCCAATCCTGGCAGACCGTGTCCAACACTTCGATGTCAGGAATGAAGTCCCGCAGGGCTTCCTGTACTGCCTCGCGGTCATTGCCGTCCAGCATCGAGGTGTCGGCACAGAAGCACACCACCAGCGTATCGCCATGGTCGCGCCGCTCGGCATGGGCGGTGTTGATGGGATGCTTGCCCGCCGGTGCATAGATCACGAAGGGCTCGATCTCGCCCTTGACCCGTACCCAGATCTTGCTGGGCATGATCGGGTTTTTTTGCTCGATCATGGCGCGCACAGGGCGCGGCAGCGAAGGCGTGACGGAAAGCTCGCTCAGCATGTTCAGAGGCAATGCCACCACGGCGCGCCGGGAGCGGATACGCTGTCCATCGCGTGTGGTCACCGTGACTTCGTGCCCCTTGTCATCGACAGCGGCCACTGGCGTCGAGAGGCGCAGTTCGGCTCTCGATTCGGCACTCATGGCGCCTATCAGGCGACCGGTGCCGCCCTCGATCGGCCAGTGCCCGGCGATTTCCTTGAACGCGCTCCAGTTGCCGAAGCAGATCGCGCACCAGAACAGCAGTTGCGCGAGCCCTTGCTCGCGTTCGGAGCAGACCAGGATGGACATCGCGTTGACCAGCACGTCGCGGTCGTACGCCGAAAGTTCAAGCGCGTCAAGCCGGTCGCCGATGGTTTGCCTGTCGATCGTGCCGACGTCGGCGGCTGCCAGGTCATCCACCTGGGGGAAGTGCATCCGCGCATCGGCAAAGAAGCGTGCGACCAGCGGCGTGGCCAGTTGGTTGAGCTGTTCCCATGTTCCGGTGTGTACCACGCCGTCGGCGTACCAATAGGCCCTGGTCACCGGCATTGGTGTCGCCAGGCCGATGCCATAGCGCTTGAGTTCGCGCCACACATGCGCCTGCGTCCAGTGCACGTAGGTGCCGCCCAGATCGAGGTCCAGGCCAAGCGCCTTGCCCCACCAGGTGCGCCCGCCAATCCGGTCACGCGCTTCGAGCAGCAGCACCGAATGGCCTGCCATGCTGAGGTCCCGCGCAGCGGTCACGCCTGCGAAGCCAGCGCCGATCACGGCCACGTCGTACAGATCTGTCATGGGAATTTCCGTATTGAGTTTCAGGTGATGCGTGGGCGGGAAAGGATGGCTCCCGGCAATTGCGAGGCCGCCTCTCACGCTGCCTCATGCGCGGCGCGCCTTGCGGTTCGAACGTTCATCGAGACCGCTTGCGACCTTCAGGGCGCCGTTGAGGGCGAGCCAGCGCAGGGGTTCCGGCAGCGTCGCGGGCGGCGCATGTTGCATCAGCATGGCAAGCAGCGGGTTGCCGAGGCCCTGGATGTCTTGCGCCAGCATGTGTCCGACCATGCCCTGTGTGCCGACGCCGTGGCCGGAGCATCCCGCCGCGTAGTAAATGTTCCGGTCTGCTCCTGTGCGGCCGATCACCGGCAGACCATCGTCGGCATAGCTGATGTAGCCGCTCCAGCAGCGCCGGATGGCGATGCCCCTCAAGGGCGGGAAGCGGTCATGCAGGGCCATCCGCAGCGCACGATACTGGTCGTGCTCGGGCACTTCGGGCGTCCGCGAGCCGAACGGGTAGCGCAGGCGCTTGGTCGTCAAGACCAGCGTGTTGCGCGCGGTCAGGCGATGGCTCTCCATGACCCAGTGCATGGTTGTAAGGCCTTCGCGGCGGCGCCATCCAAGCGCCGCCAGCTGTACCGGGGAAAGCGGTTCGGTCTCCATGGCCGAGAGCCGCAACGGCACCACCTTGTCCGCAAGCGCGCCGAGCCGGGGCGTATAGGCGTTGGTGGCCAGGATCATGACCGGCGCACTGACGCTGCCGCGAGGCGCGTGCACCTTGACGGTCGGTCCTTCGGTGAAGGAAAGCAGCGGCGTGTTCTCGTGGATCGTCACGCCCGCCCGCAGGGCCGCGCGCCGCAGTCCCAGGACGTACTTGCCGGGATCGAGGGTGCCGCCGTTCGGCACGTAACTCCCGAACAGGAACGCTGGCGGGATGCCGCGTGCGCGCATCTCGGCCTGGTCCAGGTATTCCGACGGGCATCCGAGTTCGGCGCTGATCCGCATGTCGTCGCGCAACCTGGCGTCCTGGGAGGGATCGATGCCGGCGCGGATCAATCCGGACTGGTTGTAGTCGCAGTCTATCTCGTGCTCAGCGAACTTGCCTTCGGCAAAGCTGACCCCGTCCTCGTAGAAGCGGACGATCTGCCTTGCTTTGTCATGGCCTGCCCGCTTGAGGAAGCGGTCGTACTTGAGTCCCTGCCCTCCGGCGAGATAGCCCGCGTTGCGGCTGCTCGCTCCATGGCCACAGAACTCGCGTTCGAGCACGACCACCTTCACGCGCTGCCGGGCAAGCTCCAGCGCCGCGCAGAGGCCGGCGAAGCCGCCGCCGACGATGACCACATCGGCGTTGGTGTGGCCCTCGAGCGATGGCTGCAGGTCAGCCGGCCTTTCGATCCAGCCGCCCAGCGTTCGATATGTCTTGAAGTCTTCGGTCACGTTGCCGCTTTCCTTTGTCTGGTGAGCCATGCGGGCGGGAACAACCCGCGCTTGACGCAAATGCCGTGTCAGGCAGCCATGGACGTGTCCGGGCACTGGCGCGCGCCGTTGGCGGCGCCTGAATCGTCACCGGCAACGTCCTCCAGCGAGCGGTTGGTCGTGCGGGGGCCGAACAGCGCAACGGGGATGGAGAAGACGATGTAGCAGGCCGCCGCCGCTAGCATCACGCCGGTCATGCCGCCTGAGGAGAACAGGGCCGCGCCGAGCACGCCGGCGGCCGCTCCGCCAAAGCGTCCGCCAGACATCACGATCCCGCTGCCCAGTGCGCGCAGCTTCGTCGGAATCGCCTCCGGGATGTAGGTGTAGTAGGCGTTGACGACGAGCCCGGTGATGATGGCGGCAAGACCCCCCGCGGCGACCACCACCCAGCTGGTGGCCGAGATGCCGAGCACGGCCAAGGGCAATGCGCTGAGCACGGACACGACCAGGATGGTGGACTTGCGTTCATACCGGTCGAGAAACAGCATGGCGACGAAGGGCGTGGCGCCATAGGTCACGTTCCACAGGAACTGGATGTAGTACGCATGTTCCTCGGAGTACTTGAGGCTGTATACGAGCGAGTAGGCGCCCCATTGACCGAACAGGTAGTAGGCCAGGCTGGCGCCAAAGAAGCCTAGCGTGAGCACGGCTATGGTTCGCATCAAGGCCTTGTCGTTGATGAGGTCGCGTAGCGTGGGCGCTGCGGCAATCGGTTGCATGGCGGCAATTGCGGGTTCGTCGAGCGGACCGCGGCGCAGCGCGCGCGCCTCCAGCTCGCCTACGATGCGATCGGCGCGGTCGAACTGTCGGCGCGAGACACACCAGCGCACCGATTCCGGCAGGATGAAGCGTGCCAGGGGAGCAATCAGCAGGCCAATGCTGCCCCCCAGGAACAGGTTGCGCCAGGCTTCGCTACTGCTGTGAGGAAGATAGAACATCGCCAGCGCGGCAGCCCCGATGCCGGAGACCACGAACCCGAACGTCACGATGGAGACGAAGCGGCCACGTGCCTTGCCGGGAAACATCTCGGCGATATAGACGAGCAGCACCGATGTGGCGGCCTGCACGCCGATACCCGTGACGACGCGGGAGGCCAGTATGGTCTCGTAGGTCGGCGCGAACGCCGTCGCCAACGCTCCCAGCGAGTACAAGACGGTGGTCCATACCAGGACTGAGCGTCGTCCCCATTGGTCAGACAGTCTTCCTCCCACCAGCGCCCCGACGAGCATCCCAATGAAGAACGCGCTGCTGATAAAGCCGATCTGCTCGGTGCTCAGGCTGGTGTGGGCCTTGATCGTGGGGCTGGCGTAGGCAAAGATGGCGTTGTCGTAGTACTCCAGCATCAGGTTGGCCGCAAGCAGCGCGGCCCAGACATAGTGGGAAGCCATTACCGGCAAGCGGTCAAGCCGCGCAAGAATGCTGGCTGGCTTGTCCGGTCTGACGACCGCATTAGGACGGTTCATGTTTGTGTCTCCATCAGCTTTGTCGCTGTTCTTTTTTCTAGGGGATGTTGTGCCGCGACCCAGGTGTGCAAACGGGCCGCGGCTTCTGGCTGTCAGCCGGCGCCGCAACCGGCGACTGCAATCGCGCGTATCTCGACCAGGAACTCGGGGCGTGCCAGCTGGCTTACGCCCACGCCTGTCCACGAGGGATAGCGGTCGGGGAAGTACGCATCCTTGACCTTCACGAACGCCTGGATCTCGCCGCGCAGGTCGGTGTGGAAAGTCATGATTTCCACGACGTCGGCCAGGCTGGCTCCCGCGGCTTCGAGCACCGCCTTCAGGTTTTCAAACGCCAGCCGGGCCTGCGCTTCCATTCCCTGGCCCACCGTGGCCGTGGCCAGGTCGAAGCCCACCTGGCCGGACACCCAGATCATGTCGCCGACCCGGGTTGCCGAAGAGAAGTGAAGCTGGTCGTAGTGCCTTGCCTGCGTGAGGCCGGGATTGATCATTTGTCGTTTCATGGATGCTGCTCCGTGCAAGGGGAGATCAGGCGAGTTGGCGGAAGACAGGCGAGCGGAACGGTTCGCCTTCATTGAGCCTGGCCATTTCTTCCCGGAAGAGCGGCCCGTTGCGGGCATAGCGCGGGTTCGACATTGGCAGGGCGCGGAACGTGGCGTCGTCACCGAAGAAGCGCAGCACCAGCGTGTGCCGGGTCGGGCAGGCGGCATCGACGGCGGCTCCTCCGTGAAGCGAACGTGGATGCAGGAACACGACATCGCCAGGGGTCACCTCCCAGGAGAGCACGTCCCAGGAATTGGGGTCTTCGGCGAGCTCCTTGTCGATCTGCGGCAAGCGGGGCAGGGTGCCGTCGCCGTACAGCGGATCGGTCGGGTCATCGGCATTCGCGAAACTGGCTCCGTCGTACTGGATGCCGAGGTGCGAGCCGCGAATGATCTCCAGCGAATTCTTCTTTGGAATGGCCTGGAAGGTAATCCACGCGTTGCCCCAATGCTTGCCGGCCCACGGCAGGTTCGCGGTGTCCTGATGCCACGGCCCGCGGCCGCTGTTGCCGCCTTCCTTGGCGAACACCTCCTCGGCGAAATACCAGACATGCTCCGAGCCCCATAACTCCTGGAACACCTTTACGAACGGCAGCGTCGTGACCAGGTCGTCAAGCTTTTGCTTAACTACCGGATTGGCGTTATCGATATGGGTCTGCAGGCTGGTGCCGTCCAGCGAGCGGAAGTGATATGGGCCCGGGTTGGCGACGTTCCACTTGAAAGCCTCGTAGCACTGGGCTAGCTGCACAGGGTCGAGGCAGTTCCTTATAAGTACGGCGCCGTCCTCGCGAAACGCCTCTCGTTGGGATTGGGTGGTGAGCATGATAAGTCTCCTTCATTCCTCGGTGATGGACGCTGGCCGGCGCGATGCATGAACAATAACTCGCAATCCGATTTAAGACAACATGTGTTGTGTTAAAGTGCGAGCGTCGGGATTCCTGGAGAATCGTCGAGTTTCCCGTCGGTGTAATTACTCACCGGCTTTGCGTGCGTGAGGAGTGCAAAGTGTGGGGACAGGCGCGACGCCCGCGATCGACTAAGGCTCAGTCAAGGCCATCGACAACGTAGGGGTGTCCCGAAACGCTACCCGGGCAAATGGCTGCAAATGGATTTAGAACGGTCCTTCGCTTCGTCGAGGTCAAAGGCCGATTTTGGCCGGACAGCCGTCGGATCATCGGTCTGCCGTGCATAACCGGACCACGCGTCGCATCAGCCTGACGCCGGAGGGTGAAAGCTACCGGATGGAAGGCGCCGCATCCTCGCCGAGATGGAAGCGCTGGAACGCGTCGCGTCCATTGTCTGTATCAACAAGCACGGCTGAGCAGGCCAGCACCAACACTGCTAGGCCGATGGCGCGGCAGGCGTGATGACGGCCGTAGGGAAGAGGCCGGGACTCCGTGTGCGGTAAGTTTCTTTTCGTGCGCATTTTACCGTTGCCGATCGGCAAACATGC
>NZ_JAYLVT010000034.1:0-6704 GCF_035818815.1 Cupriavidus sp. SS-3
CGGTGCTGGGGCTGGGCCTGTCGGCCAGCCTCAATGCGCCGATCGACGAGATGAAGTTCGGCGTGTTCCGCATGTAAGCATGTCAATCTGCGCCGACCTGATATTGCCTGACTGCTGATGCGCCGCACCGCCCGCCTGTTTCACCGCCTTGTCCTGGCCACGGCGCTTGCCGTGCTGGCGCCGCTGTGCGGCCATGCGCAGATGGCGGACGGCAACGGCCAGTCGGCGGCGCGCGTGCGCTTCCAGGAGCAGGTGGTGATGCTGCCCAAGGCCGCGATCCCGTCGCGCATCGACCTGGAAGCGACGGTGTTCAAGCCGGCCGGCGCGGGGCCGTTCCCGCTGGTGGTGATCAACCACGGCAAGGCGCCGGGCCGGCCCGGCATGCAGGGGCGCGCGCGCTTCCCGGCGCAGAGCGTGGAGTTCCTGCGCCGCGGCTACGTGGTGGTGCTGCCGATGCGGCAGGGCTTTGCGCGCTCGGGCGGTGCCTATATCGGCGGCAGCTGCGACATCGAGACCAACGGCATGATGCAGGCCGACGACGTCGTCGCCACGCTCGACTACATGGCGACACAGTCCTATGTCGACATGGAACGTATCGTCGTGATCGGCCAGTCGCACGGCGGGCTGACCACCATGGCCTTCAGCACCATCGCCTATCCCGGTGTGCGCGGCGTGGTCAACTTTGCCGGCGGGCTGCGCAACCTGAACTGCCCCGACTGGGAAGAGCGCCTGGTCGATGCCTTCGCCAGCTATGGCAGCGTGGCGCGCTACCCCTCGCTGTGGGTCTATGGCGAGAACGACAGCTACTGGCCGGTGCCCTTGCCCGGCCGCATGTTCAACGCCTTCAAGGCGCGCGCCAGCGGGCCGGCCGCGCAGGCCCGGCTGGTCGACGTGGGCGAGTTCGGCGCCGACTCGCACCGCCTGTTCAGCGCGCGCGAAGGCATCCCGGTGTGGCTGCCGGAGGTGGGCGACTTCTTCCGCTCGCTGGGGCTGCCCTTCGATCCGGGCACCTGAGCCGCATCATCCCTATCCGCTATATGCGCCATATCCGCCAACGGAGCGAACCATGGAATTCACTGCCCTGACCGTCAATATCGCCAACCACGTCGCCACCGTCACGCTGAACCGGCCCGACGTGCGCAACGCCTTCAACGAGACCGTGATCGCCGAACTGACCGGCGCCTTCCGCGCGCTGGGCGACATGGACGAGGTGCGCGCCATCGTGCTGGCCGGCAACGGCCCGGCCTTCTGCGCCGGCGCCGACCTGAACTGGATGAAGAAGATGGCGGGCTACTCCGACGACCAGAACCGCGCCGACGCGCTGACGCTGGCGCAGATGCTGCACACCATCTGGTCCTGTCCGCGCCCGGTGATCGCGCGCATCCAGGGCGACACCTATGCCGGCGGCATGGGCCTGGTGGCCGCGTGCGATATCGCGGTGGCGGCCGAGCACGCGCATTTCTGCCTGTCCGAGGCGCGCCTGGGCCTGCTGCCCGCCACCATCAGCCCGTACGTGATCCGCGCCATGGGCGAGCAGGCCGCGCGCCGCTATTTCATCACGGCCGAGCGCTTCGACGCGGCCGAGGCGCTGCGCCTGGGCCTGCTGCATGCGGTGGTGCCGGCCGAGGCGCTCGATGCCAAGGTCGCCGAACTGACGGCCGCGCTGGTGGCCAACAGCCCCAACGCCGTGCGCGAGAGCAAGCGGCTGGTGCAGGACATCGCCGGGCGCGTGATCGACAACGACCTGCTGGCGGATACGGCCGACCGCATCGCGAGGATCCGGGCGTCGGAAGAGGGGCGCGAAGGGGTGAAGTCGTTCCTGGAGAAGCGCACGCCGTCGTGGCGGCCGGCTTGAGTTCAAATAAAGGCGACGCGCGATTGCGTGAAGATGGCGGCACGCTAGCCCCAAGCGCAGTGCTTCTTGCCGGCAACATTCGCCAAATCCTGCCAACGCTGCGCTAACGGGGAAAATCCTGCGGCATTGCCAAGCCGCGGAAGTCGTCCCTACCATGACCCTCCCAATCCGCCCGCGACCCTCGCGCCGACCGGCCCTGCCGGCCGCGCCGGCGCGGACGGCCAACCAAGGAGGGCTATCTTGGACCACCTGTCCCTTTCCCCAGGCAGCGGCGCGGCCGGCCTCGGCCAGCGCAGCCGCGCCGCTGTCTGGCACCCGTGCACGCGCCTTCGTCCTGACGACGACGCCGTGCCGCTGGCGATCGTGCGCGGCGAAGGCCCGTGGCTGCACGATGCCGACGGCCAGCGCTACTTCGACGCCACCAGTTCCTGGTGGGTCAACCTGTTCGGCCATGCCAACCCGCGCATCAACGCCGCGCTGGCGAGCCAGCTGGAGACGCTCGAGCACGTGATGCTCGCGGGCTGCACGCACGCGCCCGCGGTGGAGCTGGCCGAGCGCCTGTCGGCGCTGACCGGCGGCGCGCTGGGCCATGTCTTTTACGCCTCGGACGGCGCCTCGGCGGTCGAGATCGCGCTGAAGATGAGCTTCCACTACTGGCGCAACACCGGCCTGCCCGCCAAGCGCGAGTTCGTCTGCCTGCGCCACGGCTACCACGGCGAAACCGTGGGCGCGCTCGCCGTGACCGACGTGGAGATTTTCCGCGACGCCTACGACGCGCTGATCCGCCGCGCGCATGTGGTGATGTCGCCCGATGCGCGGCAGGCCCGGCGCGGCGAGTCCGCCGCCGACGTGGCGGCGCGCGCGCTGGCGGAGCTGGAGGCGCTGCTGCGCGAGCGCGCCGGCGCCATTGCCGCGCTGATCGTCGAGCCGCTGGTGCAGGGCGCCGCCGGCATGGCGATGCATGACCCGTCCTACCTGGATGGCGTGCGCGCGCTGTGCGACCGCTACCGCGTCCACCTGATCGCCGACGAGATCGCGGTGGGCTGCGGGCGCACCGGCACCTTCTTCGCGTGGGAGCAGTCGCGCGGCACCGAGGCGCCGCTGCCCGCGCATGCCTGGCCTGATTTCCTGTGCCTGTCCAAGGGCATCAGCGGCGGCTACCTGCCGCTGTCGCTGGTGCTGTCGCGCCCGGAGATCCAGCGCGCCTTCGTCGCCGACGAGCTGGCGCGCAGCTTCCTGCATTCGCATTCGTACACCGGCAACCCGCTTGCCTGCCGCGCGGCGCTGGCCACGCTGGACCTGTTCGCGCAGGACGATGTGCTGGCGCGCAACCGGGAGCGCGCGCAGTGGCTGGCCGACGGCATGGCCGCGCTGGCCGCCGACGCGCGCGTGCGCCATGTGCGCCAGCGTGGCCTGATCTGGGCCGCCGATGTTTGCGACGACGTTGCCGGCGCCGACTTTGCCGCGCGCTTCCACCATGCCGCGCGTGCGCGCGAGCTGCTGGTGCGCCCGATCGGCAATACGCTCTACGTGATGCCGCCCTATGTCTTCGACGCCGCGCAGGCACGCTGGCTGGGCGAACAGATGCTGGCCACGCTCGACGACGTGACCGCGGGCAAGGAGGTACGCCATGCTGCTTGAACAACTGAAGCAGGCCGCCGAACAGCGCCACGCGCTGGCACTGACGCGCCGCCGCCGCATCGCCCACACCGCCTGCGCGCCGCACCAGGCCGTGGGCGAGGACGGGACCGGGCCGGAGTCGCTGCTGACCTTCTGCAGCAACGACTACCTCGGCCTGGCCAGCCACCCGCAAGTCATCGCCGCGCTGGTGGAAGGCGCGCGGCGCTATGGCGCCGGCAGCGGCGCCTCGCACCTGGTCAGCGGCCATTCGCTCGCGCACGCGCAGCTGGAAGCCGAACTGGCACGCTGGTTCGCGCCGTACATCGCGCAGGCGCGCACGCTGTACTTCTGCACCGGCTACATGGCCAACATGGCGGTGCTGACCGCGCTCGGCGCGGCCGGGGCCACGCTGTTCTGCGAGTCGCTCAACCACGCGTCGCTGATCGACGGCGCACGGCTCGCGCGTGCCGACGTGCAGCGCTATCCGCATTGCGACACCGCTGCGCTCGAGGCGCTGCTCGCGGCCAGCACCAGCGCCCGCAAGCTGATCGTCACCGACAGCGTATTCAGCATGGACGGCAACGTCGCGCCGCTGCGCCAGCTGCTGGCGCTGGCCGAGCGTTATGACGCGTGGATCGTCGTCGACGATGCGCACGGCTTCGGCGTGCTCGGCGAGCAGGGACATGGCGTGCTGGAGGCGCTCGGCCTGTCGTCCGAACGCTTCATCTACATCGGCACGCTCGGCAAGGCGGCCGGCGTGGCGGGCGCCTTTGTCGCCGCGCACGAAACCATCATCGAGCACCTGGTCAACACCGCGCGGCCGTATATCTACACCACCGCCGCGCCGCCCGCGGTCGCGCATGCGCTGCTGGCCAGCCTGGCCATCATCGAAGGCGACGAGGGCCGGCAGCGCCGGGCCCAACTGGCGCGCTGCATCGCGCTGCTGCGCGAGGGCCTGGCCCAGCTGGCCGCCATTGCGGGCTGGACCCTGGGCGACAGCGAGACCGCGGTGCAGCCGCTGATCGTCGGCGACAACGGGGCCGCGCTGGCGCTGTCGGCCACGCTGGAGGCCGACGGCATTCGCGTCGGCGCGATCCGTCCGCCGACGGTGCCGGAGGGCACCGCGCGGCTGCGCATCACGCTGTCGGCGGCGCACACTGAAGCCGACGTGCAGCGCCTGCTCGATGCGCTGGCTGCCGCGGTGGCGCAGCGGGAGGCCGCATGAGCCCGCACGCGCCCGTCCCGCCCATTGCACCGTTCGCCTGCTTTGTTACCGGCACCGATACCGGCATCGGCAAGACCCACGCCAGCGCCACGCTGCTGCATGCGCTCCATGCCGCCGGCTACCGCACCGCCGGCATGAAGCCGGTGGCCAGCGGCAGCGAATGGCGCGACGGCCACTGGCATAACGACGACGTGGCGCAGCTGCGCGCCGCCAGTTCGGTCGCGGTGCCGCTGGGCCAGACCTGCCCGTTCCTGCTGCGCACGCCATGCTCGCCGCACCTGGCCGCCGCGCAGGAAGGCGTGCGCATCACGCGCGCACCGATCCGCGCCGCCTTCGACGCGCTGCGCCGCCAGGCCGACGCCGTGGTGGTGGAGGGCGTGGGCGGCTTCAACGTGCCGCTCGATGCTGGCGCGGTGCGCTGGAACACCGCCGACCTCGCCGTGATGCTGAGCGTGCCGGTGGTAATGGTGGTCGGCATCCGGCTCGGCTGCCTGAACCACGCCGTGCTGACCGCCGAAGCCATCCGCGCGCGCGGCCTGCCGCTGGCCGGCTGGATCGCCAACCGGGTCGACCCGGACATGCTGCTGGCCGACGAGAACATCGCCACGCTGCACGCGTCGCTCGATGCGCCCTGCCTGGGCGAGCTGCCCTGGCAACTGGCGCCCGCCTCCGCCGCGGACCGGCTCGACCTCGCGCCGCTGTTGGCCGCCGCCACTCGATACCAGGCCGAGGCCGCCGGCCTGGCTGCCTGAACAAAAATTCCATTGATCATGACCCAAGCCCACACCGTTACCACCATCTCCGCCGAATCGCTGCGCCAGACCGCGCGCCAGCATGCCTTGCCCGACGACGCCAAGTGGCGCGTCGATGACGTCGCCGCGCTGTTCGCGCTGCCGTTCAACGACCTGCTGTTCCGCGCCCAGCAGGTGCACCGCGAACACTTCGACGCCAACACCGTGCAGCTGTCGACGCTGCTGTCGATCAAGACCGGCGGCTGCGAAGAGGACTGCGGCTACTGCCCGCAGAGCGCGCACCACGACGCCGGCGTCAAGGCCGAGAAGCTGATGGCGCTGGAAGAAGTGCTGGACGCCGCGCGCGCGGCCAAGGCCAATGGCGCCACCCGCTTCTGCATGGGCGCCGCCTGGCGCAGCCCCAAGGACCGCCACCTGGAGCCGGTGATGGACATGGTGCGCGAAGTCAAGGCGATGGGGCTGGAGACCTGCGTCACGCTGGGCATGCTCAAGGCCGAGCAGGCGCAGCAGCTCAAGGAGGCGGGGCTGGACTACTACAACCACAACCTCGACACCTCGCCCGAGTTCTACGGCAAGATCATCACCACGCGCACCTACCAGGACCGGCTCGACACCATCGGCCACGTGCGCGACGCCGGCATCAACGTCTGCTGCGGCGGCATCGTCGGCATGGGCGAGTCGCGCGAGGCGCGTGCCGGCCTGATCGCGCAGCTGGCCAATATGGACCCCTATCCCGAATCGGTGCCGATCAACAACCTGGTGCAGGTCGAGGGCACGCCGCTGGCCGGCACCGAGGCGCTGGATCCGTTCGAGTTCGTCCGCACCATCGCGGTGGCGCGCATCACCATGCCGCAGGCGATGGTGCGCCTGTCCGCCGGCCGCGAGGCCATGGACGAAGCGCTGCAGGCGCTGTGCTTCATGGCCGGCGCCAATTCGATCTTCTACGGCGAAAAGCTGCTGACCACCGGCAACCCGCAGGCCGACCGCGACCGCGCGTTGCTGGCCCGCCTCGACATCCGCGCCGAGGGCTACGCGGGATGATGTGACAGGAAAGTGCCCGCTGGACGGCGCGCCGCCGTAATATCCCGGTTAGGGGATAACAAGGAGGGCGCATGTTCAACAAGATCCTGATCGCCAACCGCGGCGAGATCGCCTGCCGCGTGGCCGCCACCTGTCGCCGGCTCGGCATCCGCACCGTCGCGGTGTATTCCGATGCCGACGCCGAGGCGCGCCACGTCGCCTTCTGCGACGA
>NZ_JAYLVT010000035.1:0-1994 GCF_035818815.1 Cupriavidus sp. SS-3
AAAACCCCTCGCAGCACACGCTGTCGAGGGGTTTTGCACAATAAGAGCCTGGCGATGACCTACTTTCACACGGGAATCCGCACTATCATCGGCGCGGAGCTGTTTCACGGTCCTGTTCGGGATGGGAAGGGGTGGTTCCAGCTCGCTATGGTCACCAGGCATGAGGGGTTGTGGCGCTGTCGGGTTGGGACAGCGTCACGAATCGGGATGTAGTTGGGGTTGTGCTTACTGTGTCAACACACGTGGCACAAGGCGATTGCTCACCAGGTGAAACACACTGGTTATAGGATCAAGCCTTACGGGCAATTAGTACTGGTTAGCTTAACGCATTACTGCGCTTCCACACCCAGCCTATCAACGTCCTGGTCTCGAACGACCCTTCAAGGAGGTCAAGCCTCCAGGGAATCCTCATCTTCAGGCGAGTTTCCCGCTTAGATGCTTTCAGCGGTTATCTCTTCCGTACATAGCTACCCTGCGATGCCTCTGGCGAGACAACAGGTACACCAGCGGTACGTCCACTCCGGTCCTCTCGTACTAGGAGCAGCCCCCGTCAAGATTCCAACGCCCACGGCAGATAGGGACCAAACTGTCTCACGACGTTTTAAACCCAGCTCACGTACCTCTTTAAATGGCGAACAGCCATACCCTTGGGACCGGCTACAGCCCCAGGATGAGATGAGCCGACATCGAGGTGCCAAACACCGCCGTCGATATGAACTCTTGGGCGGTATCAGCCTGTTATCCCCAGAGTACCTTTTATCCGTTGAGCGATGGCCCTTCCATTCAGAACCACCGGATCACTATGTCCTGCTTTCGCACCTGCTCGACTTGTCGGTCTCGCAGTTAAGCACGCTTTTGCCATTGCACTTTAGGTACGATGTCCGACCGTACCAAGCGTACCTTCGAACTCCTCCGTTACACTTTGGGAGGAGACCGCCCCAGTCAAACTGCCTACCATGCACTGTCCCCGACCCGGATTCACGGGCCAAGGTTAGAACCTCAAACAAACCAGGGTGGTATTTCAAGGACGGCTCCACGTGAACTAGCGTCCACGCTTCAAAGCCTCCCACCTATCCTACACAGATCGGTTCAAAGTCCAATGCAAAGCTACAGTAAAGGTTCATGGGGTCTTTCCGTCTAGCCGCGGGGAGATTGCATCATCACAAACACTTCAACTTCGCTGAGTCTCGGGAGGAGACAGTGTGGCCATCGTTACGCCATTCGTGCAGGTCGGAACTTACCCGACAAGGAATTTCGCTACCTTAGGACCGTTATAGTTACGGCCGCCGTTTACCGGGACTTCAATCAAGAGCTTGCACCCCATCATTTAATCTTCCGGCACCGGGCAGGCGTCACACCCTATACGTCCACTTTCGTGTTTGCAGAGTGCTGTGTTTTTATTAAACAGTCGCAGCCACCATTTTATTGCAACCCCTTCACCCTTCTGGCGCAGGCCAGTCAAGCTACCAGGGCGTACCTTATCCCGAAGTTACGGTACCAATTTGCCGAGTTCCTTCTCCCGAGTTCTCTCAAGCGCCTTAGAATACTCATCTCGCCCACCTGTGTCGGTTTGCGGTACGGTCTCGTATGACTGAAGCTTAGAGGCTTTTCTTGGAACCACTTCCAATTGCTTCGCAGCACTAGGCCGCTCGCCCCACATCCTTGAATCCCGCGCCCGGATTTGCCTGAGCGCCTTCTCCAATGCAGGGACCGGGACTTCCAACACCCGGACAACCTTCCGCGATCCGTCCCCCCATCGCATCATACGACGGTGCAGGAATATTAACCTGCTTCCCATCAGCTACGCATCTCTGCCTCGCCTTAGGGGCCGACTCACCCTACGCCGATGAACGTTGCGTAGGAAACCTTGGGCTTACGGCGAGGGGGCCTTTCACCCCCTTTATCGCTACTCATGTCAGCATTCGCACTTCTGATACCTCCAGCATCCTTTACAAGACACCTTCACAGGCTTACAGAACGCTCTCCTACCACGC
>NZ_JAYLVT010000036.1:0-1398 GCF_035818815.1 Cupriavidus sp. SS-3
GCGTCCGCAGCTTCGGTATATAGCTTAGCCCCGTTACATCTTCCGCGCAGGACGACTCGATCAGTGAGCTATTACGCTTTCTTTAAAGGGTGGCTGCTTCTAAGCCAACCTCCTGACTGTTTTAGCCTTCCCACTTCGTTTCCCACTTAGCTATATTTGGGGACCTTAGCTGGCGGTCTGGGTTGTTTCCCTCTTGACACCGGACGTTAGCACCCGATGTCTGTCTCCCGTGATTGCACTCTTCGGTATTCGGAGTTTGCTATGGCGGGGTAATCAGCAATAGACCCCCCAACCATGACAGTGCTCTACCCCCGAAGGTGAGACACGAGGCACTACCTAAATAGTTTTCGGAGAGAACCAGCTATTTCCAGATTTGTTTAGCCTTTCACCCCTATCCACAGCTCATCCCCTAACTTTTCAACGTTAGTGGGTTCGGTCCTCCAGTACGTGTTACCGCACCTTCAACCTGGCCATGGATAGATCATCTGGTTTCGGGTCTACACCCAGCGACTCAACGCCCTGTTCGGACTCGCTTTCGCTACGCCTTCCCTAATCGGTTAAGCTTGCCACTGAATGTAAGTCGCTGACCCATTATACAAAAGGTACGCCGTCACCCCCGAAAGGGCTCCGACTGTTTGTATGCATGCGGTTTCAGGATCTATTTCACTCCCCTCCCGGGGTTCTTTTCGCCTTTCCCTCACGGTACTGGTTCACTATCGGTCGATCACGAGTATTTAGCCTTGGAGGATGGTCCCCCCATCTTCAGACAGGATTTCACGTGTCCCGCCCTACTTGTCGTACACCTAGTTCCACAATCGTGTTTTCGCATACAGGGCTATCACCTGCTATGGCCGGGCTTTCCATCCCGTTCTGCTAACACCACTGCTAAAGAGTACAAGGCTCTTCCCATTTCGTTCGCCACTACTTTGGGAATCTCGGTTGATTTCTGTTCCTGCAGCTACTTAGATGTTTCAGTTCGCCGCGTTCGCTTCCCACACCTATGAATTCAGTGTGGGATGACCCATACGGGCCGGGTTTCCCCATTCGGACATCTCCGGATCAAAGCTTGTTTGCCAGCTCCCCGAAGCTTTTCGCAGGCTACCGCGTCCTTCATCGCCTGTGATCGCCAAGGCATCCACCACATGCACTTGTTCGCTTGACCCTATAACAAGTGTGTCTCGAGGACACGCTCACTACAGGTTGAGTTCTCGCATTTGTGCCGTATTCCAAGTCATCTTTCGATCACTTAAATACATTTTGGTTGATACAATCACAACCCGGTATCGCGTTTGGTACTGCAGCGTCTCATCAACGCTTCGCGACACCTTTACTACATCCCATATTGTTAAAGAACAGCCGATCCGCAGGTCAGACCCGCGATCGCTTGGCAATGCCAAA
>NZ_JAYLVT010000038.1:0-4939 GCF_035818815.1 Cupriavidus sp. SS-3
CGGGCTGATCGCGCGCAACGAGGCGGTCCTGTTCCCGCCGCCCGCGCCGGTCGGCATGGAGCTGATCGCGCTGGCGGCGGCCGCGCTGCTGACGCGCGAAAACCAGCAGCTCCGCATCGACGCCGCCGACCAGCACTCGCCGTGGACCCACGCCGGCGCGTGGCGGCTGAACGGCGGCGTGTCGCGCAGGCTGCGCTTCGGCTATGGCGAGCAGGTGCTCGACGTGACGCTGGACAGCAACGAGCGCGGCAGCACGCTGAGCTACGCCGACCAGGCCGCGCCCTTTGCCTATACCTGCCAGGCCGACGATATCCGCGTCAACCTCGGCACGCGGCGCGCGCACGGGCAGGTCCACCTGGATGGCGACGAATTCCACGTCTTCCATGGCGGCCGCCACGCCACGCTGGCCTGGCTCGATCCGCTCGCCCATGCCGGCGAGGCCGAAGGCGAGGGCGGCAAGCTGACCGCGCCGATGCCGGGCAAGGTGATCGCCGTGATGGTCGAGGCCGGCAACGCGGTCGCGCGCGGCGCGCCGCTGCTGGTGATGGAGGCAATGAAGATGGAGCACACCATCTGTGCCCCCGCCGACGGTGTCGTCAGCGAAGTGCTCTACGGCATCGGCGAGCAGGTTGCCGAAGGCGCGCAACTGCTCGCTTTCAGCGACTGACGGCGCCGGGTCGGTGCTATCCTGCTGCCTCGAATCCATTGAGCCGAGGCCGGGAGGACGGTATGACCATGACGCTTTACTACAACCCCCAGAGCCGCGCGTCGGTGGCGCGCTGGATGCTGGAGGAGGTTGGCGCCGACTACGCGTTGCAGCACCTCGATATCGCCAAGGGGGAAAGCCGGGCGCCGGCTTTCCTGGCGATCAATCCGATGGGCAAGATTCCCACGCTGGTGCTGGATGACGGCACCGTGCTGACCGAGAACGGCGCGATCATCGCGTGGCTCGCCGATACCTATCCGAAAGCGGGGCTGATGCCGCCGCCGGGCTCGTCCGCGCGCGGCACGGTGCTGCGGTGGCTGTTCTTCTGCGGCAGCTGCTTCGAGCCCGCGCTGACCGACCGCATGATGCGTGCCCAGGCGCCGCTGCCCAAGCAGACCGTCGGCTGGGGCGACTATGACGAAGTCATCGACGCCATCGAAAAAGCCCTGTCACCGGGTCCCTTCGTGCTCGGCGACAGCTTCAGCGCCGCCGACGTCTACCTCGGCGCGTCGCTGGCGTGGGCGGGACAGTTCGGTGCGCCGCGCATCCGCGAAAGCCGCTGCATCCAGGACTACGTAGAGCGCATCACCGCCCGCGACGCCTTCGTCCGCGCGGCCAAAGGCTAGCGAAGCCGGCGTGCTTCGGGCGCAGCATGCCAGCGGGCTCCCAGTCCATGTGACGCCGCCACGGCCTGCATTGCCCCCCGGAGTGTGAGACATTGGAGTCCCGGCCAACGGCGCCGGTCGAAACGGCACGCTGGCCCACCGGCGCCGGAGGTCCGGCGCCGTGTCTTCAAGGAGACGCAACATGCCTGGCAAGAACACGATCTGCCTGTGGTACGACCGCGATGCGCTGGAAGCGGCGAATTTCTATGCCAAGACCTTTCCCGACAGCGCCGTCGGCGCCGTGATGCGCGCACCGGGCGACTATCCGGACGGCAAGGAGGGCGATGTGCTGACGGTCGAGTTCACCGTCGCCGGCATCCCGTGTGTCGGCTTGAACGGGGGCCCGCACTTCAAGCACAGCGAGGCCTTCTCGTTCCAGATCGCGACCGACGACCAGGCCGAGACCGACCGGCTGTGGGATGCCATCGTCAGCAACGGCGGCCAGGAAAGCGAGTGCGGCTGGTGCAAGGACCGCTGGGGCCTGTCATGGCAGATCACGCCGCGTGCGCTGCTGGCGGCGATCACCGACCCGGACCGCGCCGCGGCCAAGCGCGCGTTCGACGCGATGATGACGATGCGCAAGATCGACATTGCCACCATCGAGGCGGCAAGGCGGGGCGCAGCGCCTGGTTGATGCAGCGCGCGGTCGACCCAGCGGGTGCGCGGCGTAGCGGTCGGCTTGCGTGCGCCAGCATCGCGCGAATTTCCATTCCTGTTTCTGCAACGTGGCACTTCAGCAAGGCTTCATCCTGACCCGTCACTGGCGTGATACGCCAGGCGGGACCGAAGTGGAATTCTGGCTGGCGACGGATGACGGGCCGCGCCGGCTACGGCTGGCGCCGCAGCCATCGGTTGCCTTTGTGCCGCAGGTGCAGCGCGAGCGTGCCGAGGCACTGCTGTCGCGCGAGCGCGCGGTCGAACTGCGCCCGCTGGCGCTGCGCGATTTCCAGCGCAGGCCGGTGCTGGGACTGTACTGCGCCCAGCACCGGCAGCTGATCCAGTTGGCCAGGACACTGCGCGATGCCGGCGTGGACGTGTATGAAGCCGATATCCGCCCGCCGGAGCGCTACCTGATGGAGCGCTTCATCACCGCGCCGGTGTGGTTCGACGGCGAGGCGGATGGCGCCGGCGTGCTGCGCAACGCGCAGATGAAGCCGTCGGCCGACTACCGGCCGGCGCTGCGCCTGGTGTCGCTCGATATCGAAACCAGCGCGGCGGGCGAGCTCTATTCGATCGCGCTCGAAGGCTGCGGCCAGCGCCAGGTCTACGCGCTGGGGCCGGCGCCGCAATCGCCGGTCGACGTCGATTTCTCGCTGACCTACTGCGCCACCCGGCCCGAATTGCTGCACCGGCTGAACCAGTGGCTGGCCGACCACGATCCCGATGCGATCATTGGCTGGAACCTAGTGCAGTTCGACCTGCGCGTGTTGCAGGAGCAGGCGCGCCGGTTCCAGGTGCCGCTGCGGCTTGGGCGCGGCGGCACGGAAATGGAATGGCGCGAGCACAACGCGCAGCAGCACTTCTTCGCCAGCGCGCCGGGGCGCCTGATCATTGACGGCATCGAGGCGCTGCGCTCCGCCACCTGGAGTTTTCCGTCCTTCAGCCTCGAAGGGGTGGCGCAGGCGCTGCTCGGTGAAGGCAAGGCCATCGAAAATCCGTACGACCGCATGGACGCCATCGACCGCATGTTCGCCCATGACAAGCCGGCACTGGCGCGCTACAACTTGCGCGACTGCGAGCTGGTGACGCGGATCTTCGAGAAGACCGAGTTGCTGCGGTTCCTGCTCGAGCGTGCCACGGTCACGGGCTTGCCGGCCGACCGCAGCGGCGGCTCGGTGGCGGCGTTCACGCACCTGTACATACCGCTGATGCACCGCCAGGGTCTGGTCGCGCCCAACCTCGGCGAGAAAGCGCCCGAGGCCAGCCCGGGTGGCTTCGTCATGGACTCGCGCCCAGGGTTGTATGAATCCGTGCTGGTGCTGGACTACAAGAGCCTCTACCCGTCGATCATCCGCACCTTCCTGATCGATCCGGTTGGCCTGGTCGAAGGCCTGGCGCATCCGGACGATGCCGATGCGGTGCCGGGCTTCCGCGGGGCGCGCTTTTCGCGGACCAAACACTGCCTGCCGGCCATCGTGGCACGGGTGTGGCAGGGGCGCGAGGCCGCCAAGCGCGATGGCAACAAACCGCTGGCGCAGGCGCTCAAGATCATCATGAACGCGTTCTACGGCGTGCTCGGCTCGAGCGGCTGCCGCTTCTTCGATGCGCGGCTGGCATCGTCGATCACCATGCGCGGGCACGAGATCATGCGGCAGACCCGCGCGCTGATCGAGGCGCGCGGCTACGAGGTGATCTACGGCGACACCGACTCGACCTTCGTCTGGCTGCGCCGCGCCCGCACCGAAGCCGACGCCGCGCAGATCGGGCGCAGCCTGGTGGCCTACGTCAACGACTGGTGGCGCGACCACCTGTGGCAGACCTACGGGCTCGAGAGCGCGCTGGAGTTGCAGTTCGAGACGCACTTCCGGCGCTTCCTGATGCCGACCATCCGCGGCGCCGAGCTGGGCAGCAAGAAGCGCTATGCCGGCCAGGTGGAGCGTCCCGACGGCACGCGCGAGATGGTGTTCAAGGGGCTGGAGACGGTGCGCACCGACTGGTCGCCGCTGGCGCAGCGCTTCCAGCAGACGCTCTACGAAAAGGTCTTCAACCGCGAGCCGTATGCGGACTATGTGCGCGACATCGTGCGCCGCACGCTGGCCGGCGAACTCGACGAGGAACTGGTCTACCGCAAGCGGCTGCGGCGCCGGCTTGACGAGTACCAGCGCAACGTGCCGCCGCACGTGCGCGCCGCGCGCCTTGCCGACGACTTTAACGCGCGCCACGGCAGGCCACCCCAGTACCAGCGCGGCGGCTGGATCAGCTATGTGATGACCGTGGCCGGGCCAGAGCCGCTCGAAGCACGCTCGGCGCCAATCGACTATGCCCACTATGTGAGCCGGCAACTGCAGCCGATTGCCGACGCGATCCTGCCTTTTCTGGACGATGAGTTCGAAACGCTGTTGTCGGGCCAGATGGCACTGTTTCCTCAGTAACACGGCAGCGCTAATACGGCGCGCGGGAATGAGTGCTGCCTGCATGCAGCAGGTACCGGCATAAAGTGCCGCAACCGGCTCTTATTCTGTTTCCAAGAAAAGTGCTTGCCAGGCGGACGTCGCCGGTATTAAGATTCGCCCCCTCGTTCGCAAGGCATCGCGCAACGGGCAAGGAACGGCGCGCAAGAATTGACTCGAAAGAGGGCGCGCAGCGCAATAAAGAATTTTTCGAAATCAGTTGCTTAATCGAAAAAATTTCTTTAAAGTCTCGTTCCTTCGCTGCTGACAACGCAGCGCGCTGAACGGCAAAGCCGGTGAGCGAAGTTCTTTAACAAACAAACAACCGATAAGTGTGGGCGCTTGATAGCGGAGGCGAAAGACTTCGGTCTTTTAGCTTAAAAGTTATACAGTGCTCGCACAGCAAAACGTGACTGGTCTTCGGACTGGTCAGTCAGTTTTCTGAGAGTGAGCGACCG
>NZ_JAYLVT010000039.1:0-3788 GCF_035818815.1 Cupriavidus sp. SS-3
CCGGCTTGGGCGGCCAGGCCCTGTTCGATTCGATCGTCGTGTTCGAGAACTACCCGGTCGACGCGGCGCTGCGCCGCGCGCCGGCCGGGCTGTCGTTCTCCGGTATCGGCAATCGGGCCGAGACCAACTATCCGCTGGCGCTGGTGTTCGCCCACACCGACACGCTGCGCCTGACCTGCCGCTTCGACCGCGCCGTGCTCGGCGAAGCGCAGTCGCGCACGCTGGCGCACGGCGTGTTTGCGGTGCTGCGCCAGATGGCCGCGGATGCGGCCAGGCCACTGGGCCGCGTCAGCCTGGCCGGGGCTGACGCGCCGCTGGCCGTCCCCGCAACCACGGCCCGGCTGGCACACCATCGCTTCGAAGCCCATGCGGCCGCGACACCGGCAGCCGTGGCACTGGCGGCGGATGGCGAGGAACTGGGCTACCGGGAACTCAACCGGCGGGCCAATGCCCTCGCGCATCGACTGGCCGCGCAGGGCGTGGGGCCGGATGTGCGCGTGGGCGTGCTGGCCGAGCGCTCCGTCGAGATGGTCGTCGCCCTGCTGGCCATCCTCAAGGCCGGCGGCGCCTACGTGCCGTTCGACCCGGACTATCCCGCCGACCGCCTGGCCTACATGGTCGCGGACAGCCGCGTGGCGATGCTGCTCGTGCAGCGGACCGACGTCATCGCGCCGTTGCCGGCGGCCGTGCCGGTGATCGACCTGAGCGCGCCATCCTTGTATGACGGCGAGCACGCCAACCCTTCGCCGGAGCTGCATCCGCACCACCTGGCCTATGTGATCTACACCTCGGGATCCACCGGGCGGCCGAAAGGCGTGGGCATCTCGCACGCGGCGCTGGCCCACTACCTGCACGGCGTGCTGTCGCAACTGGCGCTGGCGCCGGCGTCGCGCATGGCCATGGTGTCGACGCCCGCGGCCGATCTGGGCCACACGGTGCTGTTCGGCGCGCTGGCCAGCGGCGGCGCGCTGCACCTGCCGGCGCGCCGCTGCGTGTTCGATGCCGCGGCCTTCGCGCGCTACATGGCGCAGCACCGCATCGGCGTGCTCAAGATCGTGCCCGGCCACCTGCGTGCCTTGCTCGACGGCGCGCAGGCGGCCGGGGTGGCGCTTGCCGACGTGCTGCCCGGACACACCCTGGTGCTGGGCGGCGAAGCCACCGACGCGGCGCTGCGCGCGCGCCTCCACGCGGCCCGGCCGGCGTGCCGGCTGGTCAATCACTACGGGCCGACCGAGACCACCGTGGGCGTGCTCGTGCACGCGGCCGGCACCACGGCGCAGCCAGGCACCGGCTTGCCGCTGGGGCAACCGCTGCCCGGCACCCGCGCTTGCGTGCTGGACGCCCAGCTGTGTCCGCTACCCGACGGCATCGCCGGTGAACTCTATATCGGCGGCCCCGCGCTGGCGCGCGGCTACCTTGGCCGTGCCGCGTCTACCGCAGACCGGTTCGTGCCCGATCCGTTCGCCGGCGACGGCGCGCGCCTGTACCGCACCGGCGACCGCGTGCGGCGCCGCGCCGACGGCGTGTTCGAATACCTGGGCCGCGTCGACGACCAGGTCAAGATCCGCGGTTTCCGCGTGGAGCCGGGCGAAGTGGCGGCGCAGCTGGCGGCGCTGCCGCAGGTCCGCGAGGCCGCGGTAGTCGCCGCGCCTGCTGCCGGCGGCATGCAACTGGTCGGCTATGCGGTGCCGCAAGCGGATGCCCGGCCCGATCCCGCCGCGCTGTGCCGCGCCCTGGCCGCCACCCTGCCGCCGCATATGGTGCCGGCCGCCATCGTGCTGCTCGATGCGCTGCCGCTCACCGCCAATGGCAAGCTGGACCGCCAGGCGCTGCCGGCCCCGCACGCCGCCGCACCCGCCGCGGCCGCGGCGCGGGAAGCGCCGCAGGGCGAGCTCGAGATCCGTCTCGCCGGCATCTGGCAAGCCCTGCTGCAGGTGCCCGCGGTAGGCCGCCACGACAACTTCTTCGCACTGGGTGGCCATTCGCTGCTGGCCGTCCAGCTCCTGTCCCGGATCCAGGGCGAACTGGGCATCGAGGTGCCGCTGGCACAGCTGTTCGGCGCCGCCACGCTGGCCGAACTGGCCGCTGCGCTGCCATCCCAGCAACGCCATGCCGATGAAGCCGCCCTGCTGGAACTGGAAGCGTTCGCCAATACCCTGGAGTCAGTCTGAATGATCGAAGCCAATACCGCGGCCCGGCTGGCCGCGCGCTTTGCCACGCTGGCGCCGGCCCAGCGCCGCGCCTTTCTCGACAAGATGGCCGAGCAAGGCATCGCATTCTCGCAACTGCCGATCCCCGCGCTGCCGCGGCCCGATGCCCCGGCCGGCTACCACGCGCCGCTGTCGTACGCGCAGCAGCGCCAGTGGTTCCTGCACCGTTTCGCGCCGGACAGCGCGGCCTACCACATCAGCAGCCGCGTGGCGCTGCACGGCGAACTCGACATCGGCGCCCTGCAGGCGGCCTTTGCCGCGCTGGTGCAGCGCCATGAAGCCCTGCGCACGGCATTCCTGGACGATGTCGACGGCACAGTGCGGCAGCATGTGCGCCCGGCAGCCAGCATTGAACTGCCGCTGACCGACTTGTCGGCCGACCCCGGCGGCGCCGATGCGCATGCGGCGGCGATCGCCGAGGCGCCGTTCGACCTGGGCAGCGCGCCGTTGCTGCGGGTACACCTGCTGCGCCTGGGCGCGCGGGACCATCTGCTGGTGCTGGCGATGCACCATATCGTCTCGGACGGCTGGTCGATGCAATTGCTGATCGACGAGCTGGCGGCGGCCTACCGCGCGCATCGGCTCGGCCAGCCCTTGCCGCAGGCCGGCCAGGCGATCGGCTACACCGACTACGCCGTGTGGCAGCGCAACTGGCTCGAGGCCGGCGAGCAGGCGCGGCAACTCGCCTGGTGGCGCGCGGCGCTGGACGGTGCCCCTGGCGTGCTGGCGCTGCCGACCGACCGTGCGCGCCCCGCGGTGGCCGCCTACCGTGCGCAGCGCTGCGAGATCGAGCTTCCCGACAGGCTTGCCCACGCGCTGCGCGAACGCGCGCAAGCCAGCGGCGGTACGCTGTTCATGGCGTTGCTGGCCGGCTTCCAGGCACTGTTGTACCGCTACACCGGCAGCCGCGATCTGTGCGTGGGCGTGCCCGTGGCCGGCCGCAACCGCATGGAAACCGAGCGCGTGGTAGGCCTGTTCGTCAACACGCAGGTCGTGCGCGCGCACGTTGGCGGCAGCCAGTCCCTGTCGGCGCTGCTCGGCGAGACCCGGGAAGCCGTGCTGGGCGCGCAGGCGCACCAGGACCTGCCGTTCGAGCAACTGGTGGAGGCGCTGCAGCCCGAGCGCAGCGTCAGCTACCACCCGCTGTTCCAGGTGGTGCACAACCACCGCCGCGGCGACCGCGCCGCGCGTGTTGCGCTGCCCGGCCTCGACCTGGAAAGCGCGCCGGTAGGCGAGCGCACCACGGCGCTGGAGCTGACGCTCGATACCCGCGAGGACAGCGACGGCCATGTCCATGCGTGCTTTTACTATGCCGCGGAACTGTTCGACGCCGGCACGGCGGAGCGGCTTGCGCGCCATTACGTGCGGCTGCTGAGCCGGCTGGCCGACGCGCCCGAACAATCGCTCGATGCGGTGGACCTGCTTGACGAGTCCGAACACCGCAGCCTGCTGGCGCTGGGCCAGGGCGAGGCGCCTGCCGGCGAGGCCCTGCCCGTGCACACGCACATCGCCCGCCACGCGGCGGCGCGCCCCGATGCCGTCGCCGTGATCTGCGGCGAACAGGTGCTGCGCTACGGT
>NZ_JAYLVT010000040.1:0-3665 GCF_035818815.1 Cupriavidus sp. SS-3
ACCGTAGCGCAGCACCTGTTCGCCGCAGATCACGGCGACGGCATCGGGGCGCGCCGCCGCGTGGCGGGCGATGTGCGCGTGCACGGGCAGGGCCTCGCCGGCAGGCGCCTCGCCCTGGCCCAGCGCCAGCAGCGCCGCCTGCTCATCGTGCGTGAGCAGGCCGAGCGCGCCAACGGTCTGCGCCGGCGCGGTGCCGATAGCTTCCAGCAGCGCCGTCATCTGCGCGCAGATACGCGCCACCTGGACATCGTCGAACGCGCGCCGCATGTAGGTGAAGCCCAGCCGCAAGGTCCGGCGCAGGCTGACCTCGACGTCCATCTCGTATTCGGTCAGGCCCGTGCTGCCCTGCGTGGCAAAGCGCAGGCCGCTGCGGCCGGCCGATGCCAGCGCGTCCTCAAGCGGGAAGTTCTCGAACACCAGGATGCTGTCGAACAGCCGCTGGCCGGCCTGGCCGCCCCAGCGCTGGATATCGGACAGCGGCGTGTGCCCGTGCTCGCGCGCGGCCAGGTTGAAGTTCTGCAGTTCGCGCAGCCAGTCGCCGACCGCCTGCTCGGGGCGCGGGGCAGCCAGCACCGGCAGTGTGTTGATGAACAGTCCCAGCATCTGCTGGCTGCCCGGCACGTCGGCAGGGCGGCCGGCCACGGTGGCGCCGAAGGCCACGCGGCGCTGGCCGGTGTAGCGCTGCAACAGCAGCAGCCACGCGGCCTGCACCACGGTGTTGAGCGTCACCTTCTGGGCGCGGGCGTAGGCGGATAGCCGTTCCGTCAGCGCCGCGCCGCAGTCGTGCTGCAGCAGCCCGTAGCCTTCGCCGCCGGCCGGCGCAGGCAGCGCGTGCGCCAGCCGCGTAGGCGTGTCGAAGCCATCGAGCTGGCCGGCCCAGAACGCCTGCGCGGCACCGGCGTCGCGCTGCTGCAGCCAGCGGATGTAGTCGGCAAAGCGGCCTTCGGCCGGCGCGACGGCCTCGCCCGCATAGCGCTTGAGCACCTCGCCCAGCAGCTGCGAGGTGCTCCAGCCATCGAGCAGCAGGTGGTGCACGGTCCAGACCAGGTGGTGCCGGTCCGGGCCGGTGCGCACCAGCGTCAGCCGCATCAGCGGCGGGCACTCCAGGTCGAAGCCCCGGGCCAGGTCCGCCGCGGCAAGCCGGTCCAGCGCGTCCTGCACGGACGCGGCCGGCTGCGCCGA
The DNA here is from genome assembly GCF_035818815.1 of Cupriavidus sp. SS-3. Lineage (NCBI taxonomy): Bacteria > Pseudomonadati > Pseudomonadota > Betaproteobacteria > Burkholderiales > Burkholderiaceae > Cupriavidus > Cupriavidus sp. SS-3. The sequence goes on from NZ_JAYLVT010000040.1 coordinate 1,183, forward strand.
CCAGTCGTGTTCGGCCAGCGGCAGCGGCACCTCGTGCGCCACCCATTGCAGCGGCTGCTCGCCGCGCTGCAGGAAGCCCGTGCGCAGGGCATCGTGGCTGCCGAGCGCTTCGCGCCAGGCCTGCGCGAAGCGGGCCGCATCGAGCCCCTCGACCTCGACCCGCAACTGGTTGATATAGGCGCTGCCGGCATCCGCGCGCGCCACGCTGTGGTACAGCATGCCCGCCTGCATCGGCGACAGCGGGTACAGGTCCTGCACCCGCGCGGCGTCGAGGCCGAGGCCGTCGAGCTGGCCTTGCGACAGGCGCGCCAGCGCAAAGTCCTCGCTGCGCAGGCTGGTCCGGCGCGGCCTTGCCTGGCCGGGCACCGCGTCGGCCTTGCCATCCAGCGGCGCCAACGCCTCGGCCACCGCCGCCAGCGTTTGCCGCTCGAACAGCTGTTTGGGCGTCAGCAGCCAGCCCAGCGCGCGCAGCCGCGCGACGATCTGCAGGCTCAGGATCGAATCGCCACCCAGTTCGAAGAAGTTGTCGGCGCGGCCGACGCGCGCCACCTTCAGCACCGCGGCCCAGGTGTCCGCCAGCAGCGTTTCCACGCCCGGCTGCGGTGCCTCGTAGGCGCCGGTACCGGCGAATTCCGGCGACGGCAGCGCGCGCCGGTCGAGCTTGCCGTTGGGGGTGACCGGCATGCGTTCCAGCACGACCATGGCGGCGGGCACCATGTAGTCGGGCAGCGCCTGCGCCAGCCAGCCGCGCAGCGCGTCGGCGTCGATCGATGCGCCGGCCGCGGGGACGGCATAGGCCACCAGCCGCGCCGGACCGTCGCCGGTCAGTGCGACAGCCACGGCCTCGCGCACGCTGCCGTGCGCGAGCAGCCGCGCCTCGATCTCGCCCAGCTCGATGCGCAGGCCGCGGATCTTGACCTGGTGGTCGAGCCGCCCCAGGTATTCGATCTGGCCGTCGGCGCGGCGCCGCGCCAGGTCGCCGGTGCGATAGAGCCGTTCGCCCTGTGCGCTGTGCGGATCGGCGACAAAACGCTCCGCCGTGAGCGCCGCCCGGCCGAGATAGCCACGCGCCAGGCCCGCGCCGCCCAGATACAGTTCGCCCGCGATGCCGTCCGGCACCGGATGCATCGCGCCGTCGAGCACATGCGCGCTGACATTGGCGATCGGGCGTCCGATCGGCACCGCATGCCCGCCATCGTCGCGGCAGGTCCAGTGGGTGACGTCGATCGCCGCCTCGGTTGGACCGTACAGGTTGTGCAGGCCCGCCCGCGGCAGCAAGGCCATGGTGCGGCGGGCCAGGTCCGCCGGCAGCGCCTCGCCGCTGCAGACGATGTGGCGCAGGCTCGCGCACGCGGCGGCCACAGCGCCGTCGGCGACGAAGGCCTGCAGCATCGCCGGCACGAAATGCAGCGTGGTGACCCGGTGCTGCGCGATCAGCGCGGCGATCCGCTGCGGGTCGCGATGGTCGCCCGGCGCCGCCAGCGCCAGGCGCGCACCCGTCATCAGCGGCCAGAAAAACTCCCAGACCGAGACGTCGAAGCTGAACGGGGTCTTCTGCAGCACGGTGTCGGCGGCATCCAGCCGGTACTGCGCCTGCATCCACCAGAGCCGGTTATGCAGCGCGCCGTGCCGGTTGCCGGCACCCTTGGGCCGGCCGGTGGAGCCGGAGGTGTAGATGACATAGGCCAGGTGCTCGGGCGACAGCGCGGGGACCGGGTTGTGGTCGCCGCCTTTCGCATAGATCGCCGCATCGGCCAGGTCGACGGCGGCAACGGCACGGGGCAGCGCCGGCATCGCATCGGCGCGCTGCACCAGCACCAGGGCCACGCCGCTGTCCTCGATCATGTAGGCCAGGCGGTCGGCGGGATAGTCCGGATCGAACGGCACGTAGGCGCCGCCGGCCTTGAGGATGGCGAGCAGCGCGACGACCATCTCGACGGAGCGCTCGGCCAGCACGCCAACCGGCACATCCGGGCCCACCCCTTGCGCGATCAGTCGATGCGCGAGGGCGTTGGCGCGGCGGTTCAGCGCCGCATAGCTCAGGCGCTGCTCGCCAAAGCACAGCGCAATCGCGTCAGGCTGCGCGGCGGCACGGGCTTCGAACAGCCGGTGCACCGGTTCCGCGGCGGGATAGGGCTGGGGATCGGCACCCAGCGCCAGCGCGGCGCACGCCTCGCGCGGCACCATCAGCGCGATCTCGCCCAGCGGGCGCGCGGCGTCGGCGGCCAGTTGGCGCAGCACCGCGAACAGGCTGCGCGCCAGCGTGCGCGCCTGCGCTTCGCCGAGCACGGCGCGGTCGAAGCGGCAGGTCAGGTGCAGCGTGTCGGTATGCGCGAACAGCAGCGTCAGCGGATAGTTGGTCTCGGCCCGGTTGCGCACGCCGGAGAACGACAGCCCGTCCGGCGTGCGGCGCAGCGCCGCGTCGACCGGGTAGTTCTCGAACACGACGATCGAATCGAACAGGGCCTGGCCGCCCAAGCCGG
>NZ_JAYLVT010000041.1:0-1490 GCF_035818815.1 Cupriavidus sp. SS-3
TTTTTGGTTACTTATATGAACGCGCCCCGGTTTGCAAGGTAACGCCAACATCAGGCGGGACAGGATTGGCTGCAGACTTATATCCGGCCTTGCGGTGCAGGCCAAGCCTGCGGGCCCTGATGGATTTCGCCGGGAGTGTCCCTATCTTTTTGCCGTGCTTGCCGCACCAGTAACCAATTGGGCTTGCACTCCCGCGGTCCAACCTGTTTTGCCATCACGCTGACATTACCGTCGCAACCTGTGAACGGGTTCGTCCTTGCTTGCTCGGACGGCCGTTAGGCCGGCCTGACCGAGACGTAGTTTCGGTCATAGGTCCGCTCGTGGACCAACAGGGCCCAGACCGTGCGTACCGTCTTGTTGGCCATGGCAACCGCCACGACGTTAGTGGGGCGTTTCTGGGCCAGTGCCTGGCTCCAGCCGCCTTGGTTCTTGCGCCGCAGATGTCCCAGCACCGCCCGTGCGCCGTGGATGAGCAAGGTGCGCAGGTAGGGATTGCCGCGTTTGCTGATGCCACCCAGTCGGACCTTGCCGCCGGTGCCGGCCTGCTTGGGCACGAGACCCAGGAATGCCGCCAGTTGCCGCCCGGACTTGAACGTGCGCGCTTCACCGATCGTCGCCACCAAGGCCGTGGCAGTGAGCATCCCTATGCCAGGGATGGCGCTGATGACCTGACAGGCGCGATCCTGACGGCCCCAGGCAGTGATCTGACGGTCGTACTCGGCAATCTCATTGTCCAGACTCTCCAGGCTGCGCAATTGCTGGTGCACGGCCTCGAACAGCGTCGGCGGTACGCGAGACTCGATGTCCGGCAGACGTTGCACGATCTCATCCAGCCCTGCCCGGCGGCCGCGTCGGAAGTGGATGCCGAATTCAACAAGCATGCCTCGCAACTGGTTGACCAGCATCGTTCGCATCTTGATGCGCAACGAACGCATGGCATGCACCGCCAGCACGCACTGCTGGGTTTCGGACTTTGGCGCCACCTCGCGCATGCCCGGCTGCTGCGCTGCAGTCCAGATCGCCTTCGCATCGGCCGCATCGGTTTTGTTGGTCTGCACGAACGGGCGCACGTAGCGCGCGTGCAGCAGCACCGGCTTGTGGCCCAAGCCCTGCAACTGACGCGCCCACCAATGCGCGCTCGCGCACGCTTCCAGCGCTACCCGTCCCGGCTCGCGCCTGGCCAGGAACTCGATCAGCTTCGTACGGTTGAGGCGGCGGTTGAAACACTTGCCGGAAGGCTCGACCCAATAGAGTTGGAAGACAGTCTTTGCAATGTCGAGGCCGTAAGTCGTAGTATTCATCTCGGGTCCCTCCATCCTCGCGTGGTTGCTCACACTCCCACTCTGGCACATCGATGCCGTTTCGTGATGGGGGGACCCGCCTACCCTGTCACGTTCCTCACATGTCACAACTTGAACTGCCGGCGCCTTTAATCGGAGCGGGCCGGGGCGCGTTCATTCCATCTTTTTGGCGCTCGGCCAAAAAGTGAC
>NZ_JAYLVT010000042.1:0-1486 GCF_035818815.1 Cupriavidus sp. SS-3
GTGTTCGGCGGCTTCCTGGTGACCCAGCGCATGCTGGAGATGTTCAAGAAGAAGGAACCGAAGGCGAAGGCGCCCGAAGGCAAGCCGGCACTGGCCAAGGAGGGCGCGTGATGGCGGGCCTTGTCAGCATGAACCTCGTCACCCTGCTCTACCTGGTGGCCTCGGTGTGCTTTATCCAGGCGCTCAAGGGGCTGTCGCATCCGGCTTCTGCGCGCAAGGGCAATGCCTTCGGCATGATCGGCATGGCCATCGCGGTGGTGACCACGCTGGTGCTGATCATCAAGCTGAAGAACGAATTCCTCGCCGCGGGCACGGCCCAGTCGTCGGTGGGCACCGGCCTGGCGCTGATCTTCGCGGCGCTGGTGGTCGGCGGCGGCATCGGCGCCTACGTCGCGCGCAAGGTGCAGATGACCAAGATGCCCGAGCTGGTCGCGGCGATGCACTCGCTGATCGGTCTCGCGGCGGTGTTCATCGCGGTGGCGGCGGTGGCCGAGCCGGCGGCGTTCGGCATCAGCCCGGCCGGCTCGCACCTGATCCCGCTGGGCAACCGCATCGAGCTCTTTATCGGCTGCTTCGTCGGCGCGATCACGTTCTCGGGCTCGGTGATCGCCTTCGGCAAGCTGGCCGGGCGCTACAAGTTCCGCCTGTTCCAGGGCGCACCGGTGGTGTTCGCGGGCCAGCACATGCTGAACCTGGCGCTGGCGGTGGCCATGGTGGGCTTCGGCATCGCCTTCTTCATGACGCAGGAATGGCTGCCGTTCCTGGTGATGCTGGCGATTGCCTTCGTGCTGGGCGTGCTGATCATCATCCCGATCGGCGGCGCCGACATGCCGGTGGTGGTGTCGATGCTGAACTCGTACTCGGGCTGGGCCGCGGCGGGCATCGGCTTCTCGCTGAACAACCCGATGCTGATCATCGCCGGCTCGCTGGTGGGATCAAGCGGTGCCATCCTCTCGTACATCATGTGCAAGGCGATGAACCGCTCGTTCTTCAACGTGATCCTGGGCGGCTTCGGCGGCGATGCCGGCGCCGGCGCAACGGCCGGCGCGCAGGCCCAGCGCAACGTCAAGTCGGGCTCGGCGGACGACGCCGCCTTCCTGATGGGCAACGCCGAGACCGTGATCATCGTCCCCGGCTACGGCCTGGCGGTGGCACGCGCGCAGCACGCTCTGAAGGAACTGACCGAGAAGCTGTCCGAGAAGGGCGTGACCGTCAAGTACGCGATCCACCCTGTGGCGGGCCGCATGCCGGGCCACATGAACGTGCTGCTGGCCGAGGCCGAGGTGCCGTACGACCAGGTCTTCGAGATGGAAGACATCAACAGCGAGTTCGGCCAGGCCGACGTGGTGCTGGTGCTGGGCGCCAACGACGTGGTCAACCCGGCGGCGAAGACCGACCCCCAGTCGCCGATCGCGGGCATGCCGATCCTGGAGGCGTACAAGGCCAAGACCATCATCGTCAACAAGCGCTCGATGGCCGCCGGCTA
>NZ_JAYLVT010000043.1:0-1413 GCF_035818815.1 Cupriavidus sp. SS-3
TTACATGCGGAACACGCCGAACTTCATCTCGTCGATCGGCGCATTGAGGCTGGCCGACAGGCCCAGCCCCAGCACCGTGCGCGTCTGCGCGGGATCGATCACGCCGTCGTCCCACAGCCGCGCGCTGGCGTAGTACGGGTGGCCCTGGTGCTCGTACTGGTCGCGGATCGGCTGCTTGAAGGCGTCTTCCTCCTGCGCGCTCCACTGGCCGCCCTTCGCTTCGATGCCGTCCCGGCGCACCGTCGCCAGCACGCTCGCGGCCTGCTCGCCGCCCATCACCGAGATGCGCGCGTTCGGCCACATCCACAAAAAGCGCGGCGAATACGCGCGCCCGCACATGCCGTAGTTGCCCGCGCCGAACGAGCCGCCGATGATCACCGTGAACTTGGGCACCTGCGCGGTCGCCACCGCCGTCACCATCTTGGCGCCGTTGCGGGCGATGCCCTCGTTCTCGTACTTGCGCCCCACCATGAAGCCGGTGATGTTCTGCAGGAACACCAGCGGGATCTTGCGCTGGCAGCACAGCTCGATAAAGTGCGCGCCCTTGAGCGCCGACTCCGAGAACAGGATGCCGTTGTTGGCGACGATCCCCACCGGATAGCCCCAGATGCGGGCGAAGCCGCACACCAGCGTGGTGCCGTAGCGGGCCTTGAACTCGTCGAACTCGGAGCCGTCGACCAGGCGCGCGATCACCTCGCGCACGTCGTACGGCTTGCGCGTATCGGTCGGGATCACGCCATACAGCTCTTCCACCGGGTACAGCGGCTCGACCGGCTCGTGCAGACGGATCTGGTCCGGCTTGCGCCGGTTCAGGTGCTGCACGATGTTGCGCGCCAGGCTCAGCGCATGATGGTCGTTCTGCGCGAAATAGTCGGCCACGCCGGACAGCCGCGTATGCACGTCGGCGCCGCCCAGGTCCTCGGCGCTGACTTCCTCGCCGGTGGCGGCCTTCACCAGCGGCGGCCCGCCCAGGAAGATGGTGCCCTGGTTCTTGACGATGATCGACTCGTCGCTCATCGCCGGGACATAGGCGCCGCCCGCGGTGCAAGAGCCCATCACCACCGCGATCTGCGGGATGCCGCGCTTGGACAGGTTGGCCTGGTTGTAGAAGATGCGGCCGAAGTGGTCGCGGTCGGGGAAGACCTCGTCCTGGTTGGGCAGGTTGGCGCCGCCCGAGTCGACCAGGTAGATGCACGGCAGGTGGTTCTCCTCGGCGATCTCCTGCGCCCGCACATGCTTCTTGACCGTCATCGGGTAATACGTGCCGCCCTTGACGGTGGCATCGTTGCAGACGATCACGCATTCCTGCCCGGCCACGCGGCCGATGCCGGTGATGATGCCGGCGCCGGGCGCGGCATCGTCGTACATGTCGTACGCGGCCAGCTGCGACAGCTCCAGGAACGGCGTGCCGGG
>NZ_JAYLVT010000044.1:0-1375 GCF_035818815.1 Cupriavidus sp. SS-3
CGCCGGCTCGGCATCCGCACCGTCGCGGTGTATTCCGATGCCGACGCCGAGGCGCGCCACGTCGCCTTCTGCGACGAGGCCGTGCATATCGGCGGCGCCGCCGCGCGCGACAGCTACCTGCGCGCCGACCACATCATCGAGATGGCGAAGGAGACCGGCGCCCAGGCCATCCACCCGGGCTACGGCTTCCTGTCCGAGAACGAAGCGTTCGCCGAGGCCTGCGCCGCGGCGGGGCTGGTCTTCATCGGCCCGCCAGCGTCCGCCATCCACGCGATGGGCAGCAAGAGCGCGGCCAAGCAACTGATGGAAAAGGCGGCGGTGCCGCTGGTGCCGGGCTACCACGGCGAGGACCAGGACCCGGCGCTGCTGCGGCGCGAGGCCGACCGCATCGGCTACCCGGTGCTGCTCAAGGCCAGCGCGGGCGGCGGCGGCAAGGGCATGCGCGTGGTCGAGTCCGGCGACGGTTTCGAGGCCGCGCTGGCGTCGGTCAAGCGCGAGGCCAGCGCCAGCTTCGGCGACGACAAGGTGCTGGTGGAGAAGTACCTGACCCGTCCGCGCCATATCGAGATCCAGGTGTTCGCGGATACGCACGGCAACTGCGTCTACCTGTTCGAGCGCGACTGCTCGGTGCAGCGCCGCCACCAGAAGGTGCTGGAGGAAGCGCCGGCGCCGGGCATGACCGAGGAGCGCCGCCGCGCCATGGGCGAGGCGGCGGTGGCCGCGGCCAAGGCGGTTGGCTACGTCGGCGCCGGCACGGTGGAGTTCATCGCCGATTATTCCAACGGCGAGGACGGCTCCTTCTACTTCATGGAGATGAACACCCGCCTGCAGGTCGAACACCCGGTGACCGAGATGATCACCGGCCAGGATCTGGTCGAATGGCAGCTGCGCGTCGCCGCGGGCGAGCCGCTGCCGCTGGCGCAGGAGCAACTGCGCATCGACGGCCATGCGCTGGAAGCACGCATCTACGCCGAGAATCCCGACAAGCAGTTCCTGCCGTCCACCGGCACGCTGCGCTTCCTGCGCACGCCGCCGGCGGTGCAGTTCATGCGCGGCGAGGATGCCCACGGCCCGGCCGGCGTGCGTATCGATGCCGGCGTGCGCGAGGGCGACACCATCAGCCCGTTCTACGATCCGATGATCGCCAAGCTGATCGTCTGGGGCAAGGACCGCGACGAGGCGCTGGCGCGCATGCGCCAGGCACTGGCGGCCTATCACGTGGTCGGTCTGTCGACCAACGTGGCCTTCCTGCAGCGGCTGGTGAAGTCGGAGGCGTTCCGCACCGCCGATCTCGACACCGGGCTGATCGCGCGCAACGAGGCGGTCCTGTTCCCGCCGCCCGCGCCGGTCGGCATGGAGCTGATCGCGCTGGCGG
>NZ_JAYLVT010000045.1:0-1361 GCF_035818815.1 Cupriavidus sp. SS-3
ACCTGCCCGCTGACCGACAACGGATGCGACAGCGGCGTGGCCGGATCCTGGCTGGCGCCTGCGCTGTCAGTCGAGAGCCGCCAGGGACTGTCGTCGGCAAAGCTGGCGTCGAGCTGGCCCAGGTAGTTGAACACCACCTCTGGCCTGGGCACATCGGCCAGCGCGGCCTGTTGCGCGGGCGAGCCGAAGCGGCGCAGCAGGCCATAGCCGATGCCTTCGCCGGGTACCGCACGCAACTGCTCCTTGACCGCCTTGATCGCGCCATCGAGCGCACCGCTGCCATCGAGCGCGACCGGGAACAGGGTGGTGAACCAGCCGACGGTGCGGCTCAGGTCCAGCGTGTCGTCGACCCCGGCGACACGGCCATGGCTTTCCAGGTCGATCAGCACCCGCGCGCGGCCGCTCCAGCCGGCCAGCGCCCGCGCCAGCGCGGTCAGCAGCAGGTCGTTGACGCGCGTGCGGTACGCCGCCGGCGCGCGCTGCAGCAGCGCCTGGGTCAGTTCGGCCGGCAGCGTCAGCGTGACGGCATCGCGTTCGGCGATGGACATGGCGCCGTCCGGATCGTCGCAAGGCAGGCTGGCATCGATGGGCGCCAGCGCCTGCCAGTGCGCCAGTTCGGCCTCGCGCGTGGCGGCGTTGGCGCGCAGCGCCTGCGACCAGCGCTGGTACGACGCCGTGCGCGCCGGCAGCACGGCCTGCTCGCCTTGCCGGCGTTGCTGGTAAGCGTCGCGCAAGTCCTCGACCAGCACGCGCCACGACACCCCGTCGACTACCAGGTGATGGATCACCAGCAGCAGTTGCCAGCGCTCGCCGCACTGCAGCGCGACGGCACGCAGCAGCGGCCCTTCGGCCAGGTCCAGGCTGCGCTGGGCGGCCTCGCAGTGCGCCAGCCGCTCGGCTTCCGACGCGGCGTGGCGTACCCACAGCAGGTCCTGGCAGGCCTCAGTCTCGGCATACGCCTGCTGCCACGCGCCGTCGCGCTGGACGAAGCGCAGGCGCAGCGCATCGTGATGCGCGACCAGGTCGGCCAGCGCCGCGGCCAGCGCCGGCAGCCCGGGCGCCTCGCGGCAATCGAGCAGCACCGACTGGTTCCAGTGGTGGCGCCGGTCCATCGGCGTCTCGAAGAAGCCGGCCTGGATCGGCAGCAGCGGCACCGCGCCAGCCGGCGCGGTGTTGCTATCGATCGAATCTTGTGCCACGGGCGCGGCGACCGCCGCCAGTTCGGCCAGCGTCTGGCGCTCGAACAGTTGCCGCGGCGTCAGCATCCAGCCGGCGGCGCGGGCGCGGGCGACGATCTGCAGGCTCAGGATCGAGTCGCCGCCGAGTTCGAAGAAGTTGTCGGCGCGGCCCACGCGCGGCAG
>NZ_JAYLVT010000046.1:0-1331 GCF_035818815.1 Cupriavidus sp. SS-3
TTCCCGGCGTGGGCCGACACTCCGCCGCTGCGCCGCGCGCGCATCCTGTTCAAGTTCAAGGAACTGCTGGACCAGCACCACGACGACCTCGCCGCGCTGATCACGCGCGAGCACGGCAAGGTGTTCTCGGACGCCAAGGGCGAGGTCACGCGCGGCATCGAGGTGGTGGAGTTCGCCTGCGGCATCCCCAACCTGCTCAAGACCGATTTCACCGACAACATCGGCGGCGGCATCGACAACTGGAACCTGCGCCAGCCGCTGGGCGTGGTGGCCGGCATCACGCCGTTCAACTTCCCGGTGATGGTGCCGATGTGGATGTTCCCGGTGGCGCTGGCGTGCGGCAATACCTTCGTGCTCAAGCCGTCCGAGCGCGACCCGTCGCCGAGCCTGCTGATAGCGGATTTGCTGCGCCAGGCCGGCCTGCCCGACGGCGTGTTCAACGTGGTGCAGGGCGACAAGGAGGCGGTCGACGCGCTGCTTGCGCATCCGGACGTGCAGGCGCTGTCGTTCGTCGGCTCGACCCCGATCGCCGAGTACATCTACACCGAAGGCACGAAGCACGGCAAGCGCGTGCAGGCCCTGGGCGGCGCCAAGAACCACCTGGTAGTGATGCCCGATGCGGACCTGGACCAGGCCGTCGACGCGCTGATCGGCGCGGCCTATGGCTCGGCCGGCGAGCGCTGCATGGCGATCTCGGTGGCGGTGGCGGTCGGCGAGGTGGCCGACCAGCTGGTGCCGCGCCTGGCCGAACGCGCGCGTGCGCTGAAGATCCGCAACGGCATGGAGGCCGATGCCGAGATGGGGCCGCTGGTCACCGGCGCGCACAAGGCCAAGGTCGAAGGCTATATCGCCAAGGGTGTGGCCGAGGGCGCGACGCTGGTGACCGATGGCCGCGGCCACCAGGTCGACGGGCACGAGAACGGCTTCTATGTCGGCGGCACGCTGTTCGACCATGTGACGCCGGAGATGACGATCTACAAGGAAGAGATCTTCGGCCCGGTGCTGTCGGTGGTGCGGGTGCATGACTTTGCCGAGGCGGTGGCGCTGATCAACGCGCACGAGTACGGCAACGGCGTGTCGTGCTACACCAGCGACGGCGGCATCGCGCGCGCGTTCGCGCGGCAGATCCAGGTGGGCATGGTCGGCATCAACGTGCCGATCCCGGTGCCGATGGCGTGGCATTCGTTCGGCGGCTGGAAGCGCTCGCTGTTCGGCGACCACCATGCCTATGGCGAAGAGGGCGTGCGCTTCTACACGCGCTACAAGAGCGTGATGCAGCGCTGGCCCGATTCGATCGCCAAGGGCGCGGAGTTCACCATGCCGGTGGCGAA
>NZ_JAYLVT010000047.1:0-1278 GCF_035818815.1 Cupriavidus sp. SS-3
TAGGGAAGAGGCCGGGACTCCGTGTGCGGTAAGTTTCTTTTCGTGCGCATTTTACCGTTGCCGATCGGCAAACATGCGCATTGCACCTGGCGCATAAGCCTGCAGTATCATCGCTTTATCAACGCGCCATGGAGTACGGCATGCAGTTTCTCTGGCCGCAATTGCTCTGGCTGTTGTGCTTTCTCCCTTTGCTAGCAGGTGCCTACGTCTACCTGATGGCACGACGCAAGAAAGCTGCTCTGTTGTATGCCAGTCTTGCTCTGCCGCGCGCCGCGTTGGGGCACGGCCTACGCCTTCGGCGTCACATCCCGCCGCTGCTTTTTCTCTTGGCGTTGGGCGCGGCCCTCCTGGCATGCGCCCGTCCTGCCACGACCATCACCCTGCCGTCAGACATCATCACAGTGGTACTGGCTGTCGATACCTCCCTCAGCATGAATTCAACCGACGTGGCGCCCAGTCGGATCAGTGCCGCGCAGCAGGCCGCACGAGATCTGGTCATCGGACTGCCTGCAAGCGTGCGCCTGGGCATTGTCTCGTTTGCTGCCACGGCCACCGTAGTGCAGCCTCCAACCGACAACCGTCAGGATATGCTCGATGCGATCGATCGCTTCCAACTCCAACACGGCACGGCGACAGGCAGCGGACTGATCCAGGCCCTGGCGGTATTGTTTCCCGACGATGATGGCATCGACCTCGAAGCTATCCTTTTCCGCGGCGAGACCCTGGCACCGGGACCTGGTGGAAGAACGCAGTCCGAAGCTGCTGCGGCGGACGCCGTTCGCAAGCGCGAACTGGAACAGCCACCGACGATGCCCGGCTCTTATCGGCACGGAGTGGTAATCCTGCTCAGCGATGGTCGCCGGACCACTGGGCCAGATCCGCTAGACGCCGCGCGCATGGCTGCCCAGCGTGGGGTTCGCGTCTATACCGTAGGCTACGGTACCCCGCACGGCCAAGCAGAGTCGAGCCAGTCCTCCTTCACACAACTGGATGAGCCGACTTTGCTCGCGGTCGCGACGCTGACTGCTGGCGAGTACTTCCTGGCCGGATCGGCCGCGGATCTGACACGGGTATATCGGCAGCTTAGCGCCCGTTTCGCGCTCGAACGCAGGGAGACCGAAATCAGTTCTTTGCTGGCCGGGACCTCAGTTGTGCTGCTGATCGCTGCTTGTAGCCTGTCATTGCTGTGGTTCCGACGGTGACCATAACGAAAGTCAGTCGTCGCACGTATTTTTGAAGCGGGTAGGGGAGCGAAGGGAGGCGGTAAACACTGTATTG
>NZ_JAYLVT010000048.1:0-1239 GCF_035818815.1 Cupriavidus sp. SS-3
CGCACATCGCCCGCCACGCGGCGGCGCGCCCCGATGCCGTCGCCGTGATCTGCGGCGAACAGGTGCTGCGCTACGGTGAACTGCTGGCCCGCGCCGACCGCCTCGCCGCCGTGCTGCACGCCCGCGGCATCGGCGCCGAGCATCGCGTCGGCATCGCCCTGTCGCGCTCGCCCGACCTGGTCGTCGCGCTGCTCGCGGTGATGCGCTGCGGCGCCGCCTACGTGCCGTTCGATCCGGCGTATCCCAGGGACCGGCTGGCCTACCTGTTCGACGACAGCGCCATCCGGCTGCTGGTCACCGAACCGGCGCTGCTCGACGCGCTGCCCGCGCCGGCGGCGCTGCCGGTGCTGACGCTGGATACGCTCGCCGAGGACATCGCGCCGCTGCCCCAGCAGCCGGTCCACCCCGGCCAGCTTGCCTACGTGATCTACACCTCCGGCTCCACCGGCCGGCCCAAGGGTGTTTGCGTCGCGCACGGACCGCTGGCCATGCATGTGGCCGCGACCATCGACGCCTACGAGATGGGCCCGCATTCGCGCGAGTTGCACTTCCTCTCGTTCGCCTTTGACGGCGCCCACGAGCGCTGGCTGTGCGCGCTTGCCTGCGGCGGCTCGCTGCTGCTGCGCGACGATGCGCTGTGGACGCCCGAGCAGACCGCCGCGGCCATGACCCGCCACGGCGTCACCAACGCCGGCTTCCCGCCGGCCTACCTGCGCCAGCTGGCCGAGTACTGCGAACAGAGCGGCGAGCGCCCGCCGGTGGCGCTCTACTCCTTCGGCGGCGAGGCCATGCCGCGCGCCGCCTTTGCGCAGGCGCGCCGCGCGCTGGCGCCGCGCACCTTTATCAACGGCTATGGCCCGACCGAAACCGTGGTCACGCCGATGGTCTGGAAGGTGCGCGCCGATGCGCCCGCAGCCGGCTTCGCCGGCACCTACGCGCCGATCGGGCGCCCGGTGGGCGCGCGCCGCTGCTACCTGCTCGATGCCGAGCTGAACCTGGCGCCGCCGGGCGTGGCCGGCGAGCTGTACATCGGCGGCGAAGGCCTGGCGCGCGGCTACCTGAACAAGGGCGGCATGACCGCGGAACGCTTCGTGCCCGACCCGTTCGCCGGCGATGGCGCGCGCCTTTACCGCACCGGCGACCTGGCGCGCTGGCTGCCTGGCGGCGAGCTGGAATACCTGGGCCGCATCGACCAGCAGCTGAAGATCCGCGGCTTTCGCATCGAGCCGGGCGAGATCG
>NZ_JAYLVT010000049.1:0-1223 GCF_035818815.1 Cupriavidus sp. SS-3
CGCAAGGCGCCGGTGCTGCTGCAGGAAGCGACCGTGCAGCAGATGAAGCCGGGCTCGGTGGTGGTCGACCTGGCCGCGGCCCAGGGCGGCAACTGCCCGCTGACGGTGGCCGACCAGGTGGTCAACCACAACGGCGTGATCCTGATCGGACATACCAACCTGGCCAGCATGGTGGCGGCCGACGCCTCGGCGCTCTATGCCCGCAACGTGCTGGATTTCCTCAAGCTGGTCGTCGACAAGGACGGCCAGTTCACGCTCAACCTCGAAGACGACATCGTCGCCGCCTGCCTGATGTGCAGGGACGGCCAGGTCGTGCGCGAGGCGGCGTAACTCCAACGGGCGCAGCGCGCCCACTGCTTTCGCTTCAGATATAAGGACGTATCACCCATGCAACGCATCATGCTCCGCGCCAAGCTCCACCGCGTCACCGTGACGCAGGCGGACCTCAACTACGAGGGTTCGTGCGGCATCGACCAGGACCTGCTGGACGCTGCCGACATGAAGGAGTTCGAGAAGATCGAGCTGTACAACGTCAACAACGGCGAGCGCTTCTCCACCTACATCATCAAGGGCGAGCGCGGCAGCGGCGAGATCTCGCTGAACGGCGCCGCCGCGCGCCGCGCGCACCTGGGCGACCAGCTGATCATCTGCACCTATGCGCCGATGACGGACGAGGAAATCGCCACGTACAAGCCCAAGGTCATCCTGGTGAACGAGAAGAACGGCATCAAGGAAATCAAGAAGGTCTGAATATCAACCCCTGAAGGGTTGCTCCCCTCTCCCGCTTGCGGGAGAGGGAGCACGCCACCGGAAATTTAAGAGCCAATGGCCGTTGGCGTGCCCCACCGTAATACTGCAAAGAACAATCACAGCAACACGCAGCATCCCGGTTTCAAAGCAACGGAGGAGAAGTCGATGGAGATGGTGAACCACACGGTGATCAACCTGATCATCTTCGTGCTGGCGATCTACGTGGGTTACCACGTGGTCTGGACGGTCACGCCGGCCCTGCATACGCCCCTGATGGCGGTAACCAACGCGATCTCGGCCATCATCATCGTCGGCGCCATGCTCGCCGCGGGCCTGACCGAAGGCGGCGTCGGGCGCGTGATGGGCACGCTGGCGGTGGCATTGGCGGCGGTCAACGTGTTCGGCGGCTTCCTGGTGACCCAGCGCATGCTGGAGATGTTCAAGAAGAAGGAACCGAAGGCGAAGGCGCCCGA
>NZ_JAYLVT010000050.1:0-1191 GCF_035818815.1 Cupriavidus sp. SS-3
CCAGCCCGATACCTGCGAGGCCGAACCCGTCGGCGCCGAGCATCCGCTGTTCGTGCTCTACACCTCGGGCTCCACCGGCAAGCCCAAGGGCGTGCAGCACAGCACCGGCGGCTACCTGCTGTGGGCGCTGATGACGATGAAGTGGTCGTTCGACATCAAGCCCGACGACCTGTTCTGGTGTACCGCCGACATCGGCTGGGTCACCGGCCACACCTATATCGCCTACGGCCCGCTGGCGGCCGGCGCCACCCAGGTGGTGTTCGAGGGCGTGCCGACCTACCCGAACGCCGGCCGCTTCTGGGACATGATCGCGCGCCACAAGGTCAGCATCTTCTACACCGCGCCGACCGCGATCCGCTCGCTGATCAAGGCCGCCGAGGCCGACGAGAAGATCCACCCCAAGCAGTACGACCTGTCGAGCCTGCGCCTGCTCGGCACCGTGGGCGAGCCGATCAACCCGGAAGCGTGGATGTGGTACTACAAGAATGTCGGCAATGAGAACTGCCCGATCGTCGACACCTTCTGGCAGACCGAGACCGGCGGCCACATGATCACGCCGCTGCCGGGCGCGACGCCGCTGGTGCCGGGCTCGTGCACGCTGCCGCTGCCGGGCATCATGGCCGCCATCGTCGACGAGACCGGACAGGACGTGCCCAACGGCAGCGGCGGCATCCTGGTGGTCAAGCGCCCGTGGCCGGCGATGATCCGCACCATCTGGGGCGATCCGGAGCGCTTCAAGAAGAGCTATTTCCCCGAAGAGCTCGGCGGCAAGCTCTACCTGGCCGGCGACGGCTCGATCCGCGACAAGGACACCGGCTACTTCACCATCATGGGCCGCATCGACGACGTGCTGAACGTGTCGGGGCACCGCATGGGCACGATGGAGATCGAGTCGGCGCTGGTGGCCAACCCGCTGGTGGCGGAAGCCGCGGTGGTCGGGCGCCCGGACGACATGACCGGCGAGGCCATCTGCGCCTTCGTCGTGCTCAAGCGCTCGCGCCCGAGCGGCGAGGAAGCGGCCAAGCTCGCAACCGAGCTGCGCAACTGGGTCGGCAAGGAAATCGGCCCGATCGCCAAGCCCAAGGACATCCGCTTTGGCGACAACCTGCCCAAGACGCGCTCGGGCAAGATCATGCGCCGCCTGCTGCGGTCGCTGGCCAAGGGCGAAGAGATTACGCAGGACACCTCGAC
>NZ_JAYLVT010000051.1:0-1081 GCF_035818815.1 Cupriavidus sp. SS-3
CCAAGAAATCCGTCGCGCTGTCGGGCGTGACCGCCGGCAACACCGCGCTGTGCACCGTCGGCCGCACCGGCAATGACCTGCACTACCGCGGCTACGACATCCTCGACATCGCCGAGACCTGCGAATTCGAGGAGATCGCCCACCTGCTGGTGCACGGCAAGCTGCCGACCAAATCCGAGCTGGCCGCCTACAAGGCCAAGCTGAAGTCGCTGCGCGGCCTGCCCGCCAACGTCAAGGCGGCGCTGGAATGGGTGCCCGCCAGCGCCCATCCGATGGACGTGATGCGCACCGGCGTGTCGGTGCTGGGCACGGTGCTGCCGGAGAAGGAAGACCACAACATCCCGGGCGCGCGCGACATCGCCGACCGGCTGATGGCCAGCCTCGGCTCGATGCTGCTGTACTGGTACCACTACAGCCACAACGGCCGCCGCATCGAAGTGGAGACCGACGATGACTCGATCGGTGGCCACTTCCTGCACCTGCTGCACGGCGAGAAGCCGTCGGCGCTGTGGGAGCGCGCCATGAACACCTCGCTCAACCTGTACGCCGAGCACGAGTTCAACGCCTCGACCTTCACCGCGCGCGTGATCGCCGGCACCGGCTCGGACATGTACTCGTCGATTGCCGGCGCGATCGGCGCGCTGCGCGGCCCCAAGCACGGCGGCGCCAACGAGGTCGCGTTCGAGATCCAGAAGCGCTACGACAACCCGGACGAGGCCCAGGCCGACATCACCCGCCGCGTCGAGAACAAGGAGGTCGTGATCGGCTTCGGCCACCCGGTGTACACCACCGGCGACCCGCGCAACCAGGTGATCAAGGAAGTGGCGAAGAAGCTGTCGAAGGACGCCGGCTCGATGAAGATGTTCGACATCGCCGAGCGCCTGGAAACGGTGATGTGGGACATCAAGAAAATGTTCCCGAACCTGGACTGGTTCAGCGCGGTCAGCTACCACATGATGGGCGTGCCCACCGCGATGTTCACGCCGCTGTTCGTGATCTCGCGCACCTCGGGCTGGGCCGCGCACATCATCGAGCAGCGCATCGACAACAAGATCATCCGCCCCAGCGCCAACTACACCGG
>NZ_JAYLVT010000052.1:0-1028 GCF_035818815.1 Cupriavidus sp. SS-3
AGCAGCGGCACCACCGGCACGCCCGGGCAGCGGAACGCGCGCGGCAGCTCGGGCCGGGTCTTGCGCAGCACCAGCACCGCCACCGAGATCAGGGTGAAGGCGGCCAGCGTGCCGATATTGATCAGCTCGGCGAGCACGTTCAGCGGCACGAAGGCGGCAATCGCGGCAAATACCACGCCCACGGTCCAGGTGGCGAAGTACGGCGTGGCATGCACCGGGTGCACCGACGACAGCCGCTCGGGCAGCAGGCCGTCGCGCGACATGGCAAAGATCACGCGGGTCTGGCCGTAGGTCATCACCAGGATCACCGTGGTCATGCCCAGGATCGCGCCCAGGTCGACAAAGCCCGCCACCCAGTTCTGCCCGGCGAACTGCAGCGCCAGCGAGACCGGGTGGTCCACGCCGGCAAACTTGGCGAACGGCACGATGCCGGTCATGATCGCCGCCACCACCACGTACAGCACCGTGCAGACCGCCAGCGAGCCGATGATGCCGATCGGCAGGTCGCGGCGCGGGTTGCGCACTTCTTCCGCGGCCGAGGTCACGGCATCGAAGCCGATAAAGGCGAAGAACACCAGCGCCGCCGCATTGAAGATGCCGGCAAAGCCGAACGGCGCGAACGGCTGCCAGTTGGCCGGCTGCACGTGCCACACGCCCACCGCGATAAACAGCAGCACCACGCCGATCTTCACCGCCACCATCAGGTTGTTGACGCGCGCGGACTCGCGCACGCCGTACGACACCACCCAGGTGATGGCCAGCATGATCAGGCACGCCGGCAGGTTCAGCACGGTGTGCACGCCCGGCACCGAGCCCGGCGCCGCGCTCAGCGCCGCCGGCAGCTTCATGCCGAAGCCCGCCATCAGCGACTGGAAATAGCCCGACCAGCCCACCGACACGGCCGAGGTGGCCAGCCCGTATTCCAGCAGCAGGTCCCAGCCGATCATCCACGCGACGATCTCGCCCAGCGTGGCGTAGCTGTAGGTATAGATCGAGCCCGACACCGGGATCGCCGAGGCGAACTCCGC
>NZ_JAYLVT010000053.1:0-966 GCF_035818815.1 Cupriavidus sp. SS-3
CGCTTCCATGCCGATCTCGGGGCGCCAGCCCAGCTCCTCGATGGTGTTGTCGATCTTCGGCACGCGGTGCTGCACGTCCTGGTAGCCCTTGCCGTAGAAGTCGCCCGAGGAGGTCTCGACGATTTGGGTGAGGCGCGCCTGCTGCGCGTATTCCGGGTAGTCGGCGGCCATCTTCAGCATCATCTCGGCGAGCTCGCGCACCGAGTGGATATTGTCCGGGTTGCCGATGTTGTAGATCTTGCCGCTGGCCACGCCGTCGGGATTCTCGATGATGCGCATCAGCGCGCTGATGCCGTCGGCGATGTCGGCGAAGGCCCGTTGCTGCGCGCCGCCGTCGACCAGCCTGATCGGTTCGCCGCGCACGATATGGCCCAGGAACTGCGTCACCACGCGCGACGAGCCTTCCTTCGATTCGAAGATCGAGTCCAGCCCCGCGCCGATCCAGTTGAAGGGGCGGAACAGCGTGTAATTGAGCCCTTGCTCCATGCCGTAGGCATGGATCACGCGGTCCATCAGCTGCTTGGAGCAGGCGTAGATCCAGCGCGGCTTGTTGATCGGGCCGTAGACCAGCGGCGAGGCGTCGGGGTCGAATTCCTCGTCGCCGCACATGCCGTAGACCTCGGAGGTCGACGGGAACACCAGGTGCTTGCGGTACTTGACCGCGGCGCGCACGATCGGCAGGTTGGCCTCGAAGTCCAGCTCGAACACGCGCAGCGGCTGGCGCACGTAGGTGGCCGGGGTGGCGATGGCGACCAGCGGCAGCACCACGTCGCACTTGCGGATGTTGTACTCGATCCACTCCTTGTTGATGGTGATGTCGCCCTCGAAGAAATGCATGCGCGGGTGGTCGACGAGGTCGCCCAGGCGGTCCGTGTTCATGTCCATGCCGTAGACCTCCCACGGCGTGGTTTCCAGGATGCGGCGCGTCAGGTGGTGGCCGATGAAGCCGTTGACGCCGAGAATCAG
>NZ_JAYLVT010000054.1:0-926 GCF_035818815.1 Cupriavidus sp. SS-3
ACGCGCTACAAGAGCGTGATGCAGCGCTGGCCCGATTCGATCGCCAAGGGCGCGGAGTTCACCATGCCGGTGGCGAAGTAACCAGCGGAGCGCGGGCATGAAGGTCAACCGCATCGTCGCCAACATCGGCACCGCCGATCCCGGCCAGGCGCGCGCCTTCTACCAGGACGTGCTGGGCCTGGACCTGCTGATGGACCACGGCTGGATCCGCACCTACGGCAGCGATGGCACCGCGCGCGCGCAGGTCAGCTTTGCCGTGGAAGGCGGCAACGGCACGCCCGTGCCCGCACTGTCGATCGAGGTCGACGATGTCGACGAGGCCCACCGCCGCATGGTAGCCGCCGGATTTGCCGTGGAATACGGCCCGGCCGACGAACCGTGGGGCGTGCGCCGTTTCTTCGTGCGCGACCCCTTCGGGCAACTGGTCAACATCCTCGCGCACGCCTGAGCGCGCGCCTTGCCTGCCGTCAGTGCCGGGCAGGCGGGGCTTTCCTATCATTCCTGCCATGCGGTGGCCGGGTGCAAGTGCTGTAAGCGCCCGGCCAGCGGCGTACACTAGCGCCCTTTTTGCCGGACCCGCGCGTTGCCACCGCGGGCCCGGCCACCGTTGCAGGAGTCTGAATGAGCTTGTTCCGTACCAAGGACATCGACGCGATGCTGGCCGTCGCGCGCGATGACGGCCTGAAAAAAGTGCTGGGTCCGGTCGACCTGGTGCTGATGGGCATCGGCGCCATCATCGGCACCGGCATCTTCGTGCTGACCGGCACCGGCGCGCTGACCGCGGGGCCAGCGCTGACGGTGTCGTTCGTGATCGCGGCGCTGGCGTGCGGCTTTGCCGCGCTGTGCTATGCGGAGTTCGCCTCGGCGATCCCGGTGTCGGGCTCGATCTATACCTACAGCTACGCCACGCTGGGCGAGATCGTCGC
>NZ_JAYLVT010000055.1:0-737 GCF_035818815.1 Cupriavidus sp. SS-3
CTCTCGACTGACAGCGCAGGCGCCAGCCAGGATCCGGCCACGCCGCTGTCGCATCCGTTGTCGGTCAGCGGGCAGGTACAGGGCGGACAGCTCAAGCTGTCGGTGGCCTATGCCCGCCGCCGCTATCGCAGCACGGCGATCGAAGCGCTGGCGGCAGCCTTGCGCACGGAACTGGAGGCAGTTGTCGCCCATTGCGCCGCCGGGCCCGCGGGCATCACGCCATCCGACTTCCCGCTAACCAGCCTGTCGCAGGCCGGGCTGGATGCGCTAGCGCTGGTGCCGCAGCAGGTGCAAGACCTCTACCCGTTGTCGCCGATGCAGGCCGGGATGCTGTTCCACAGCGTGTTTGCCGAGCAAGGGAGCGCGTATACCAACCAGTTGCGAGTCGATGTCGAGGGCATCGAGGCGGATCGCTTCACCGCGGCATGGCATGCGGTGCTGGCGCGCCACGACACGCTGCGCAGCGGCTTCCTGCACCGGGCCGAGCCGCCGCTGCAGTGGGTCGCCAGGCAGGCGGCGCTGCCCGTGCTGGTCGAGGACTGGCGCGGGCGCGGCGCGGACGAGATCGATGCCTTCGCGGACCGCCAGCGCGCGCAGGGTTTTGACCTGGAGCGGCCGCCGCTGATGCGCCTGGCGCTGCTGCGCACCGGCGCGCACCGGCATCATCTGGTCTGGACCGTGCACCACCTGCTGCTCGACGGCTGGAGCACCGCGCAGCTGCTCGGCGAAGTGCTGCG
>NZ_JAYLVT010000056.1:0-737 GCF_035818815.1 Cupriavidus sp. SS-3
CGCAGCACTTCGCCGAGCAGCTGCGCGGTGCTCCAGCCGTCGAGCAGCAGGTGGTGCACGGTCCAGACCAGATGATGGCGGTGCGCGCCGGTGCGCAGCAGCGCCAGGCGCATCAGCGGCGGCCGCTCCAGGTCGAAGCGCTGGCCCAGTTCGGCGGCGGCAAAGCGGTCCAGCTCGGCGGCGTCGCGGCCGGTCCAGTCCGCATGGGTGAGCGGCAGCCGCACCGAGCGGGACACCCACTGCAGCGGCTGCTCGCCACGATGCAGGAAGCCGCAGCGCAGGCTGTCGTGGCGCGCGAGCGCGGCCTGCCATGCCGCGATAAAGCGCGCCGGATCGAGTCCGTCGATATCGACGCGCAGCTGGTTGGTATAGGCACTGCCCTCGGGCGCCAGCACACTGTGGAAGAGCATGCCGGCCTGCATCGGCGAGAGCGGATAGAGGTCCTGCACCTGCGCGGGATCGAGCTTCAGCGCAGCGAGTCCTGACTGCGTCAGCCGCGCCAGCGGGAAATCGCTGGGCGTAACGCCGGCGGCGCCCGCATTGCAATGGGCAATCAGCGCTTCCAGTTCCTCGCGCAAGGCTGCGCCGAGTCGGCGCACCGTCTGCGCCTGATGGCGTGCGCGGCTGAAGGCGAGCGTCAGACGCAGCTGGCCATCCAGCACCTGCCCGCTGACCGACAACGGATGCGACAGCGGCGTGGCCGGATCCTGGCTGGCGCCTGCGCTGTCAGTCGAGAG
>NZ_JAYLVT010000057.1:0-681 GCF_035818815.1 Cupriavidus sp. SS-3
CATCATCTGGTCTGGACCGTGCACCACCTGCTGCTCGACGGCTGGAGCACCGCGCAGCTGCTCGGCGAAGTGCTGCGCCACTATGCCGGCGAAGCGCTGCCCGCCAGCGGCGGCCGCTTTGCCGACTATATCGGCTGGCTGCAGTCGCGCGATGCCGGCGCCGGCGAAGCCTTCTGGAGAGCGCAGCTGGCACCGCTCGATGCGCCGACCCGCCTGCTGGCGGCACTGCCGGCCCCGGAGCGCGACCAAGGCCAAGGCCAGGGCGAGCACCACCACGAACTCGACGCCGCAGAGACTAGCGCGCTGGCCACCTTTGCCCGCGCGCAGAAGGTCACGCTCAATACGCTGGTGCAGGCCGCCTGGCTGTTGCTGCTGCAGCGCTGCACCGGCCAGCCGTGCGTGGCCTTCGGCGCCACCGTGGCGGGCCGCCCGGCCGAACTGCCGGCCGCGCAGCAGATGCTGGGCCTGTTCATCAACACGCTGCCCGTGATCGCCTCGCCGCGTCCGCAGCAAGCGGTGGGCGACTGGCTGCGCGAGGTGCAGGCACTGAACCTGGCGCTGCGCGAGCACGAGCACACCCCGCTCTACGACATCCAGCGCTGGGCCGGCTTGGGCGGCCAGGCCCTGTTCGATTCGATCGTCGTGTTCGAGAACTACCCGGTCGACGCGGCGCTGCGCCGC
>NZ_JAYLVT010000058.1:0-671 GCF_035818815.1 Cupriavidus sp. SS-3
CGGATCGACTCGCCGCGCTTCATCAGGTCGAAGCCTTCGTTGATGCGCTCCAGCGGCAGCGTGTGCGTGATCAGGTCGTCGATATTGAGCTTGCCTTCCATGTACCAGTCGACGATCTTCGGCACGTCGGTGCGGCCGCGCGCGCCGCCGAAGGCGGAGCCTTTCCACTCGCGCCCGGTCACCAGCTGGAACGGACGCGTCGAGATTTCCGCCCCGGCCTCGGCCACGCCGATGATGATCGACTTGCCCCAGCCCTTGTGGCAGCACTCCAGCGCCTGGCGCATGACCTGCGTGTTGCCGATGCATTCGAACGAGTAGTCCGCGCCGCCGTCGGTGAGCTGGATGATGTGGTCGACCACGTTGTCGACATCCTTGGGGTTGATGAAATGCGTCATGCCGAACTTGCGCGCCATCGCCTCGCGCGCCGGGTTCAGGTCGACGCCGATGATCTTGTCGGCGCCCACCATCTTGGCCGCCTGGATCACGTTCAGGCCGATGCCGCCCAGGCCGAACACGACCACGTTGGCGCCGGCCTCGACCTTGGCGGTGAACAGCACCGCGCCCACGCCGGTGGTGACGCCGCAGCCGATGTAGCAGACCTTGTCGAACGGCGCATCCGGGCGGATCTTCGCCAGCGCGATCTCCGGCACCACGATGTGGTTGGCGAAGGT
>NZ_JAYLVT010000059.1:0-627 GCF_035818815.1 Cupriavidus sp. SS-3
GCACGGTCGCTTCCTGCAGCAGCACCGGCGCCTTGCGCCCGGGGATCAGCGCGGTGGTGATGACGATGTCGGCCTGGAGCGCGCGCTGGTGCACCAGCTCGGCCTGGCGTTTCATCCAGTCCGGCGGCATCGGGCGCGCATAGCCGCCCACGCCCTGCGCGATCTCGCGCTCTTCGTCGGTCAGGAACGGTACGTCGAGGAACTTGCCGCCGAGCGATTCGATCTGCTCCTTGACCGCGGGGCGCACGTCGGAGGCTTCGATCACCGCGCCCAGGCGCTTGGCGGTGGCGATGGCCTGCAGGCCGGCGACGCCCGCGCCCAGGATCAGCACGCGCGCGGCCTTGACGGTGCCGGCGGCGGTCATCAGCATCGGCATGAAGCGCTGGTAGTGGTGCGCGGCCACCAGCACGGCCTTGTAGCCGGCGATATTGGCCTGCGACGACAGCACGTCCATGCTCTGCGCGCGCGTGGTGCGCGGCGCGGCCTCGAGCGCGAAGGCGGTGATGTTCGCGGCGGACATGCGCGCGTTGTTCTCGGCATCGAAGGGATTGAGCATGCCCACCAGCACCGCGCCGGGCTTCATCTGCGCCAGTTCGGCGGCATCGGGTGCGCGCACCTTGAGCACCA
>NZ_JAYLVT010000060.1:0-518 GCF_035818815.1 Cupriavidus sp. SS-3
CCAGGCCGACATCGTCATCACCACCGCGCTGATCCCCGGGCGCAAGGCGCCGGTGCTGCTGCAGGAAGCGACCGTGCGGCAGATGAAGCCGGGCTCGGTGGTGGTGGACCTGGCCGCGGCCCAGGGCGGCAATTGCCCACTGACGGTGGCCGACCAGGTGGTCAACCACAACGGCGTGATCCTGATCGGACATACCAGCCTGGCCAGCATGGTGGCGGCCGACGCCTCGGCGCTCTATGCCCGCAACGTGCTGGATTTCCTCAAGCTCATCATCGGCAAGGATGGCCAGCTTGTTATCAACAAGGAAGACGACATCGTCGCCGCCTGCCTGATGACGCGGCGGGACGAACAGGCAGTGGCCTGATCAGGAGAACAATGATGGAAATGGTGAACCACACGGTGATCAACCTGATCATCTTCGTGCTGGCGATCTACGTGGGTTACCACGTGGTCTGGACCGTTACCCCCGCGCTGCATACGCCGTTGATGGCGGTGACCAATGCGATCTCGGCCATCAT
>NZ_JAYLVT010000061.1:0-512 GCF_035818815.1 Cupriavidus sp. SS-3
TGGTGCCGTTGCCGAACTGGTCGAACTCGAACACGCCCACCGGGCCGTTCCAGACGATGGTGCCGGCGGCCTTGAGCTGCTCGGCCAGCATCGCGGCGGTCTTGGGGCCAATGTCGAGGATCATGTCGTCGTCGGCCACATCCTTGACGTCCTTGACGGTGGCCGTAGCGGTGGCGCTGAATTCCTTGGCGCAAACCACGTCGACGGGAATCGGCACCGAGGCGCCGCGGCTGGCCATGATGTCGATGATCGCCTTGGCGTCGCCGACCAGGTCGGCTTCGGCCAGCGATTTGCCGATCTTCAGGCCGGCGGCCAGCATGAAGGTGTTGGCGATGCCGCCGCCAACGATCAGGTGGTCGACCTTGTCGGCCAGCGACTTCAGGATGGTCAGCTTGGTCGAGACCTTGGAACCTGCCACGATCGCCACCAGCGGGCGCGCCGGCTGGCCCAGGGCCTTGCCCAGCGCGTCGATCTCGGCGGCCAGCAGCGGGCCGGCGCAGGCGATCGGCGCG